>JAPLNL010000001.1 GCA_026692905.1 Planctomycetota bacterium
CCCCTGTAAACATGTTTCCAACAAGTTTACCTAAGTCATTCATTGCTCGGGAGGGTGAGGCTCCTGCCGAACCTTGGCAATCAAAGCTCGGCAGGAGCCTCGCCCTCCCTAAGGTTTTCAATGGAATTGACTTTGCAAAGATGTTTACAGCGGTGGCCTCGCCCTCCTATTGTTTCAACGCTACGCCCCGATGATGGGCTTGACCATCGGACGTCACGGTTCACTGCTAGCCACGAACCATTGGCTCAGACGAGACAAGCTCGTCTGGGGCAATTGCCCCGCTAGGGTGCTTGCGGTCAGTCACAAGCAGCGATAGATTGCATTCATGCCGTGGTGCCTCTCTTTCTCACCTTGATCGCACTGCACCCTCCGGGACACCAGTGATTCCAAATCAGCCGATTCCCTTACACGCATGGAGCATTGTATGGCAACGAATCTAAAGCAAACTGTAGCGTTGATTGATTTAGCCGTATTCAGCGACAAAGAGAAGCGAACACCACGCGTCGAATCCGCTTTGCGTCGACTCGATGGCCTTACTTTGCTCGAGTGGTGCATTCGGAGACTGAGCGAAACTACGTTGATCGATACTATCGTGGTGACAGGCCCGCCAAGTTATCGCGAACTCATCAGCCAGACCGGTCTTTGCAATGCACGCTGGATGCCTAGTGCACTCGACACCCCAGCGCGTCGAGCCAAAGAATTGTCCGACCGAATAGGAGCCGAATGGCTTGTTTTTGCGAGTCCCCTTTGCCCGTTCACCGACCCGATGCTGCTCGACCGATTGGTATCGCGAGGGTGGGCCAATCCAACCGCAGACTTTGTTGGATTCGTTTCGCCAAATCGTCCAACCTTTTCCTTGCAGTCCTTGGGCTTGGTCGGTGAGATGTGTTCGGCTAGTGCGCTGATCAAACTGGAGTTGGAAAATTTGCTTTCCGAACCCTGCGACGTGCCCGATATCATCCGACGGAACCCCGCTTTGTTCCAAACCAAGCTGATACCATTGCCAGAAGGGCTAGCGCATAGTTCGTTGCGATTTTCGATGGAGTGCGAAGCGGATATGGACCGAGCGCACAATTTTCTAGAGGCAGCCGGCGACGACCTTTCCTGGCAACGCCTAGCTCAGCTAGCCGAACGCGACTTTTCCGTTCGCTGATAAGCATCACGGCAACCGAGAGTGATGGTCGTTTAACAGTCAGCCGTAGGCGTACTCAATTCGTTCGAACGGCACTTTTGATTCAGCGGCAAAGGCCGGCTGAAGCCGGTACACCAGCGTCATGGCGTTTCAGCTTTCTTGAGAGTAACAGATATTTCCGAAGTAAGTCGCTCTGCCGTTTCGGCTTGTCGCTCCTCGGGATTTTTTGGCAAGGGGAGACTTTGTTCGGGGCTCGCAAACCCTCTTTTCTCGACCAGAAAAGGCTGCTCGGAACGGGAGGGCAAGTTTCGAATGACGGCGCGCCCTTGCCAGACCTCGGCATCGACAAGAACTCAAACGAGCCATCCTCAGCGATCGTCGTCCATTCGCCCCACATCAATTGCCTCATCCCGAATTCGCGAGCATTGGTCATTGGCATCGGCTGCTGACGAGCAATCACGACTCCATCTTTGACTGGACGTTTTATGTTCGACGGCAATTTTCCGAACACGCGCACGCCGGGTTGCAACTCCACAAGGTATCGGAATAGCCGCACCTCAAGAAAATCCATGAGCGTTTGTTCAAGAGTGGTCAGATAGGACGTACTTCTTTATTTCGTACTTTGAGCCACCAAAGTTGATAAGCAAACCATGTTCGACTCTCGTGGCTCGCAGATAACCCAGGATTTGGGCAATGTGTTCGTCGGCGATGGCGTTGCAAGCCTTTAGCTCAACAATGAGAACGCCTCCGACGAGCAGATCGGCAAAATAGTCGCCAAGAACGGTCCCATCCTCATCATGAACGGCGATTGAAACTTGCTGCTCGACTTCGAGGCCTTGCTTTCGAAGCCGATGGGCGAGTCCATTTTCGTAGACTTTCTCCAAATGTCCGTTACCAAGATAGCTTCGGAGTTCGAAACCCGTTTGACGAACAATATCGCAAAGTTGCATGATCTCGTGGATCGTTTCAAATGCCATTTAATTTGTCTCCATCATATAAGCTTGTAAATTATATTTTACTGTAGCCATAAAATTCCAGGATCGCCGCAAAAGAGCGCAGAGAACGCAAAAGGTAGAATACGGAGGCAGTACCACACCTTCAAATCAGCTGCCTTTCTTTAGCGATCTTTGTGCTCTCTTGCGGCCAACACAATACTGCAATGGAAGTGAATTCTAGACAGTCGCGCTCTGTCGATGCCATCGACAAACTTACATCAAACACGTTTCCAACTTTCCTAGGATCGCCGCAAAAGAGCGCAGAGAACGCAAAAGGTAGGATACGCAGGC
>JAPLNL010000002.1 GCA_026692905.1 Planctomycetota bacterium
AAAACTGCACTCGCGCGCACGCGAGGCATTTACAAGCAGTTGCACCGAAGTGCCCCTGCATAAGTCTCGAAACCGCATCGAGATATGTCTAACGATTTACGAAACCTGCGACCGATTGGAGTCTTTCACCAGAGACCCAATCGGGTATGCTGACGGCCTTGGGGCATACAACAATTACTTTTCCATTCAAGAGACTGATCCAACTGGGAATTCTCGTAATCCAACCCGGAGCCCCGCGAGTTGTGGCGTAGATGTATTTCAAACGACTGTTCGGAGATTGCCGGTCCTCAGGCAAGGTAAAAGAGGATGGACAAGCAGACTAGAGTGTCACTTTGATTGCTCCTGCCCCGGCAAGCCAATGTCAATACCTGTTCTTCTGGAAGTTCCCTATCGTGGCGGAAACAAGGTTGACCTTTGTCGAAATTTGGTTGGCCTTGCAAACTTAAGTGTCGATTGCAATGAATGCCCGAAGGAGGAACCTTCGCCTCAGCCGCAGCCACATCCGGTGATTCTACCGATTCGGATTGGGGAGCCTGTTTTTGAGCCTGAACCGGAGCCCGAGCCCAAAGTGCAGCCGGTTTGGCCGTCTCCAATTCGAAATCCGAAGCCCTCTTACTTTGGTTTGCCAAGGTGGCTTGTACCGATCATAATTTTACCTCCACTAATATTTTGATGTCTCCAGAAGAGTTCGTTTCCAGTTTTGATTCGATAGAGGATTTGGCGGAACTCCGCAGAGAGGATCATGACGATAAATTGCCACCTGATCCAGAGTTTTATTTGGGGCTAACAACTCAGTTGTTTCCTCGTGACGACATTGAAGATCTCGATCTTCGTCAACGGTTTGTCATTATCTGCAACCAGTTCTTATTCCGAGATGGGCGAACATTCCTCGCCTTATGGCATGTTGTAAAGATGTCACTTGTCAATGATGAGATCTCGCGCAACGGCGTTAACGCGCTTGCCGGGATATCATGTTACTTGGATCGCAGGCCAATTTTGCCTTTAAGTGCTCTCGAAATGCGGAGTATTCTGACAGATTGCCTTAGCATTGGTAGGCTTAATAAAAGTGCTAGCGCGTGCCTGAAGAAATTAGAGTCGTATGAATTAAGTTGAGAAGCAAAAATACTGGGAAATTGCGTAACTACGTTGGGGTCAAATCCTGTTTACTGTTTTCGCAAGGGCGATGCTACAGAAATACTCGCTGAACAGGCGGCGACAGTGATGTTTCCAGCGAATAGACAACGACGGTCGCCGCCGCATGTCAGCTCCAGTTGCGAATGCTGCCCGTTGCAAGACGCACTCTTGGCCGCTGGTCTGTCGGTAAAGTAAAGAACTGAAAACGGCGGTCATGGATGCCGCCGATTGACTGGCTGGGATGGCATGGAAGCCAGTCGGATCGCCATCGGCACGAGAGCGGAGAATGAAGTTCGAAGTTCGAATTGGGAAGTTTGAAAGAACGGCCAAAGATGCGTCCATCTCAGAGCTCTAGCGAAGCCGAGGGCGATCAGACCGAGCGAGCCAAAGCGAGCGAGTCCCAGCCCGCGAAGGCGAAGCACCAGGGGCGGGGATGTGGCAGCCGCGGTCGGAAACCCTGACCGGTCGCCGTTGTTACTCCCGCCTACGGCCTCCTTCCTCAAGTCTGAACTCAGTCTGACCTCGCAACTAAATTGAAAAATTCTTTTGAGCTAGAAGTTCATGCGACGTACATACTTCCACAAGCGGGACTAGAAGACTAGACTGGAACCCGGAGGTAAATCATGTCGGAAATAGCAACCCAACTACTCAACACGTTTTCTTCACTTTCGGCGAGTGAACAGCATGAAGTATTGCTTGCGCTGCTTCGCAGCAGTGGTGAGCTTCCAGCATCCCCGTTGAACGACGATCAACTCGTCGCGATTGCCGAAGACGTTTTTTTATCGCTCGAAGGCGAGGAGTTGCATGGCGACGAAGGTAGCAAGGGGTGAAGTGTGGATCGTGGATCTCGGCATGGTAGCCAAGATTCGCCCGTGCTTGGTGTTGAGCATTCCAAGCGACGACGACAATGATCGTGTGTTTACGACACTGGTTCCCCATACGACGAGCACTCGCCAATCTCGGTTCGAAATCGTCATTCGGACCCAGTTTTTGAAGGAAGGGGCCTTCGACACTCAAAACATCATCACGATCCCGACTGTAAAGCTCGTTCGCAGGTTGGGGAACTTGACTACAGAGCAACTCTCGGAAGTGGAAGCGTCGATCAAACATTGGCTTGGCTTTGACCACGTTCCCAGCGAAGGCACGTAAAGGAAAAATTCTTTGGCATTCCGTTGCCTGCGCCGTAGCGGTGCGTTCTCTGGCCGTCGTACAATCTACATCTATGGTTGCACTTACCCCAATTACCAACGAAACACCTGCCTGGGATGTTCTCGACGCATTCCCAAAACTGCACTCGCGCGCACGCGAGGCAATAACCACACCGTGCACCGAAGCCCCCATGCTTAAGTCTCGAAACCGCATCGAGATATGGCTAACGATTTACGAAACATGCGACCGATTGGAGTCTTTCACCAGAGACCCTATCGGGTTCAAGGACGGCAATAATCTCTACTCGTTTATGGGGAACGCGGTCCTAGGGAATGTTGATCCGACGGGTCTAGCAAAAATCAATTGTAGATGTATGTGTAGCGAGAGCCAGGGACGGGAGGATTTTTCTGAGGTAGCTCAAGTTGAATGCTGGGGCTTAGCCGAAACATGTTGTGGACGTGCATGTAGGTATCAGTATAGGCGTAAGTATATGAAACAGGATACGCCATGGGGGTGCCCTTACGAGTCAACCCAATTAATTCACTGCCATTTCGGATCATCGAAGAAGTGGTGGAGAGATGGCGAAGCTCCTAATGCTAGGCCACCATGTAGCAATCGCCAATGTAACTTCATTTGTAATATGAATCTGGCGGCATGTGGAACGGCCGCAACAAATTGTGGTTGGTGCGCAAAGCTTCCGCCTCGTTTTCGAGAAGCCTGTGCAATTGGATGTACTGCAGGAGCAGCGGCGAGCTGCGGTGCAATGTATGCTTTTTGCATCGACGATTGCTATAACTGCAAGCTTCCTTAGCCATCGAATGCGCACGTAGCCTGTTTTGCCCCTTTGAAAGTAGCGATCATGTTTCGATGGTTGATTCAAGGAGGCTTTGGACTTCTAATTTTTGTCCTAGCAGCGAACTTTTTGGGCGTTTCTTTTATAGCGAGTTTTTTCCTTGGAAAAAATGCTCAAGGAGTCGTTGAGGCAGTCAACGGTTATATTTGTTTTCGCAAAAGCCAAGACGTAGTCGTGGAGGAACTGGGGCAAAACTGCCTTTCCTTTTCCATTCGACTACAGGGGATGGGCCATGGTTTTTGGCCTTCCTTCCCTTCCAGGGTTAGTAGCGTGGAAACGGCATTATCGATGCCAATTCCTCCGGTAGTTATCTTTCTAACTGGGTTTTACATCGTGTGGCGGGTTGCATCCAGGAGTGCACCGAAGCAAAAGCCCCTTGCTGGATGATTAGGGAAGAACTCAAACGGGTCAGTGAACTACGTTGGGGTCAGGCCGGTTAGGCCCTGTTTACTATTTTCGCAAGACGATGCGGCCGAAAAACAAACGCTGTACAGGCGGCGACAGTGGCCAGGGAGAAAAGGGGTCAGGCCTCTTTGATGGTTGCGGTGGTAACTTCGTAGTTGTCAAACACAGGATTCGTTGTTGCGAATTCGTGCATGCCACCGCGATGAACAGGCGGCGACAGTGATGCATCCAACGAATAGATAACGACGGTCGCCGCCGCATGTCAGCTCCAGTTGCAAACGTCGCCCGCTGCAAGACGCACTCATGGCCGGTGGTCTGTCGGTAAAGTAAGAACTGAAAACGGCGGTCAAGGATGCCGCCGATTGACTGGCTGGGATGGCAAGGAAGCCAGTCTGATCGCCATCGGCACGAGAGTGGGGATGCCAGTATCAGGCTTCAGGCGTCAGACTTCAGTGTACAGCCAAGAGAGTTTCCAACCCGAGAGTCTAGTGAAGCCGAGGGGGATCAGACCGAGCGAGCCAAAGCGAGCGAGTCCCAGCCCGCGAAGGCGAAGCACGAGCGGCGGGGATGAGTCTCTGCGCTGAAGTGCGAAGTAGGAAGTTCGCAGTTTGAAAGAAAACGTAAGGCCTGCGGCACGCCCAATACACCT
>JAPLNL010000003.1 GCA_026692905.1 Planctomycetota bacterium
CGGCCTCAATGTCTAGCTTGACGCTTTCCACCTTCCACGGTGATGCTAAGCCGAGAATGTGCTGATATAGTTCTTTGTCTTGCAATTCGCTGTCTCCTTAATCGGAGATTTTACCAAACCCACTCCATTCCCGGATGGACCAACAGAATCGATATACCAAGGCTTGGCAAAAAACGTTCACCCCCGCTGAATACCATTCCCAACGAAGCGTCTTGTCCGCGTAGCAAAGCCAGAAAAAGCTTCACACATCCGATCACGATGAACATTTGCGCAAGGTTCGAGACTATGCTCAGCAGGATGGAAACTGAGAGGGATATTCCGGTGGAAGGTCGATCAAATCCTCCCTTCAACACCCAATCAATCACTCCATTAAAAATTGCGAATGCAATGGATATCCCAAAGACAATGAGCGTTGCTCCAATAAGGATGCCTAGATTTTCTTTCCATACTCGAAACGAGTAGTTCAATACTTCACCGATGTCTGCTTTTACGTTGCCGATGCCTGCTTGGCCAGGTGTGAGACCAATATCGGATGAGAACGATGGTGGATTGTAAGGATTTTCACTCGACATGTCTTTTCCAATGGTTTGAAGCTAAAGTATCGATGGTCTCAGGAACCCTGTTTTAGACGAATCGAAGTTCGATATCAAGGAAATTGCAAAGTTTGTTTTTGGCTCGAATGGGTTTTTTCCTATGGAATCGCAAGGTCATTCGTCTAATTGGGAGTGTGTTGGCAGTTTTGTGTTATTGATAGATAATCAGTCTTGCTGCACGCTGCCTTCGCAGAGCGAAGGGCGACATATTTGCTCGTCGCTCCGCGACGATTGCGACAGAACATGTCGTTGACAAACCGAACGCTTCGATTCAATCTAGAAGGAATGGCAGTATGTTTTGCAGTTTCATCCATTTGAGCGAAGCAGTTTCGATGACATCCCATTTGGTTCGATATTTAGGTTCGATTGGCCTGGCAGCTTACCTTTTGGTTTTTACGCAAGTCGCTTGTGCCCAAGACGCCACCGGTGTTTATCGAGGCGAGTGGCGGAGTGGCTCCAATGGGCACCACGGACCGATGCGTGCTGTGGTTCAACCTCGAACCGATGGGACCTACCAAGCGCGGTTTAGTGGCCGATTCGCGTTGGTGATTCCATTTGCTTACAAAGTCACGCTTCTGCCCACACTGGATGGCAACGGAAATACCGTTTTGACTGCCGAGAAGCCGCTCGGACCTATCATGGGAAGCTATCGCATGTCGGCTCAAACCGACCAAGGTGGCTTGTACGGCAATTTTCAAGCTGCAGGTGACAATGGCTCGATCCAAATGAAGCGAGTCCGTTAACTCGGTATGTCACGCACGACACAACGGGTCCAATTCCCTGGCCACGCAGAAAACCTGTTGGCGGGAATTTTGGAACTACCTTCGGGGAAGCCGAAGGGGTTTATCCTATTCTCGCACTGCTTCACTTGCGGCAAAGACCTCAAGGCCATCGTGCGAATAAGCCGTTCTTTAGCTGACTTAGGCTGGGGGGTTTTAAGATACGATTTTACCGGCCTTGGCAATAGTCAGGGTGAGTTTAGCACCTCGAATTTCACCACAAACCGAGAAGACCTCAAATCAGCAGCCCACTTTTTGGGTCGCGAGTACAAACTGCCGGCGTTCTTGATGGGCCATAGTTTTGGCGGGGCTGCGAGTCTTTCGATGGCTATGGAATTACCATCCGTGCGAGGGGTAATCGCCGTAGCTTCACCAAGTGACACTCATCACTTGGCGAGCCTTTTGGAGCAGATGAATCCTGAGATAGTCGCCCGAGGCGAGGGATTTGTGACCATCGGCGGCCGTGCCCACTTCGTCAAAAAGCAAATGCTCGACGACTTCCGATCCTACGATCTTCGGCTGGCTGTTGAGTTGATTACCAAACCTATTCTGGCTTTCCATTCGACCACGGATGAGACCGTTGATTTTCGAAATGCTTTGCTCAATTGCGGGTTCGAATATGAGACAAAGGCTCCGTTTTCGGGGCAGCGATCGCTGATTAGCCTACCCGACGGCAATCATCTGCTCACAACCAATGGTGAGGATTGCGTGCTTATTGCGGAGATCACGAATGCATGGTGTCGACGATTGGTTGGGTAGTAACCCTCGCAAACATGTTTTCAACGAGTTTAACCACCCCATTTGCGGCTAGGGAGGGTGAGGCTCCTGCCGAACCGTGGCGTCGCAAGCTCGGCGGGAGCCTCGCTCTCCCTTAGGTTTTTGTGGGACTCGGAATTTCCAAACTAAGAATTTACCTGTTTTTGCTCTTCCCAATTCGGCCCAAATCCGTCACCATATTGGCCCCTCCCACCATTACTTTCCAACATTTTACCTTAAACTTGTCGATCCGATCATGAGCCAGCAGATTCTCCAATTGGTTGAGCAGTCCTCCCTCAAGGAGAAAGTCGATGAATTTGGCATCGGCGACACTGTGGATGTCCACACCAAGATTCAAGAAGGTACGAAAGAGCGTATCCAGATTTTCAGTGGCATCGTGATCGCCAAGAGCGGATCGGGTACACGCGAAATGTTTGTGGTACGACGAATCGTTGCTGGCGAAGGGGTCGAGCGAAAGTTCCCGCTTCACTCGCCACGTATTGAAAAGATCGAAGTCAAGCGTCGTTCGGTGATTCGCCGAGCCAAGCTCTACTTCCTTCGAGAGCGAAGCGGCAAGGCTGTTCGACTCAAAGAACGACGTATCAAGTAATTTGTGGGATAGGCTTCCAGCCTGTCGACTCATGTGGTAGCGAAACTCGTCAAGAGTTTCGATCAATTCATCGTTACAGCCCAAAGTCTTGAGGACTACACCAAACCCAACAAAAAAAGCCGATGCTGTTTTGCATCGGCTTTCTTTATTTGTGAACATCGATATCGGCGTAGACTACTTGCTGGTGAAATCTAGGTACCACAGTCCGTCATCCCATTCGAGAGCGACTTTTCGCCATCCGAGTGGAACTTGTGGGTATGGATAGAAGGGTCCGATGTAGGGCCATGCCGAAGCGCTGTATTGCTTTGGATAAGTCACAGCTGCATAATTGGGATGTGCAGCATAGCTTGGCCAAGCGTAGTTTGGCATGTTTGGCTGGTCGTAGCGAGGTACACCGCCACCGTAGCCAGGACCACCTTGCATTGGAACTGGAGCGGCTGGGCCACCGGCGGCTGGCATCATGGCGCTGTTGTTGGCAAGCGAGCTTGGAGCGAAAGCTCGTGGAGCACCGCTTCCAACGACTGGCATCGACGATGGCGCAGCAACTTCGTTGCTCACTTGTCGGACGCGGCCAGATACCGTCACATCGTCGATGACTTTGCGAACGCCTGGAGTCTTTTGTGCTGTTCCGAGTACCAGTTGCTTTTGTTCAGGTGTTGCGACAACGCCGCGAGCCCAAACTTCGCCACCGACAGTCGAAATATCGAGATCGAAGTTTCGGAGGTGCCCATTTCGTTGAGCACTTCCAAGGCGACCCAAAATCTCGGAAGTGATGCCTGCGTCGACTGGCGACACAACAGCTTCACCCTCATTAACGACTCGAGAAGGTGGTTCGGGCATGAGTGCTGGCGAATCCTCAGTTGCTGAAGCAGGGGTGACTGCTCCGTCTGCTGGGGTGACAGATTCGTCTGTTCGTGAAACGGTTTCGAAAGTAGGAGCGGCTGGAGCATTGCCCAGAACCGTCGCCTTGCTTTCAACCAGTTTGACGCCTGGCGTATAGGAAGCGACTTTGAGGACGCTATCCAATTGAGCCTGATTTGCAACAGTACCACCGATGACAACTTTGCCATCTTCGACACTAAGGTCGATGTCGAAACCTTTGAGGGTTCCGTCTGTTTGCTTTTGTTTAAGTATGGAAACGATGGCATCGGCGATCTCGCGATCTCCACCAAACGCCGTCAAGGGAGCACCGGCGGTCAGCGAGGCGATCGCCATGCCCAAAAAGAATCGTCGCATGGAAACCCTCCTACGGTTTGTTTTGCGGGAAAAACGGCGCTTTGGAGCTGTTGTCTAGTACCTGAGCACCTGCAAACTTTCCTGACCGGATCGAATGTGAGTGAACTGTTTGTTGAGCGAGTTTTGACTAACGTTTTGAGCTAGCAAACTCGCTGAACAAGGCCCCCCTCGTACGACCAGACTACTGGTTTGCGAATACCGTATGTTTCGGCAGAATGAGCCATGGAGCGAAGTGTTTTTACCAATTTTGACGAGCTTCGCGATGAATCCGATGAATCCTTTATTCTTGTCGAGCTCAAGGTTTACCTAGTCACGCCATCATCCGCTTCGGCTACAATCGCGAGGATCGTTCTTCTTTCGCGAAACCACCCAATCTAACACTATGCCAATTCAAGTACTCTTTCATCAGTCCGATACGGTTCGAACATGCGATACCAAACGAATGAAAAAAGCGATACGAACCATCGCTGAGGACTACGGCTGGGAAGATGGTGATATCTCGGTCGCACTGATGTGTGATTTGGAGATTCGTGAAATCAATAGCAAGCATCTGTCTCATGATTATGCTACCGATGTCATCAGCTTTGACTTGTCGAATTCAGATGATTTTTTAGAAGGCGAAATCATTGCTAGCGTTGAAACGGCAGATCGCGAGGCGGATGAACATAGCTGGCTAGGGGAGGACGAGCTGTTGCTGTACGTCATTCATGGAATGCTGCATATCATCGGCTTGGGGGACAAGTCCGTCAAAGAAACCAAGGCCATGCGCGAAGCCGAACAACATTACCTTGGGCTTTTTAATCTAGTTGGTTCATAGCACGACGCGCAAGCTAGTGATTGAACATTGGATTCACTAGCTTGCGCGTCGTGCTAGAGGGAAGAATTCACTAGCTTGCGCGTCGTGCTAGATAGAAGTATTCACTAGCTTGCGCGTCGTGCTAGTGACTTCCATCCGTTGTAGGGAGGGTGAGGCTCCTGCCGAACCTTGGCGTCGCTGGCTCGGCAGGAGACTCGCCCTCCCGTTATTCGCTACTGGTAGCCCAGCCTTTACCGATTGCTTTCCATTCGTTGCAGTCTGGCTTCGAGCTGTTGCAATCGAGCTTGGGTGTCTGACAACTCCGAATGCACGCGTTCCAATTCTCCTTGCAAGTTCGCCACATACTCTGGTGTCAACATCTCTGGTGAAATGGACGTGGGTGATCGTCCAGGGCCTTCAGCGTCCGAAGCCAGCGGCACACTGACGCTGTTTAACTGGCGGCCGCGATAGAACGAGAACGATATGACTTGGCCAGGTTTGGATCGGACGATCGTATCGAAAACAACTTCCGCAGATTGAACAGTATTCCCCTCGATCTCGACGATGCAATCGCCTGGCTTGAGTCCTGCCGAATGAGCTGGGGAGTTCGGAATCACTTCCGTCACCGATGCTCCTCGATAAGCGGGAATGCTGAATTGACGTCGGAAGGCGTCCGACATGTCAGCTACATTGACTCCAAAATAAGCCTTCCCCAGTCGGTTTCCAACGATTGGACTTGCGCCAGGCTCTAGTTCAACAGCCGTTCCAGGTCGGATACCATGGATTTGGCCTGCGATCGCTCGATCTTGAAGAACTGCAATTAAGTTCGCTGTCTTACCTCGTCGGTCGACCAGAAACTTGACCGGAGCCCCAGGGGCAAATCGACCCAATTGTTCTGAAAACGCGTCGACGGTGGAAACTGCTTGTCCAGATACTCCGATGACTTTGTCGCCGTTTCGAAATCCTGCTTTCCAGGCGGGCGAGTCTGGAGTTACCTCAACAACAGTCAATCCGAAGCCTCCTCCTGGAATCGACTCCACGGTCAATCCGAGGAATCCGCCACCGCCGGTTGGGGCAACAGGTGGTGTTTGCGACGGTTGGGCTGGAGGCGTGTTCTTGGTAGTTTTTGGAAACGGGGATGGAATCAAGGATGGCACGGCAGGACTTGCCTTAGGTGGAGCCGCTTCCTTCACCGCAGGCGTTGGCTTAGTAGGCTTTCGAATCGGAGGTGCTTTTGTCGGTGCCTTTGGGGGAGGCAGTTCTAACGATTCGGATTGTCCTTCAGGTTTGAGAAGTCCAGGCGTGGGGACCGATTCCGGGTTAAGAACACTGGGTAGTTCGAAGGGTTCTGAGCCGGATTGCTTTTCGGATGGTTCCGCCGCAGGCTCTTTGGCCTTGGATTCCTGTTGTTTTTGGAAGAGCTTGTCCTCAAGCTGCTTCAAAAAATCCTGGCCGTAAAGGTTGGACGAACCGGCTAGGAGAAGGAACGATGCCAGTTGGATTTGCCAGCGATTGATTGTCATTATTTAGAGCCTCGAACGAACCGATACCATTTTTCGTGATCTTGTTGATTGTTTCGATTCTCAATTTGCGGGGCAACAGCAATCCCCGGATTTTGATTGGGTTAGATGAAATGGAGGCTTTGGAAACCATGGGAGGGCGACGCTCCTGCCGAGCTTGGGACGCCACGGTTCGGCAGGAGCCTCACCCTCCCGATAACGCTACTGGGGAATAAATCACGCTAAGTTTGCGTTTGCAGCGACTCATTTCTCGTGGATCTTGCTGCGTCTATAACGATGGATTGGCTCGGCCCACAAATCGTTTCGACAAGGAAATTGCAGGCTATTCTCGCTCGATCGCCTTCGGCGCACTTTCGGAAATACCGTACGCAAGTTGCGGGTCGCGCAGCAAGCCTCTCAAAGTGTCATCACCCAGGTAAATCATGCAAAAGACTTTAGTACAGGTATGTGCCCGGCACGTGCCCGGGACGTGCCCGGGACCTGCCCAGCTTCCTCTTGGCATCTACCTCTCCATGGGTGCCTGGGACGGTTAGCTCCTAGCCGGCCGTTACCTCAACACAAATCTCGTTGCTCGTCTAGTCAGCAAAAAGAAAACGCAAAATAAACAACGATTTATTTTCGATTATTATCTTGACTTCACAATTAAATCGTGTAAACCGAACTAAACCCGCTCGTTCGCTGAATTAATCAGCGCTGTGGTTGAACGGGACCCCAGACTG
Organism: Planctomycetota bacterium; assembly: GCA_026692905.1. Classification (GTDB taxonomy): domain Bacteria; phylum Planctomycetota; class Planctomycetia; order Pirellulales; family Pirellulaceae; genus JBKCUI01. The sequence continues at coordinate 7,010 of JAPLNL010000003.1, forward strand.
TGCTTGCAAAAAATACAGAAAAGGTCGTTATCACAAATTTCTCTAAATGTTGCCGAGGTGCGCGATGAAAAAGGTTTGGTTGTTTTTTTCTGGTTGCTTTATGCTGATTGGCATATCGATGTTTACGGGCGGTTTGGTTGCCGACCTAGAAGTACAGTGTCTAGTTTCATCGTCTATCGACGGTGGTGAAGAAGAGTTCGGAATCTTCTCTTGCACAAGAAGGAAAGACTCGACATGTGTTACGGGTTCACCGTGTACGGGTTATCACGAAACAACGCTGTGCAAATTGGTTGGGGGTGCAGTCCAGGGTAGTTGCTTCAAGTGCACCGCTGCTGGAACTGGAACAGCTGATTTTTGTGTTGCTTCACCCAATAAGACTTGTTTGGTGAGTGATCGTATCGGAGGATTGCCTACGGTGAATTGCGGAACTCCTAACGGGGCATCGTGTATTGCGGACCCAACAGGTCCATTTGGTGCAACTTGCGACTCAACCCAAGGCGGAACAGTTTCAAATCAAGCATGTTCACGATTGTTGCAGTGCGAATAATGGATTTGAGAACCATTAAACAAACGAGATTCTTGCTCGGAATTGGAATGTTGCTTGTTTTGGTGCGGTCTGTAGTTGCACAGGACTCCCCTGATTTGCTCGAATATCTAGCGAATATCGAGGAATACAAGAGTATTGAGTACTCTGCAGTGATGCTACAAGACCCAGATCCCGAGGTGCAGGTGGAAATGCGTTCCGGGCTTCAGGTTAGACGTAGATTTGCCGTCAAGTATGATTTTGTGAGTCAGAACTATTTTTTAGAAGAAAAGAGTTATATTAGAGGCAAGGATGTCTGGTTCAGACAGCTCGTTTCCTACATAGATGGAGAGAAACGCGGATACATGGATGCGGATTCCACTGCTCTCAAGGTGGAGAAGTCTGGACCATTAAACGCCGTGATCGAGTCTGCCAATGATCGACAGGAAATGGAAGGAGTTGAAAAGCTTTTGGGCGAATTCGTCGCCAGCCGCTATCGTAAACGGTTACATCTCAAGCAATTGTTGACAGACTCTAAGATCGACAACAATGGAGCGTGTTTGTTTGAAGTCAAAAATGTCTTCCGTTGGGAGGAGAGTTTTCAGGCTGCTATAGATTTAAAGCTTACGCTTGCGAAAGACTTTGGGTTTCTTCCCTCGGAAATTGAATTCCTTCATTTCAACCGAGTCAATAACGAACATCATTTGGACTGGAAGGGTCGAGTATTGAAATTCCATCAAGATCCTGCAACAGGGCTGTGGGTTCCAATTGATATTGAGTTTTCTCGACGAGGTAGTGGGACGACTCGAGTTCAGGTCGACCCGCAATCGATTGTCATCAATAAGTGCCCAAATAGCGACTACTATGCTTTCGAATTTCCAAAGGGTCGAATCGTGGACAACTTGCTGACAAAGCAGCGGCTGATCGATGGGGTAGTCGTAAAAAAAATAGAGTTGGCGCCAAAACCTTTTGACAACCTCCTGTCGAACAGACTCAAGTTCGGAGGTGCTGGCCTTTTTGGTTTGGGAATTGCCGTCGCCATTGGTTTTTTCCTGATTCGACGATCACGAGGGGCTTTGTCGATTTTGGTTGTTTTAGGGGCAGCGACGACACTTCCTACTTTCAGTGGTTGCGGAATAGGGACAGTACGGCGGAGTGAGGCAAGTTCGGAGGCAGGCGAGGTTCAAGGAAAGGATTGGTACTTGACAAACTCTTCTGGCGAACAGGTTTTGAAGATCAATGGTGGTCGGCAGAGAGATTTGATTGTCGATCTAAACGCATATGACAGGAAATCGCCTTTCAAGTTCGAACTCATGAATACTGGCTCGGACATTGTTGTTTTCGATGATTTCATTCATACAACATGTGGATGTACAATTGCCCGTTTGAGCAGACAAACCATTGCATCGGGTGAGTCAGCGATTCTTGAAGGGGCGATTGAATCAGCGGAAGTACCTGGTGAGCGTTACGTTCAAGTAAAGATCAAGTTGAAGGAACCATCAGAGCAAGAGCTTGCACTGATCGTGCATGCGACCTTCAGTGGGGATTGGGTGTGCCTACAGAAAAAAATTTGTTTCACGGGAAGTATTGGCTCGAGTAGTAGTGAAATATTGGAAATTCAGGGTACCTCGAAAGCGTTAGCCGGTATGGAAGTAGTTGGCAGCGGACTAACGCTCAAGGAGATTGCAGCCACAACAACCAACAGAAAATCGTTTCAACTTACCCGAACAATAGAGTCAACCATCTTTGAGCAAATTGTCTGAGAAGTCCAAATTCGGTGTTCAACTGGAGTACCGTCAACCTCCAAGATCACCGTTACGGAACAGGGTAAGCCAAACGGTTCTTGGTCGCCATCGACTATTGTCTTGAAGCAGGACGCTCCGAAAGAAGTCAAGTTGGAGATCGCGACGGACGCTCAACTAGTCTCGCTCGATGCTCATTCAAGTCTTGAGATAGTTGAGATTAAACAAGGCAGCAAAGAAATGGTCAAACAGTTCGTGGTTCGAAGGGTAGTCAACGACTCAGATATTGAGAAACCGGCGGTTTTTGCAATAGTAAAGCGCGGTGAGCTCGAGGAACGCATCCCTCTTCGCATTCTAATTGCCAAATGAATACAGCTAGCGGTGGTGTACACTCTTCCGATCGTCGGCATGCTTTGCGAGGTATCACGTTAATTGAGCTGTTTATTGTGATTTCTGTTATAAGCCTGCTACTTGGCTTCCTGCTCGTCGCAGTGTCTGCAGCGCGTGATGCAGCAAGGAGGTCCGCTTGCCAATCCAATTTGAGACAATTGAGTCTGGCTATGATTTTGGATATCGATTCAAACAATCGATTGCCCGAGAATCGGTTCACTTTAGATTTTCAAAACAACCTCGTGAAAGAGTCGATGTGGAAGGTGTCCGTCCTTGCACAAATTCAGCCCAGTCTTCCAATTAACCAGGCAAGTCCTCCGATATTGATTTGTCCGAATGGTTTAGGTGTAAAGCGATTTTATGGCCTGCCAACGGTTCTAAACGGACAACCTATAGAGACTAATTTCTCGGAGTCGACAGATTATGCAGGGAACGCTGGATTGATGTCGGCGAGGAATCCTGGCGGAGAACGTGAGAAAAGTCATTACCGTGGCGGCTTGGTCGCCGATGTCTTTGCAAAACATGTTACTCGACGTCCCAATATGCTTCGTGGGGGTAGAACTCATACGCTTGCGTATTGGGAGTCTCTAGGAAGGTCATTCCTACAAGTTCATCCTGAAATAGGGAGGCTTTCCGCCCAAGAATTTGATTCTGGGGCCCCCTTCAACGCCTACATTACTTCCGATCTTGATCCGGAACAGATAGTGCCAATTTTGAACGCTCCTACATTTGTTCGATACCACGCAACTCTTGCAGGCAGGCAAAGCGGATACCTAACCTATTTTGATCAGAATCTCGAATCACTAAGGGACTACTCCCCAATGTTTCTTTCTACGAAAATCGCAAACCTTTCGAATCGTTATCGCGGACCCTTCTCTTTGCATCAGGGAGTAGTTCCAGTCTCTTTCATAGATGGTTCAACAAGACTTCTTTCTGAAAATACAGAAGCTCAGATTTGGTTTAACTTATCCACAATTCAAGACGATTTACCAATCAGCTTGGAAGAATAGGAGTCGATCATAACTTGGACAGCGGAAAACACCCGTGAGAGCCAGCAAACAGTGCAAGGCACCTACTTCTCCTTAGGGAGAAGCCGAGAGGGCCACTGGACAAGCCAGCGGGATTCGAACCATTGCTGGCAAGATGGTGTAGCCGCGAAGCGTAATGAACCACCAAGCGAGCCTGTGGTATTTGCTGCGAGTTCCGCAAACAAAAGGTAGGCCGTTCGGCTAAAGCCTGGACTTCAGCGCACTGGGGTTTTAAATCACGTTAAATTGTTGTTTGCAGCGAATCAATTCGCTTTGTCGCCTAATACTAGGTTTTCAATGGCGTGTCGATTGTCTTGAAAATCGTTTCGCCAAGGAAATTGCAGGCTATTCGCGCGTCTTCGCGGTCGACCCTCTTTCGTTCATTACCGATTTTGATCTAGCCATAAATGGGAAAATCGAGAGAATTTGGGCTTGTCGGTCCGCCGTCTCGTTCTTGTTGTCAAGTCTCCCCTGGGACCTTTTCGGAATTACCATCTAGGAATTGCCGTACGCAAGTTGCGGGTCGCGCAGCAAGCCTCTCAAAGTGTCATCACCCAGGTAAATCATGCAAAAGACTTTAGTACTTCTCAAACCAGATTGCGTTGAACGTCGTTTGATCGGTGAAATCATTCGCCGATTTGAAAACAAGGGGCTCAATATTATCGCCATGAAAATGCTGCGAGTCACCCCCGAACTCTCGAAAAAGCACTACGCCGAACACGTCTCGAAGCCTTTCTATCCAAATCTCGAGGAGTTCATCACCTCCTCGCCAATCGTCGCATTGGCCTTGGAAGGACTGGAAGCGATTCGCGTCATTCGCGACATGCTTGGTGCCACCAATGGCTTGAAGGCAGCTCCTGGGACCATACGAGGTGACTTTTCCAGTTCACGTCAAATGAATTTGGTCCATGCGTCCGATAGCGAAGAGTCCGCAGTCCGCGAGTTGGCTCTTTACTTCCAACCAAGCGAACTTTGCGCTTACACACCAACACTGGTCGGCAGCTTCCGAGCTAGCGACGAAACCTAAGACAATCGCCGTTTGCTCACTTGCATCGGCAAAACCTTTACCACTGAATATCCAAATGCGTCGCAACGACATCCGAAACATCGTCATCATCGCTCACGTCGACCACGGCAAGACTACTATGGTCGACTGCTTGCTCAAGCAAAGCGGTCAATATCGCGAATCGCAGCTCCAAGGCGAACGCATTCTGGACAGCAATGACTTGGAAAAAGAGCGTGGTATCACGATTCTCTCGAAGAACATTGCTATCGAGTATAAGGGCATCAAGATCAATCTGATCGATACTCCTGGCCACGCGGATTTCGGTGGCGAAGTGGAACGCGTTGTTCGAATGGCCGACGGTGCCCTGGTTTTGATGGATGCGGCCGAAGGTCCAATGCCTCAAACTCGATTCGTTCTTTCGAAGGCTCTTGAAGCTGGCGTTAAGCCAATTGTTGTCATCAACAAAATTGACCGACCCGATGCTCGCTGCGAAGCGGTTGTCGAAGAAGCTTTGATGCTTCTGGTCGATCTCGGTGGCGAACACTTCATGGACCACTTCGATGTTGTCTTCGCATCGGGTCGAAGCGGTTATGCCACGCTCGATTGGAAAACTCCTGGCGAAACCATGGCCCCACTCTTGGACATGCTTTTGGAAAAGATCCCTGGCCCTGAAGTTGAGCCAGAGGCACCTCTACAACTCTTGGTAACCAATCTCGATTGGTCCGATTACGTCGGGCGAATCGCTATCGGGCGAATCCAGTCTGGTACTATGTCCAAGGGACAGGCTGTCGATTTGGCCAAAGACGAAGGTAAAGTTGTGCCTGCACAAATTGCCAACTTACAAATGTTCGACAAACTGGGACGTGTCGACATCGAGAAGGCTACCGCTGGTGACATCGTCGCCGTTGTCGGTATCGAGAACATCGATATTGGCGATACCATTTGCAATCGTGGCGAAGTGAATCCGCTGCCTCGTTTGCGAGTCGACGAACCGACTCTGGAAATGATCTTCAGCATCAACACCTCGCCTCTGGCCGGTAAGGATGGCAAGTACGTAACGACACGCCAGCTGAAGACTCGCTTGGAGAAAGAACTAGAGCGCAATGTCGCTTTGCGAGTCCGACCCGTTGAGGGGAGCGAAGCGTTTGCTGTTTGCGGACGCGGTGTTCTCCACCTTTCGATTCTCATCGAGACCATGCGTCGAGAAGGCTTCGAAATGAGCGTTAGCAAGCCTCGCGTTCTTCTGAAGAAGATCGACGGCGAACTTCATGAACCCTACGAAGTGCTAAACATCGAAGTTCCGACCGACAAAATGGGTCCAATCATGGAAATGGTCGGGAACCGACGCGGTATCCTCGAGGAACTGACTCCACGTGGCGATTACACGCTGCTGCGATTCTCGATTCCTGCCCGTGGTTTGATCGGCGTTCGAACCAAGATGCTCAATGCTACTCAAGGCACAGCCATTATTCACCACCGTTTCTCTGGCTACAAGCCTATGGAAGCCGAATTGCCACACCGGCAAAACGGTGTTTTGATCTCGATGGTTCCCGGCAAAGCTATCCCTTACACTTTGTTTGCTTTGCAAGACCGAGCTGAGCTCTTTGTGGGTCCTGGCGACGATGTTTACGAAGGCATGATCGTCGGCGAAAATGCTCGCGATAATGACTTGGTCGTTAACCCAACCAAGGAAAAGAAACTGACCAACGTTCGAGCCGCCGGTAGCGATGAAAACATCATCCTCAAGCCGCATCGACAGCTGTTTTTGGAAGCTGCTTTGGAGTACATCGAGGATGATGAGCTCGTCGAAGTGACACCGAACGTCATTCGAATGCGTAAGGTCTTCTTGCGTGAAAACGAACGCCGCCGTCAGTCGAAGACCCCTGGCGAATTGGCCATCGGCTAAGTGTCGCCATAGTGGAAGAAACTCGAATGGAAGAACATTTCGTGATTTACCGCTTTCATCGAATACGATTAGTCGAAATAAGATGAAAAACTAGCCATTGATCGCGGACGGATGCCATATCTTAACGACTTGGCGGGCCATGACCGAGAAACCGTAATATTTTTGCAAGCACCATAGGAGGCCTGGTACGTGTTTACCGCATCGAAAACGTCCTTTTTCCCGGGTTTCCCATGTCACGAGGTCCAAGGACCCTGGAATTAAGATACCTTGAGAGCGTCCCGGAGAGTGGCTTTTGTTGATCCCCAGGAAAAACCGATCATGGGACCCGATAAACACGTACGAGCCATGATTAGTCTGTTTCGCCCAATAGTTGTTGACGAATTAAAGTAATTTAGGCAAAAAAACCAATAAATGGGATTGTGCCGAATTTAACGAATACTACCTTTAACAGCACGTATAGCCAAACATTTCAAAACTATTGTGGAAATACATGCAAATGATCACTAGCTTCCCGCGACGTCAAAATGGATTGTTATTGTCGTTATTCTTAATTGCGTTTTGTTGTTCGTGTAGAGCGTCAAGTACACCTGGCACTACCCCGCTTACAAGGGTTTCGATTGTTGTCCCAGAGAACCTATTGGTTAATGGGACTGCAGAACTACACGTAATGGTTGACTATGAACTTGTAATTAGTGGGGACGCAGAGGGAAAAGGGGGGCGTGTAGAAAAGGGCATCATAAACATTCCTCTGATTGCCACTAATTCGTACGATGCAAATGGTGGTCGGATGTTCACCTCTTCACAGGTTTCCATCCCCGTTGGCGCGACTATTAAAGTTGAGTTGTTCAGTGGCCCAATAGCAAATGTCGTTTCGAGAGCAACATACGATGGAACATACGATGGGGGCGGAATGATTACGCTTGAGCCATAATGCTTCAACGTCTTCTTTGCGTAGATGGACGTTTTATGGGTAGACGTACTGGTATTACACTTATCGAGCTACTAACGGTAATAGTGGTTCTTTCAATTCTTGCCGCATTAGTTCTGCCTGCTGTACATTCGGCACGAGAGTCAGCTAGGCAAATGAGTTGTGGGAACAACTTGCACCAAATCGGAATAGCGATAGAGAACTTCCACTCGAAACGGAACCAATTGCCGATTGGACAATTTGTTTTAAGTCAACTTGCTCCTGAACTAGAGATTGCGACCGAATCAAACCCTTTTTTCGGTGAGCAAATCGAAGTCGCTCCTTCCATCCTGCGTTGTCCAAGTGAGCCAGCACAACAGTTAGCCAAGGGTGAGGTAAATTATTGCATGAGCATTGGATCGGCTATTTTTCCACTCAATGGTGCCGCATCTCCAGTTTCTTATGATAGGGGTGCTCTTTCCAAGCTTTCGTTCCGTGATTTTGAAGACGGACTATCCAACACAGCATTGTTTTCGGAACATCTACAGTTGCAAATTTCTTGTACTTCATGTCCCCCCTCGACAAAATGGTGGATGTCGCCCAGGAAGTTTGGCCCTGGAGAGGAAATCGTGATGCGGAGTTTTCTGAATCAGGCAATGGAATCCGGCACTCTGACACCATTGTCAAACTACTCTCACTTCACTAACACATGGGTGAACCATGACTTTTTTTATGATCACTTGTGGACGCCAAACAAGGCTATGGTGATTGTTTTAACCATGGGGCGTGATGCTATCCAACCACCTTCTAGTGCACATCGTGGCGGCGTTCAACTCCTACTGGCTGATGGAAGTGTTCGTTTTGTTTCGGACCAAGTAAGCGATACAGTTTGGTCTGCAATAGGTTCAAGAAATGGTGGCGAAGTGAATGCGGCGGACTAGGCGGCTTCTCGGTTTCGCATGCTTTATTGTCTTGATGTTTGGATTTTTTTACCTGACTCGGTATCTAATTTATGCTGACTGGTATCTGATTGGAGAGGCAACTGTACCCTCCATGCGCGACAAATGGCGTGTTGATTCCCACACGCTGAGTAATCTTACGATTTCGAGCGAAATCGATTTTGGGGAGCAAGTGTTAAAATCAGAATGTATGAGGACCGTGACATTTCGCGGAAAGATTGCTTTGGATGAAAAAACATGGAAAGTTCATCCAGCAAAAAAAGACCTTTGGGCAACGAAGAAAAAAATTGAAGATACGAATGGTCTTCCTCTTGGGTGGGTACGCGTCGACGTGCTAAGGCGAAGGCGTTTTGAGCCTGGGTTCAAATCGGTCATGAAAGGTTTAGGGCGAATTCCAAAGAAGAATGGGACATGCTACTTTGATTTCGATGTGGTTCTACCTAACGTTCCTGGCGAATATTTGTTAGTCGCCAATCTTGTTGCCACTGAAGACTCGCAAAAAAAAGACTACTCCGAAATAGACAAAAAAGGAAACGTCTTATTCGTCCGGAAAATTCAAGTAGTTCCATTTGTCCGTCGAGAAAATGAAAAAACGCAAAAATTCCGAAGCGGGGCATAGTCGTTCCGTCTGTTGAGAACGACGTTGGGTTGATGCAAAGGGTTTTCCTCCTCTAGAATTAAGCCTCATCCGCGGATTTGATGGTTTCCAAGCAAAGTCGCAGAAAAAGAACACACCCATGTTAGGTCACTACAGCATAGGTTGCTGGTTAGGTAAATTCTACAAAAGCCAATTGGGCTCTTTTTCCGCCTGGACTAATGGCCATGTTACTTACTTTGCGTAGCCCAATTAGCCGGGTGCGATCCGGTGATTGCGCAGGTAGGTTAATGGAATCATAAGGCGGGTTGGGCATATAGAGCCTTGACGGGCGAAAAGTTTTCAAGCATTCGTTTATAGGTTGCTGTCCAAGTTTGACTCAAAAGGATCGATCGGAGCGTCATGATCTGCCTTGCTCCTGCGTGTTTCCACCGCATGCCTGACAGCTTCATCCGTTCCGTCACGATCTGTTTACAAGCTGATTCGACGATCCCGCTTCCGATCGGACAGCCTTGGCCTCGTTGCTCGGCATAGTTCATGAAGCGACGGTAACGTCGCAGGTATTTCTCGGCTTTCTTGTACTCGTCGGCTGCGGGCGCCTTCAGTCCGTGTAGCTCTTTCATCTTGGCGATGGAACGCATCACTCGTCCCCAGCCTCCATCAAGCAACAGCAGTTTTCGTACGCTTTCCAACCAGTCTTGTCGAGCCTTCTCATCCAGCTTCAGTGAGTCCGCGATCGCCGTCAGTCGCAAGCTTGCATGGTAGTAGTCGACCGTACGATCGATCTTGATGCGTTGGCCGTCCACGTAGAATTTCCTCAGTGTCGTTTTCCAATAAGCCGTTTCGATGATCCCCGCATCGGTGACATAAGCAATACTCGATATCTTTTCACTGCATGTACGTATCACACTGCTGAGCAATGATGTCAGGTTTTCGCTGAGCTGCGTTTGATTTTCTTCAGGCGTTGCGGCCAAGTAGACCGTACCAATGCGATTGCCTTGGCTGAAGACGCTGAGCGTCGCCACCGATGCCATCTCAAAATACCCGTACGGAGCAATGCAGAGGCTGACACTATCCCGACTGATGGTTAGAACAACGTTTTTGCCATGCTTTTCAGCTTGATCAATCCATCTTTGCAATTGCTCTAACTGGCATTCCTCACGATGGGGTTCCATTGAGTCGAAGAGTCCAGAGCTTATGCTTCGAAGTTTTTCATTCCCGATTCTTGCGCCAGTTCGATCGGCAATGAACTCAATGCTGCGAGTCTGTGATGATCCCGTTGCAGCGATTTGTCTGCCCACTAAATCCGCTGCTGCAGGCGTAGCGCCACATTGAATACCGAGCATCTTCTCGACAGGAGCAATAACCTTCCCCGACCGTCCACGCCGGTAAGTGGCTCTCGAAAGTCCTATGTTGCCGAAACGTGTAAGGATGTTGGAATGCATGGTCTTTTCGATTAGCCTTCGAAACGAATGATCATTGAAGCGGACCGTGCCAGGCATGGACTCAACATTTTCCGGTTCGATGACTCCGAAACAACACTCCAGAAACGATCGACCTAACTCTCTGGCTATAATCTCTATTTGGCATTCAAAGCCATGAGTTCGTAACGGTGTGATTGCCAGTTCAAGGAATGACGACGCTTGGGAAACCAAAGCCTGTTGTGCTTTCGCAATCAAAGTGGCTGAAATCGCTTCAATCTCGCCAATCGAGATTGCACGAGTGAGGCTAGGCAACGTAAATTGATCATCCATGAGGCGTCCTTTCCTTCGGAGTTAGTCTGATAACCAACATCTTGGGCGAGGACGCCTCTTTTTTCCTATATCACTTCAGCCGTTTTCAGGCGCATTGCACGGATCGCACCC
>JAPLNL010000004.1 GCA_026692905.1 Planctomycetota bacterium
AGACTTGTTCTTGATATCCGGCTGGGCTCCTTCGGGGATGCGAGTCATCCCTTCATGGAACGTGAACGAAGAACGGCCCCGCGTGAGGCTCGGTCGGATGGCCGGGTCGAGCCGCTCCGTCTTGCTGTTGTCAATCGGCAGCACGTTGTACTTGGCCGCCTCCGCGTAGAAGAGCAGTTGCATGTCCTTTAGCTTGTCCGGCATTTTCGCGGCCAGATCGTCGGCCTGCGAGAAGTCCTTGTTCACGTCGTACAGTTCCCAATTGTAGCCTGTGATTTCGTCCGCCTTCGAGCCGGCGGAATCCCACGGTGCGCCCACTGGGGTGGTGCAGGCGACCCAGCCATCGTTGTAGATCGCCCGATTGGCGAGCAATTCGAAGTATTGCTTCGTCCGCCGGTCAGGCGCTTTTGCGTCGGCGAAGGTGAACGACATGCTGACGCCCTCGATCGGTTTCTGGGCCACTCCATTGACGGATGCCGGCTGCGAGACGCCAGCTACATCCAAGATTGTTGGCACGATGTCGATGCAATGGTGGAATTGGCTGCGGAGCTCGCCCTTGGCAGCGATTCCCTTGGGCCGGGAGTAACGGTTCCACCCCTGGCATCAATGCAAATCGTCGTCGGTCCGATTAAGGATTCGATTAACGCGTTCGATCCGACGGGAACCTGGCAACAACCAAGCCAAGGTGACCTAGCAAATTTGCATGTTGGCTATGGGAGTTAATGCAGCCGAAGCATGAATTTAGCTTTTTTCAAGTGGCCGCTGCAAATCCTTCAAGCGACAGAAGGATGCTCACCGATAGAACCGGATAAATTAGATTCTTTACATTACTTCCTTCTCATGAAAACATCATCAATGTACCAAACTGTCTATACGAAAGAGTATGGGGAAATTCGCTTTGGATGGATTCGTTTGCTCTATGCATGTACGGCAACGCTCGGCATTACGGTCGGAATGACGATGTTGATCGCACCTGAGTTCTCGCGAAAAATCGTTGGTTTCCCCTTCCGACTACCGGAAGAAGACCCGATCGTTTACGGGGCCCTTGCGGGAATATGGACAACGATCGGCTTCGTTTGCCTGCTGGGCTTACGATCTCCTTTGAAATTTTTGCCGATATTTGCAATTCAATTTTTCTACAAATTCGCTTGGTTTGCCTTCGTCTTCTTCCCGCTAGCTGCTATCGGTGAGTTTCCTGCCTATGGATGGGCATCGGCGATCGGAAACCTGATATGGATGATACTGGACATCATCGCGATTCCATGGGGATACCTCTTTGCCACGGACGATCCACTCCGATACTCGACAATCCAAACGGAAATGCATAAATACTCTAGTTCAGAATCTTCTCAAGATCTAAGAGTTACATGATCGCGATAAAGGGTCCCCAAGCGGGGATTGTCACCGAATGTCTCAATGTTTCTGACATCGGCTTCGACTCCAGGAGCAAGATGTACGTAGGCAATGATTCGCGACATCTTTAGTTCTTTTTCGTCTGAAGTCCGTTGGATGCTTTTAGTGCTACGTCATCAATTCTTCCAATGACTTGGCCATTGATATCGGCGACCAGTATCTTCGTTAAGCTACTATCAAAGCTTAACTTGAAATCCTGATCGTCAAATTTTTGCCCAGATTTTTTTTCGTAGAGCTTCGCAAACTCACTCCAGTAAACGGCTTCTTTATAGCGTCGATACACATCATTCGCTTGCATGCGAGTCAGTGCCCTTGGGCTCTTTACTGCTTGTCTGCTGACCGTTTGCAATCGGAGTCACTACCATTAGGAGAATTGCCGCTTGGCAACAAAGCAATAACCGGTCCATTAACGTTCGGATATCCAGCCACCAGCCAGTACCGATCGCGCCCGTTGATGACATCCGCTTCGATCAACATCAAAGGACCATGACAGATGGCAGCTACGGGCTTGTGCGCATCGAAGAACGAGCGGACAAACTGAACTGATTCGTGATCCAATCGAAGCGCATCGGGACTAAACACCCCACCCGGCAACACGAGCGCATCCCGCGAATGCAGTGCCAGTTCACGCAGTCTGAGAAACGAGACCGTGTTTCGATTGGGATTCGACAGGCGGTATCCTTGTTGTGATGATTGTATTGCTAAGTGTGTATCCCACGTTATCGTTAGCTCTTGGATTTGCACAACGCCGCTGGAAATCGGGGCGAAACTTCTCAAAAAGCAATTGGCAGTGTTTTCATGAACAATTTCTTGGAGTATACCTCACAAGGTCTGTACTGTATTCCCGGGGATTTTCACATTGATCCCCATTCACAAGTCGAGCGCGCCGTAGTCACCCATGCGCATTCCGATCACGCTCCCTGGGGCTGCCACAAGTATCTTGCCGCAAAGCCTTGTGAACAGTTACTAAGACTTAGAATGAGTCCGGAGGCGGAGTTCCGATTTATTCCCTATGGCGAAGCGCTAAGCGTTGGCGGAGTTCGAGTCAGCTTTCACCCTGCAGGTCACATTCTAGGCTCGGCCCAAATCCGGCTTGAGTATCAAGGCCAAGTCGGCTTGATCACGGGCGACTATAAATTTGGAACGGATCCGACGTGCGAAGCTTGGCACCCCGTTCGGTGTCACTGGATGATTAGCGAGTCCACATTTGGGTTACCTATTTATCGCTGGCCATCTCAAGAGAGCGTCTTCCAGTCGATAAACAAGTGGTGGCAAGAGAGTCGTGATGAGGGCAATTGTTGCTTGCTCTACGGATACGCTATTGGCAAGAGCCAGCGATTGCTTGCAGGACTCGATCCGACCATCGGCAAGATCTATTGCCATGGAGCTGTCGAGAAAGGCAACGAAGCCTATCGCCGGACGGGTATTGCACTACCAGAAACAACGTATGTAGGTTCGGTTACTGGCAAGCACGATTGGCGGGGGGCGATGGTTGTTGCTGTACCAAGTGTTCATGGAACACCATGGGTAAAGAAATTTGGACGTTGCAGTACAGCCATGGCAAGCGGCTGGATGGCGGTGCGTGGAGCTCGCCGACGTCGATCCGTCGACCGAGGCTTTGTCCTAAGCGACCATGTCGACTGGCCATCTCTCTTGACTGCTATCGACGCATGCAATCCCGAGACGGTTTGGTTGACGCATGGTTACACTGCTTCGGTCGCTCGCTATCTCGTCGAACAAAGACGCGATGCGCGAGTACTCGATTCGCGAGGCCGTAGCGAAGTGGACCAGGACGCCGCTGACGAAGATGCCTCCAACGAAAGGACCAACGACAGCATCGATCCATTTTCGGGCGAGGCAAAGACACCATGATACGTTTTGCTACCTTGTTTGATGCGATTGATCGAACGACCAAAACGAACGAAAAGCTAGCCGCTCTCGTACAGTACTTTGGTCATTCAAGCCATGCCGATGCTGCGTGGGCGGCATACTTTCTCTGCGGATACAAACTTAGACAATTGGTACCGACGAAGTTGCTTCGCATTTGGGCGGCCGAGGAAGCGAATATTCCATCCTGGCTTTTCGAAGAGTCCTATCATTCGGTTGGAGACTTAGCCGAAACCTTAACCTTGATTGTTCCGCCTGGAGAAATGCTGGATGATCTCTCACTATCGCATTGGGTTGAACAGCGATTGATGCCGCTACGAACAATGGAAGAAGCCGATCAACGCAACGCTGTGATTGCGATTTGGCAGCAATCACCTATGCAGGTGCGTTTGGTGATCCTGAAGTTGATTACAGGAGCGTTCCGGGTGGGTGTGAGCAAATCCATTGTGACGCGCGCCATTGCAGAACATGCTGGCGTATCGTCCGATGTTATCTCGCATCGACTGATGGGTGTATGGAAACCTACGGCGTCGTTCTTCGAAGACCTGATCTCGAAAGAGGTGCAAGATACGATCGTTAGCCAGCCGTTTCCCTTTTGCCTTGCGCATCCGATCGACCATGAACTTGGCCCTGAAAGCATCGGACCCGCAAAAGACTTTGCGGCGGAGTGGAAGTGGGACGGAATACGCGGTCAAGTGATTCGACGCAATGAACAGGTGTTCATTTGGTCGCGAGGCGAGGATCTAATGGAGAACCGCTGGCCCGAGATCGAATCGGCTGCTCAACTATTGCCTAACGGCACAGTTTTGGATGGGGAGATCTTGGCGTCGCTTGGCGAGAATCAAGTTCTTCCGTTCGCCAAGCTTCAAAAGCGTATTGGGCGAAAGACAGTAAGCAACAAACTGTTGAAAGAAGTTCCTGTTGTATTCCAGGCATTTGATCTACTTCAAGACGCCGGTGAAGATATTCGATCCCGACCGTATTCTGAACGCAGGCTGCGGCTTGACCGATTGCTATCGACCATCGATCATCCGAGCCTTGAGCGCACGCAGCTTCTTCTAGGAACTACTTGGGATGAGTGGGCGAAAATACGCGATCGAAGCCGCGAGACAAACGCCGAAGGATTAATGCTGAAGCGTTTGGATGCAAGCTACGAAGTCGGCCGAGTACGCGGTGTTTGGTGGAAATGGAAGGTATCGCCGTACACGATTGATGCTGTTCTCATCTATGCGCAAAAAGGACATGGAAAACGATCGGGGCTTTATACGGACTATACGTTCGCGCTTTGGGAGGGTGAAACATTGGTCCCCTTTGCAAAGGCCTATAGTGGACTCGATGATTCGGAAATCAAAGACGTTGATAAGTTTGTCCGGCAGAACACTCGCGAGTCTTTTGGCCCAGTGCGAAGCGTTGCACCGGCGTTAGTCATGGAGATTGCTTTTGAAGGTTTACAACGTAGTCCACGCCACAAAAGCGGAATCGCGACGCGGTTCCCAAGAATTGTTCGCTGGAGACACGACAAAAAACCCGAGGACGCGAATACACTCGCCGAGCTAATGGATTTGTTGCCTTCGATAGAGTAGGAGTTATTGAAATCGCATTCCGTTTTGAGCCTGAGGCGCTATCGGGCCGTCCCACTTTCGAAAATGAAATTGCTGGCAATTTCGGGAGGGCGAGGCTCCTGCCGAGCTGGCGACTCATGGCTCAGCAGGAGCTTCGCCCTCCCGTCAATGAAAATGCAGGCTTGGAATGTGGGAAGAACTCCTAGTCGACTAAAGCAACCAAGTAAACCGGCTAGTGCTTCAAGCTCAAAACGACTCCAGAGATTACCAAACTCCAAATTGACCAATCCCACCCCACTACAAACGGTTCGCGATTACTTTGCCAGCAATGGACAAAAGCCCTTTCGTTTTCAGATGGAAGCGTGGAAAGCCTATGCTGAAGGGCACAGCGGTTTGGTTCATTCGGCCACAGGTACTGGAAAGACATTGGCGGTTTGGCTAGGACCGATTCTCGCTTGGCTTAAACGGAACAAGACTAGAAGCGATTGGAATTCAAAGAATCCGCCGGCTCTTCGCGTCTTATGGATAACACCTCTTCGAGCGCTAGCGGCAGATACGGAAAATGCTCTTCGTGCCCCCATCGAAGCCATGGGACTGCCCTGGCTCCTAGAATCTCGTACTGGCGATAGTAGCGCCAGCATCAAAGCGAAACAACTCAAGCGCTTGCCAACCGCCTTGATTACAACTCCCGAGAGTCTTTGCCTGCTCCTGACGCATGCAGCCTTGCAGCCGCAGTTGAGTGCCATCGAGGGAGTCATAGTAGATGAATGGCACGAACTGCTCGGAAGCAAACGCGGTATTCAAGTTGAATTGGCGTTGGCACGAATTCGCAAGCTCAACCCGTCTCTTCGAACTTGGGGCCTATCCGCAACACTGGGCAACCTCACCGAGGCTGGCAAAGCACTTATTGGATGCAAATCAACGCAACCTAGCAAAATAATTCAGGGCACAACGAAAAAGCGATTGCGACTCGATTCCTTGATTCCGGACAGGATGGAACGCTTCCCATGGTCTGGACATATTGGGTCTAGCATGGTTCCTCAAGCTGCCAGGGAGATCGAGGGGGTTAGAAGTGCGCTCGTCTTCGCCAATACCCGATCGCAAACGGAGATTTGGTATCAACACCTGTTGCAATGTCGACCTGATTGGGCGGGTCAAATCGCAGTGCACCATGGCTCACTCGATACGAGTGTAAGAGAGTGGGTCGAGAACGGATTGCGAGAAGGCAAGCTCCGAGCGGTTGTCTGTACGAGTAGCCTTGACTTAGGGGTCGATTTTTCAGCGGTCGACCTCGTTCTTCAAGTTGGCAGTCCCAAAGGTTCCGCTCGTTTGCTTCAGCGCGCGGGCCGCAGCGGGCACCAACCCGGAGCCGAGAGTCGCCTGATTTTCGTGCCGACGAATGCCTTGGAGTTGATCGAGCTTGCTGCCGCCAAGGATGCGATCCAACATGGCAAGATGGAAGCTCGGCCGCTTCTCAATAAGCCCTTGGATGTCTTGGTACAACACGCGGTCACGATCGCCATCGGTGGAGGTTTTGCTTCCGAAGACTTGCTCGAAGAAGTCAGAACGACCCAAGCGTTTCAATCTCTGACCGATGACGAATGGCAATGGGTACTCGATTTTATCGTTCGGGGCGGTAGCTCACTCAACGCATACCCCGAGTTTCATCGCGTCCAGGTGGAAAATAATCGGTATCAAGTGTCGATGCGTCGCGTGATAACTCTCCACCGCCTGAACATTGGCACAATCGTTTCCGATACCGCGATGAAGGTTAAATACATGAGCGGCAACACGATCGGTACCGTCGAAGAAAGCTTTATCTCCAAGCTCAAGCAGGGAGATAAATTTCTGTTCGCGGGCAAACTAGTTGAGCTGGCGATCGTCCGAGATAATGTCGCATACGTCAAGCGTTCGAAAGGAACACCTGATGCAATTCCGCGTTGGATGGGAGGACGCATGCCACTATCGAGCGAGTTGAGCGCTGCGTTGCGTGAGAAGATTCACGAAGCATCAGACGGAGACTTGAAAGGTCCCGAGATGAAATCCTTGAAAGGTCTATTCGAACTGCAGCAACGCTGGAGCATTTTGCCGAGAACGAACGAGCTTTTGATCGAGGTGATTCACGAGCGGTCCGGCTACCAAGTGTTCTTGTTCCCGTTTGAAGGACGGCTGGTGCATGAGGGAATGGCTTCGGTGTTGGCATATCGCTTGACGCGGCAGCAGCGAACCACCATAAGCATGGCATGCAACGACTACGGTATTGTATTGCAATCACCTCACGCGATCCCAATTGAGAAAGCCATTGTCGAGGGCCTATTTTCGCCCGAGCGACTTGAGGACGATGTTCGCCAGAGTATGAACGCAACGGAAATGGCCAAGCGGCAGTTTCGTCAAATTGCGAGGGTTTCCGGTTTGATCCAAGCTGGCTTGCCCGGTCGGAGAAAGAGCGCCAGCCACATTCAAGCCAGTAGCAATCTTTTTTTTGATGCCTTTAGCGAACACGATCCTGGGAATCTATTGCTAGAGCAGTGTCGCCGTGAGGTACTTGAACAACAATTAGAATGGAGTCGGCTAAGTCGTGCACTGGAGCGTATGCAGGAAGGCAAGATAAAGATGATGTACCCACCAAAGGTAACGCCACTAGCATTTTCGCTGTTGGTTGATAAGTTGAGAGAACGAGTGAGCAGCGAGACTTTAGTCGAACGTGTGGCACGCATGCAAAAGGCACTGGAAACCGCCGCTGGGGACGAGGTAGCAAAGGCTTCCAGCCTATGAAATGCCCCTGACCACAGGCTGGAAGCCTATGCCACCTTCAGGCTTGTCCCCAATGACTTGTCCCCAATGACTATCCACAGATACTAAAATGCTCCAACTTTATCCTCTCGCCCCATCAGCAATCGAAAAGACAGGCCATTCGTCGCTTGCCGTTTCAATCGAAGGGCTCGATTTTCGTTTGCTTGCAAAAAGGGGGCTTTACTGGCCCGAGCAAAAAATATTATTCATTGCGGACACTCACTTTGGCAAAGAAGCAACATTTCGCAGCCAAGGTATCGCAGTACCTCGCGGTAGTACAGAGGGTACGGTTGCGACAATCGCACAAATGATCTCCGAGTGTCAAGCATCACGACTGGTATTGTTGGGCGACATGTTTCATGCACGATCTTCGATTTCGGAAGGTATTCGAGAATCGTTGGATGCGTTTTTTCTAGCGCACCCGCAACTGCGATTTACGCTGGTTCTAGGAAATCACGACAGGGGCATACAAGCATTGACCAAAGGCTGGCCGATTGAAATCATTGACTCGGGTGCTGCGATCGGTTCGGTTTCCGTTTCTCATCTTCCGCAAGAACCTAGCCTATCGACTAAACTATTGCTCTGTGGTCACCTTCACCCAGCTTACCGCTTTACTTCCAAAATGGACTCTGTCGGTAAATTACCCTGCTTTTGGTTATCCAATCGGCAGTTCGTTTTGCCCGCGATCGGCGAGTTCACGGGCACGCAAGTTATCCATCCAAGCAAATCAGATCAAACCTGGGTCATTGTAGATGATCAAATCCTTCGAATATAAGACCGTGCCACTGACAACTGCTAAAGTATTGTAGCGAGGGCGACTACCTTGCCCCTCGCACGGTGTAGGGTTTAGAGAATGGGTAAGCGACAGGGGCTGGAAGAATATCGATGAACCGTGAGAGCTGCTTTCGTAAGTCGTCAAATTTGAGCGGTTTGGTTAAGTGAGCTGATGCGCCGAGTTGCTTCATTCGCAACTCTAGTCGCTTGTCTTGTCCCCCTGTAATGGCAATCACTGGCAAATACTTCGTTCCCTCGTGTTCTCGAAGGGCCTCGAGAACCTCGTCACCCTTGGCAAAAGGCATGTTGAAGTCGAGCAAAATCGCGTCGACCTTCCTTAAACGTGATTGTCGGATTCCATCATCGCCGTTGAAGGCTCTCACGACTGCTACCCCGTGAGCTTCCAACCGATACTTGAGCGCTGCAGAAAAGTCGCCATCGTCCTCCACATGCAGAACAATCGGAGGTGAATTACAGATAGCGACATCGGACGTAACGATATCGTCAAGATGGGGATGGTCCATTTGATTTAGATTCAAGCGAGAGTGTCCTTTGAGATGGATTGAAAGTGTCTTAAAAAACTTCGACGTACACGATTAACCTCGTTCCAAGGCCTGCCTTGGAACGCATTGCTTCGAGGCTCCGCCTCGCGTTAGCAATGAATTTTTGACTCAGGAAGCCGTAGCCTCCGCTACTTTGCGTCCCCAGGCGGAGCCAGGGTACGAGTTCAAAGTTACCGTAGGATGGGACCAATGTCCCGTCCGTTTATTCGTTCGGGACAAGGGTCCCAAACTACAGACAAGGGTCCCAAACTACAGACAAGGGTCCCAAACTACAGACAAGGGTCCCAAATTACAACTGTTAGTTCAGTGGTCATAACATGCCTCGCTAGCTGGCAAGCCTAGATGCGGTAGCAACGTGGAGAAGAGCGTATCAAATGGAGTTGGCTTTACGAGATAACTGTCCGCTCCGAGGGAGAGCATTTCTTGCTTGCGATCGTCCGCGCGATGGCCGGTTAAAACAATGACTGGGATATGCTTCGTCGCCTCGCAAGCTCTTAAACTTTCCAAAACGTACCGCCCATCTCCGTTTGGCATATCGAGGTCCAGGTAGCCCCCAAATTCCTACACCGTTCAATAAGACAAGTCCGTCGCGACGACGTCACTGCAAAGCGTCTTCAAGCCTCGAAATGCCAAGCGTTATAAAATGGGTTTGAGTTAGGCTGGAATTCGAATGGACCGCTCATGAGGTGCAAACCAATGATGCCCAAGCAAATAGACAAAAACGCGATCAAGATCTTAGCTTTCCAAGTTTGGATCTTCTGACGGATTGACAAGCGTTTGACACGCCGGAGCGGCGGTGTCCGGACGATCCAGTCTGGACTTCCCTGTCAGGAATACCGTCGGCCCACTTGACCAGCTAAATGATTTACTATGAAACCTTCGTTGAAAGGCGCAGGCGCCGGAGAATCATGAGTTCCATCTTAAATATTAGATTATGTCACAGCCACCGAATCAAATTGCGATTTCTATGATACCACTTGGCCCAAACCCAAAGGTCTCGCCGAGTGCCATCAAAAATCATCTTTCGTCAACCTGGTCCGACCTCCCTTTGTTAGGCCAAACTACCAACTTCAATGAATCCATTCCTACCAATCAATACGACAAGTATTTTCGCCAATGACACGCCGGTTGCGGATGCCCTTGCGAGTCTGATAGACTGTAGCCAAGGAAAGCGGAACGCGTAGAATCCGCACAGATCAGACAAGGCGAAGCGACTTAGCCCAACGTACAATCTATCCCTCCGTTCCGCTTCGCTCCAGTTGGGATAGATTGTTATTCATTATCCGCAACAATATTTAACCAACTAGTTCGAGTCCCTATGCCGACAACTGCCTTCGCAACGATAAACGCCAGAATCCAACCGATGGATCGTGGGGAGCGCTACGAAGATCCTTTGATTGACGCATTGGAAAACAGCAACATTGCTGATGTTGTTGGCGGTGGATCGATGCTTTTGGCTGGGGGGAATGAAATTGGCTATTGTTGCATCGATCTGGACATTCATGAACTCGAACATGGCGTTCCGCTAATCTGCTCCATTCTTGAAGCCGCTGGAGCACCCTTAGGCTCGTACTTGTCATACGACCATGCTGATTCCTCACATCGAATTCCCTTCGGTAAGAACTATGGTATAGGTATCTACCTCAATGGGACGGATCTTCCTGACTCTGTTTATGCAGATTGCGACGTCAACTATCTAGTTTCCGAAATCAACCGTCTGCTAAGGGACATTGGGTCATGCCAAAGCAATTGGCAAGGACCAACAGAAACGGCACTTTATGTTTATGGCTCCTCCCGCGACAGCATGCGAGAATTGCTTCGCGACCTAATCGAAAATTATCCCCTTTGTGAACGCGCTCGTGTCGTCGATCTTCCTGACGCTATCCTAGAAGGCGGATAACAAACCATTGGCCACGAAGCACTCGATCGGCCGTTTTGACTTGCGTTAAGTCAACTCCTCGGGCTTGCTAAACCCTGTCCTTATGTGGCTTTGAGAACCGCGCATGAAAGGAACTGCCTATCTATTTCAAGCCGCATTGATCTGCGTGTGGTGGGTCGGTCTCGCTTCCAACCGATTCTTTTTTGCCGCCTTTCAGTTCGACGAGATCCCACCGACGGCGTTTTGGGCATTCTTCGCCCCCGATGTACTCTTGATTGCAGCGTTATCGACGGTTCCGATATTGATATACTCTGTTTTAGGTGCGCTGGTTTGGCATCTGGTTGTGCGACCATCGGAGGAACGCGATATGTCCCAGCGGTTCGGTGAACCCCACGAGGTGTATCGTCGGCAAGTTTCTTGCTGGATGCCGACGTTTCGCTAATATGCCACGTAACACATAATTGATTCTGCGTCGTCGTTCTAGGGACGTACGCGGGCTGGATTCCTAGGCGTCCTGCTATGGGGATTTTGTTTCTTTCCTGAGAGTGGCAGACATTAGCCGACCATCGGTGAACCAGCGATCTCCCCCTCCGTTGCGACCCTCATGCTTTGGTTGAAAGTTCTCGATAGCCGATTGATCGACCAGACCACCGGATGCTTGAAGGGTTTCGATGATATGGTCCCGCTCTCGATCGATATCGGCATCCACATGATGGGTGATCTGTCCGGTGGTGTAACTAAGTCCCACACGCTCATCATAAGTCCCGGCGCCCATCCACCCTGGCTGTCCATTGGCATCTAACTGTTCTGATTTCCAGAACCGGACATGATGCCTTTTGCGTGGATCGTTACCGACCGGTTGCTCAAATGCGAGATCTTCTTTGCGACCGTATAGAAACAAATTGCTGACCGGGGCCGTATCGTAAGGACGTTTAAGCACTGTCCCTTCCACAATCTTGAAATCGTCTTTGATGTTGAGGGGATCGGCCTCAAACCAACCAGCCGCTTTCATGACGTGTTTCAAGTCGGTTTCGCTCCCAATGAGAGCTAGATTGATAGGATCTCCTGGATGTCCATCGGAGGTTACGGTCAACGTTGGCGAAGCGGAAATGGCAGGATGACGATGGTCGTAGAGGCTCCACAAGAACGGAACGAAACCATATGCAATGAACAAGTACGTCGCGAGGAACGCAAGAAAGATCCTCATTCCGTACGGTATCACTTTTCGCTTCTCCTTCTCGGATCGATTTTTTCTGTTCTCGTGTTCTTCAAGTGGTGGTGTGTCCAAAGGTGCTGCTCCTACCCGTTTAGGCCATGTTTCGAAAAGGAACGCAGGCGCGGACCTAAAACTGCATCCGATCGATTGACCAAAATGGAACTTACGTTGCCAACCGAATGGGGGTCGGGAATTCGATCACGAATTTGGTTCCGCGTCCTACCTTCGCATTGACCGCAAAGTCTACCGCCGTGGGCTTCAATGATCTTGGATTAATCTTGAACCCGTGGGGCCATCCATCTACGCTGGTCGACCGATTCTTTTGCTAGATTTCTAGCTTAGTTTTGTGACAAGGTGGAGATCGGACATCGCTCGATATCGGTGTGCCATTTGGCCAACATCACCCGGGAGCTTGATCGCCCCTTGCCCATCGAACGAATCGTTTGTCGGCGATCCTCAAGCCAACGGCCTGTTGACCCGCCAGCGCCGCAAGGGTTTCGAGCTTACAGATTGAATCATTTTGCGTTCCAGCGACGGAGAGCCAGTTGCCTATCAATTAAGGCGGAATCTGGTCCAAGCCACTCTTTGAAGCGTTCCTGAACACTTGGAATTGCCAAGTCCGACCAACTTTTTCTTCTTCGCCAAAACTCCGATTTGCCAAATTGTGGCGAACGTTTGTTACTCTGTGCTTGTATCCGTTCGAAAACGTTGCAGGGCGTTTGCAATTTTTTGTTGCAGCGCGGCATGACTGTGGTGTTCGACAACGAATAGCCGCCCTCGCTCCGCCAATTTCAACGCTCGATTCGGACTCGCGACAAGCTCGCACAAAATTTCACACATCTCCGTGATTGTTTCCGCGTGACAGTAGTGAATTCCGTCTATCAAGCCCAAACCCTCAACCGCCTTGTGCGTGGCGATGACGACCACGCCCGCAGCCAGAGCCTCCAAAACTTTGATCCGAGTGCCGCTGCCATGGCGAATTGGCAAGAGTGAATAACCGCTCTGAGTCAATAGTTTTGCACACGATACAGGATCGGCTTCAAGATGTATAAGCCCCATGGAGGCTAAGTTGCGAATAGTCCGACTCGGTGCTCTTCCCGCAACAATGGGCCGGACTTTGACTTCTTTTTGAGCTAACGCCGGCACCAATCCATGTCCGATTTCGGCCACGGCCGCCACGTTCGGAAAGTAGGATAAGTGCCCAATAAACAATGGAACTGGATTTCGATAGCGGTCCTCATAAATACTTGTAGCTAACAACTTCTCGTCCGGAATAGGATTTGGAATGAGATGGTGGGATGCTCCACCCAAGGCCCGCAGTTCGGATTCATCCATCGAAGAGCAAACCCAAGTCTGATCAGCCATTCGGCTCAATTCACGATCGGCTTCCTTCACTGCGGCTAGACAACGTCTTCCGAATGAGTTAGCCAGCACGCGTTTGAACCATGTCCGAGACTTGATTCGTTCCTGATAAATGCGGGACTCGACATTGTGCATATCCAATACGGTTGGAACTCGCCGGTCCTTGAGTTGCCTTAGGATGTCCCCCCAAGCAACACCTTCTAGCACGACGACAGTGGGCTGAAATGCATCGAGCAGTTCATCCACTTCATAAGCAGCCCTTTGCGGGAACCGCAAACAAATGGGAAGCTCGGAACGATAGTTTCGCCACGGATTGGTACCGCTGAAGCAAGGCAAGGTGTGATAATCAACCGAGATCTTGGACGTCGCCTGTCGCGGTTGTGTCAAGCCGACACCGCAGTAGGCGGAAATGCCTTTGTGACAACTAAGTAGCGTGTTGCGAATATCGGCACCGGAAATGGGGGGCCAAGGACAGTCGACAAAAAACTGCATCAATCGCATAGTAGCTTTCAGCGGTCGTCGCCCGAGTTCATGAAAAGGCTCTCTATTGGCAAAGCTCGAGCGACTTGATCAAACGATGGATAACCGGAGGTGCTGAACCGCCATTGTCGGGACGCTTATAAACTTTTTGATAAGGCAAGAGGCGTTGCAGTTTAGCCAACTCGAAGGATAGCTTTTGGATTCGGCTCATCTTCTCACGGCGTCTCAAGGCGATGATTGGGAAATTTGAATCGTTCCAATGATCAGGATGAACTGACGCCCCAAACTTTTTGACGAGAAGACTGAAGATCGATTGATCGTGTCGATGCCCTTGGAATCCAGGTGGGTTTGGGATCCGAGATGGTTGGTCTGAAACAAGGCGAAAATCCTCAAGGCTACACCATTTTAACCAGTTTGCCACCAATTCCTTGTTTTCCGTAGTGTTCATCAAAACCTGGAAAGTTGCGATGTGTTGCCCTGTCAACTTATATTGCGGTTCCGCACAACCCATGGCCTCGAAAACATCGGCTTTGGTGTATTCCTCTTCTTTGAACGACATCTGAAACGCGAGACGGCGCGTCGGATGAGTACAGACATCGTGAATCCATTCTCGAAATACCTCACGCGCTTTGCCCGTGCTCACAATTCCACATCCCGCGTCGGCATATACGACAATATCTCCGATCGAAGAGCCGACCAGCATTTCTGCGATCACCATCGGTTTCCACAACCAGAATCCGTAGCCGCGGGACCGAGCCATGAAAGCTCGCAAACTCGGATCAAGTTTCAAATCGTCCTGATTGAATTTCCTTATGGTGTCGAAATAGCCGGAATCCTCGGCTTCGGCTAGGAGTTTTTTCAGCGTATTGGTGAATCGAGGTTCGCTACCAAATGTGCAAAAGTGAACTTGCATGTTTACTCCTATTTGAAATTCACCCCAATTTAGTCACAGTTGCTGACCAAGAACAATAACAATTCCATTTGCATTCAATTCTAGATGCTACACTGCGACCGCCATTTTCCTGTGAATGGCATTGCGTCGTCGCGTTCACAGCATGTACTCTTGGGTGCAGCTTCATCAAAGCGATGGCGAGCGTTTGCGGCAAGTCCAAGGTTTCTTCGGTTGGAGTCCTTTGATCGGTGCGACGCAACTCATTCGCGATCATGCATCGAGACTTAAACTCATGGATACAGCGGGCTGCTCCCCGTTAAAATGTGCTAATGACAAGGACAAATAGACGGTCCATTCACAGCAATTTGGAAACCCTCAATAAAGATGGGAAGAAGTGCATGAGCGGTGGATGGAACTCAGAGATCCGTATCAATCTAGTGGAGTCAAATGCGTGATTGGAACGAAAAATCGTATTATTCCAGGTTGTTATGTACTGAGCTTGGAGTCTCCCGGTGGCAAGCGATACGAGAGTGCGTCGCAACAGCTGGCGCGATTTCCATTTGATCCAATATTCGTCGAAGGCATTCGGTTACAGGACGGCGAGACATTGTCGTCCTATTCTCCGTGGCTCAACTTGCTGCGTATGAAACGTGGGATGACACCGGGTGAAGTATCGGTATACCTCGGTCATCGAAAGATATGGCAGCGAATGCTTGATGATGGTCAGAAATTGGCCTTAGTACTGGAGGATGATTTCTTCGTCCAAGATGACGACCAATTCATGCAAGCGATCGACGATGCTGTCACAGTTTCGCCACACTGGGATATCGTCAAATTTTTTGACTACCGGCCTAAACGCCCCATCCAACGCTGGCGAGTCAATCGAACCGAGTTCGTTCTTCACAAGTATACATCTTCAGGCTGTGTGGCATATCTGATCAGCGCCGCCAAAGCGGAAAGGCTGCTGCAGCAGACCTCTGTTTATCGCCCCATCGATGAGGATTGGTCTCACCCGTGGGAAAAGAATCTACGAATCATTTCCGTTGATCCTAATCCTGTTATCGAAATCGCGCCTGCCCTCGGAGGTTCCTTGCTGGAATGCGAACGCAAACGCGCGAAAGCTTACTATCGGAATTGGCTCCGGTCGCTTTATGGAAATGTACTGGCTCTCAACAAAACCGCGCGCTCGCTACGATGGAAACGAAGAATGGCGAATCTACTGATGCCTGAGCTGCGAACCGGCGTGACCAAGGGAAGCTAGCACGCACGGCGGATTCAATTTCGCTGCTCGCGATCAGGAGGCTCCGAAAGGTTTCCCTTTTGGGGCGTCAGCTGGTGAGGTCGGCGAGCAATGTCGTCAAAAACGCTTTAATACCATCGAGCGTGGGACCATTGAGTAGCAGAGGTTGATCACGGAGAATCTCGAGAGACTTTGGTTCCAGCGCAGCACGCAGTCCATCAGCGTAGCCGGTTGCGGCATATCGAGCCATATTGATGATCGCGTTTGGATTAAAGTCATGGCAAACGTTGCCATCGCACCAGGTGATTGGAATACATCCACACGCGAAAGCATCGGGAATCTTCTCCGTGTAGTATCCGGGGTACAGAGAGTTCTCAGGGCAGAGTGCAAATTGCTTGTCGCGGCACACATCCACCTTCAAAAAATCCCGACTAGCACGCGATGAAAGCGATGCGAAAGCTTCGCCATAGCAATCAACCTCCACCACACTCTTGACCGCGTTCAACAGCGTTGCCCTCGGTTCCTTCAGATGCGAGCTGATCAAGACGGCTTTTGCTCTCCGGTCTTTCTGAGGGCCCAACGGGCGCAGCAGCTGATCGATTTTGACCAATGGTCCAAATCGATCCACACCCTTCGAGGTGAAACCTTCATGCGTCCAATCGAACATGGACATCCATAACGGGAATCGAAAGTGATTCGTAGCAGACACGCCTAAGTCGGAAGAAATAGAGAAGTCGGCTGGTATGGCATTCCATCTGGTATTCTCACCTGTCTGATAAAGCGTTCGTGGGGCATAACGCCGTCCAGCCATGATAAGCTTGTATACCGATCGAAACTTCAATCGCAGTCCGAGCCACTTCTGAGCGAACGGGCCGACGATTAACAAATCACACAGTTTAGGGCTGACCTGCTCGACGTTCGAAGCGTGCAAGTGCTTTATCAAACGAAAGATGAAATCGTTCTCATAACCCGGGAATTGGCAGACGTAGGCAATCTTCAATTTCTTCATAGCGACCGTTCTGGTTGTTCAATGTGTATTAGCGAAACGATAGTCTTAACCGGTTGTTTGTTTCGTTCTCGCAGGCCATCTGTTGTTGAGTGAAAATCCTGAAGGTGTCTTGTCGCCAAGTGGAAAGCGTTGGGGATCCTCTGCGATTTCCACACGGTTGTGCCAAGCTCCTAAACGGCAAGTTCGGCGACTTGTTTCTCACGTTCCCTGCATCGGGTACAATCATAAGGGCGAATCCATTTTCATCGCCACAGTATGCCCCAGACCGTCGGTCAAATAAAATATCAGTTTACCCCCGGTAAACACGTACCAAGCCGTCTATCCGAGATCGCGAATGACCAAATACTCGCAGTTGCTGCTAGACCTTCAGTCCGGCGTTTACTTTTCTCGCATCCACGGCTCGCCCCGCCCGCACTCATGCAGGGTGCCGCCGCAGCTTGTCTTCGCTGAGCAGGCCAGCGGTAACCTGGCACATACAATTGTGATGCCAGTCTATAATCATGCTTTTGCCCTCCACGATACCCTCTCGTTACTTGAGAAAGCAGCGACATTGCCCCACGCTTTGGTCGCAATTGATGATGGATCGGATGATAAATCTTCGGAGGCGATCGTTGAATTCTTTAAGAAATATCGCCCTAGCAAACTAAGAAGCATTACGGTGTTGCGAAATGAGACTCCGATATTCGAAACGGCGTGCGACAATATTGGCTTTTACATGGCCGATACACCGTTCGTCATTGAAGTTCAGGCCGACCTCCGAGTCGACGAGCTAGGATTCGATGCAAAAATGATTAGGGTTCTTGAACATTTCGGCACTGCATCATCCTGTTCAGGACGGTGCGGCCACTCATTTAGCAGTCCTAGCAAGTTCTGGCCATGGGATCGCTGGAACTTCACTGCACGGCTGAACGCGAGCCGGGTGGGCCTATACGACGAAAGCATAGAGCAGCCGGAAACGAGTGACCGACTGCGGGGGTTCGTCTACGAGTGTGAAACAGTCAACCGGGGGCCCTGGGCGCTTCGAAGATCTGACCTCCAAAAGTTCGGTTTCCTAAATGAGGGAGACTTTTTTCTGGGCGACGACGATCACGACTACCACCGGCGAACCTTCCAAGCCAACGGTGCTCGACCGCTCTATCTGCCGATGCGAGCATGGTCCCGCCTGGTCGAAGGAGCCGGAAGGCGGGAAAGATCCGGCGTAAATCGAGATGTCTGGGAAGAACTGAAACGCACACGTACCGGCAGTGAGGGCTATCGCCGCTTCCTTGTTGAGCGTAAAAAAAAGGTCTTGCCCGTGCGCTCCATTCCGTGGAATATGACTTCGGATCAATCAGCCCGCGGACTAGACATCGACAACGGACTCGGGGTGTAGTAACGCGCTAATGCCTGGGTTAGGAAATGGCAATGCGGTTGTTAGAGATGGAATGGAAGGACAGTCAATCGGAGATACGAAGGGAGAACTGTGCTGGCCCGCCTGCATGTCAGCGACTCCTTCTCGAATAGCATCCAAATCGGAGCGGCGTTCCAATTCGGCTAACAAACCACTATCGATCACGTAATAAACGCGACGTGTAGTCGGATCGACAATCTGCATCGGGGCGTTTCCGCCTGCTTGCATTGCTGACGCTTGATCTGGAGTTAGGTAAGTAATCATGGGCTCTAGAATAAAGCACCAGGAGATCAGTTGCAAACATCGGCATAATGCTGTAGTTGACAAAACGACCTTCCGCGATTCGTCGGGATCATCCAGCAACAACCGACGATGAGGCGAATTGCCCGGTTCCGTTCATTTGTTTCCATTGTTCCCCTTGATTCTTCCAGCTTGGCTCCAATGCGATGGTTTGGAACATGCGAAGGCAAATGGTATCTCTACCTTGCTCGATTCGGGGAACGTTTAGGAGTTGTTCACGCTTAGAGCTAAAGTTCGGTTGGCGCATCGCTGATAGGCCATCCTAGGGACCGCTGGAGTGTGAATTGAGCAACGTTGTATTCCGAGACGGCGCGAATGTACTCCCTTTGAGCGGTTGCGAGTGCCTGAATAGATTGCAACGCCTCGATGGGAAGTCCTTGCCCATTGCGAATTCGTTCCCAGTTCTTTTCAAAGGAATCATTGGCAGCCTGAACAGCTTCCTTGCTGATCTCAATCTGCTTTTTGCGAGCCTGAATTTGTGCTTGCGTTTCATTCACTTCACGAGCGATGCGGTCCATCGTCGCAAGTTCCCTCATTCTCGCTTGCGTAATTCTCGATCGCGCTTCGCGCTGAGCGGCACGTTCTCCAAAACCAAGCTGTCGCATTTCCCAGAATGCAACCGCATCCGCGTCAAGCCTATCGCCGTAGTTGCTAAGGTTACTGCCGAGTCCGCCACCCAATCCGCCGTAACTCGCAGCAAGCAGCACGCTCGGAACAAGCGGGGCATGCTGCTCTCGCTTTAATCTCTCGACAGCTTCACCAACCAGATGGCGAGACTCTGCAAGTTCAGGTCGATTCGATAATGCAAGGGCAATGAGTCGTTGAGGTGTATTTCCCTCAGCGACAATCTCGATAGGAACAAGTTGTGGCTCAGAAGGGAGCAATCGTTGGTCTGATTTCCATCGGATGAGTTCGGCTAGTCTTGCTGATGCGACCGCAGAAGCCTCCTCTGCGCGGGCTAGCTCATTCCTTCGTAAAGCTAACTCCGTTCGGGCTCGATCGTGATCCGAGGCAAGGCCCTCGCCTGCCTTCTCAAACTCAGAGGTTGTCTTCTGAAGTTGTTCAGCTCGATCGACAATCTGGCTAGCTACTGATAGTTCTTGTTCTGCTCGCAAGAGTTCCGTGTAGGCAAGTGCAGTTGCCAACAACTGATCATTTGTCGTTGCGAGTGCTCCAGATTGTCGTGCATAGGCAGTTCGTTGAGCAATCTTCGGTTGAAATATGGCGTCCGCGAAATGGAATTGAGAAACAATACCTGGCACTGTCGGCGAACCGGCTCCGACCGCATTCGCACCAAGGCCCGAATAAAACGATCCTCGGCTTGTATCGATCACTGTTCCTGCGACGTCCTGGATACGCCCTTCGTGTTTGTTGTAGTTAACGCCAGCTCGTAGCGAAGGGAGCTTGAGGGCATTCGCACGATCCACTTGTGCTAGTGCTTCCTCAATGCGTGCCCTAGCGAATGCAACCTGTGGATTTTGACCCGTCGTCATCATCAAGGCAGTGGTTAAGTCGATCGACTGCTGCGAACTTTGTTCGGTGATTGCAGGTGTTGAGCCATCAACCTCTGGTACGGCTACCACTGTTGATGCTGATGCTAGGACAACGTTTGGCTTCTCGACGGGCTCTGCTTGTGGAAGTGATGGACGCTCGAATTTCGTAGATGCGTAGGAGTATTTGGAAGTCGACTGCGTGGATCTGCAACCAATCGGAATGAGCGATGAAATGAGAAGTCCAGCTAAGTAAACTCGATTACGCATTTCACTGGCCATCCATGGCTCCTGGTTACCCAATGGGACAGTTCTGGGTAAGAACCTCCATCGGGTTAAATCTCGATGAACGCAATTCGACTGCGTCGGCGCAATTTCCGATTTCGCCTGTCGCTCTCATCGGACTAGTTGTGCTGTTCATTCCAAATTTGCTGGTAAATCCGTGAGTGGAGACGAACGAGCTCAAGAATCATCCGAACAATCGCTACTGCTTCGCTTCCATGTGCATTGCATCGCTGCCTACTTTGCTATCAAAGCCACCTTCTGCCCTTCTTTGAAGGCATTTGCATTCGCTGAAATAACGTCCTCGGTACCGTCTAAGCCACTAACCACCTCGAGATCCGTTGCGGTGACAATACCAGTTTGAATTGCACGGCGAGCAATAGTGCCGTCAGCCGTAACGATCAAACTAGTCGGCTTACCATCCTGTTGAACGATTGCAGAACGCGGTAGCGATAGAACATCGGACTTCTGCGAAACAATAAGTTCGACGTTCGCATACATACCAGGTCGAAGGAGCCCCTCTGTATTTTCAACTTCAATCTCACACTCCAGCGTCCGCGTACTGGTGCTGAGTACCCAGCTTGTCCTTGCAACTTTTCCTTCGAAAATCCGATTGTTCAACGCAGGGACTTTGATGGCTGCCTTACCTTCTTGCTTGACTAGGACCGCCTCTGATTCGGGCACATTTAAACTCACACGAACCCTGTCCGTTTGAACGATAGTGAACAACGGATTTTCATTGTTTGCTTGCGACACCTGCATCAACGATCCTGGATCAAAATTCCTGACCGAGATGGTGCCGGAATAGGGAGCACGAATTTGCATGTATTCGCACAAGGATTTGATTCGCTGATATTCGGCTTGAGCAATTTTCCGTTTCGCTTCGATCGATCGCAGATCAGCCTTCGCTTTTGAGATCGCTACCTTCGCTTCGTTTTGTTTTGCTTTTGCCGATTGAATTCGAGCAACCACTTCCTCGCGTGCAGCGTCGGCAGCTTTCATCTGTTGCGTGGTTTCTTCGGCAAGCTTGGCGGTAACGGTCTTCGTCGATGCCAATACACTGATTCGATCGGCTTCGGATTTCCAGCGTTGGTACTCCGCCTCCACTTTGCGTTGTCCGGCAACCGATTCTGCGACATTCGCATCTGCGGACTGCGCCAATGCTTCAGTAACTTCGATTGCAGCTCTCGCTTGGTCAATGTCTGCCTCCGCTTGCGCGATCATCGCTTCTTTTTGAGCCAACTCATCGGATAGTTCGGGTGCAACGAGTACTGCGAGCAGTTGTCCAGGCTCAATTGCGTTTCCTTGGTCATCTTTCTTGGGACCAGTAACGCGGTCTCCAATATCAACCAAGATTTGATCGATGAAACCGTTTACCTTCGCATGAATTCGAGTCATCGAAAATGCTTCGATCTTGGCCGGTTGCTCCGTCTTTTGCGTAAGCGACATCTTCTTGGGTTTAACAGTGGCAACCTTGGGCAGTTCTGCTGCTGTCGATTGAGAGGAGGCGTTCTCGGTATCAACCGGTTTGGAACAACCCAGAGTTAGCAACATCAGCCCAATACACATGGACCAAATGCTTTTAGATACAGTAGTTTTCATGATTAATTTTCGATGGACGGTTTGATTGATTCGTCAATGAATACGGCGCTTTCCCGATCGAGCGGATGAAGCGAGACTGATTTGGTCGAACTATTTGATTGTACCCAGGCGAAAACGGCGGGCAGTACAAAGAGCGTTGAGAATGTTGCTGCAAGCAGACTACCTATCACCGCAAGTCCAAGTGGTGCTGTTTGTTGCCCTGATTCTCCAAAGCCAATTGCCATGGGGAGCATCCCTGCTAACATCGCGCAGCTTGTCATCAGAACGGGTCGCAATCGGTCAGTTGCTCCATGACGAGCGGCTGCTAAAGCACTCTCGCCTGATTTACGTCTTTGTTCGGCAAAGGTCACAACAAGGATTGCGTTTGCCATCGCGACCCCGAGCCCCATGATGGTTCCAATAAATGACTGAATGTTCAGTGTGGTTCCTGTGAGCCATAGCATACAAGCCGCGCCAGCCACGACAGCGGGCGCAGTCGAAACGGCCACTGCGGAAAGTCGGAAGGATTGGAAATTTGCAGCCAATAGCAAGAATATTGCAAGAATCGCGAGCAGTAGTCCAACCCCCAGACCGCTCAGCATTTGCTTAAGTGGAGGAATCTGCCCTCGTATCTCATAGCTTATCCGTCCTGGTTTCTCACCTGCTTTTACTAAAACATCCTTGGCCGTGTCGTCGTCCTTCTTTACACGATCGAGTATCTTGCTGATCTCGCCAGAAATGCTGCCGAGATCGGTGCCGTCTAGGTTTGCCGTCAGCGACAACTCACGCTTCATGTTGTAACGATCGAATTCCCCTGGCATGGTTGACTGAGTGATTTGAGCAACATCTCGAAGAAGCAGTGGTGAAGCTTCGCGGTGGAGAACAGGAACGGTGCCCAAATCGGAAAGAGATTTCATCGCGACTTGAGGAATCTCGACTTGCACCTGATATCCAATTCCCGATTTGGGATCGGGCCAATAATTGGGCACTACAAATCGACTCGATGAAGTAGCAGCAAGAACAGAGCGGCCGACCTGATCCATGGTTGCACCGGCAATGCCCGATTTTTCCCGATCGATTCGCACGTCGACAGTTGGGTAATCCAATGACTGTACAATTTGAACGTCCTTAAGTCGCTTATTCGACTTTAGCGCTTCTTGGGCTTTCTTTGCAAAGTCTTTGTTTTCAACAAGTGAACCGCCACGCACGGCAACCTCAACCGGCGTCGAAGATCCAAAACTCATCACATCACTAATGATGTCGGACGGTTCGAACGAAAATCGAGCGTTGGGGAATTGCGTTGCGAACTTGATTCTCAGGTCACTCTTCAACTTTTCCGTGTTAACTCCGGAATGAGGCTTGAATGCAATTCGCAGGATCGCTTCTTCGGGGCCCCTCGTGAATTGATAAACAGCATTGATTGGAAAGGATGCAGGCACGGTGCCAACGTACCCGAGTGATAGATCAACTTTGTTTGGACCGACGTTCTCTTTGACGGACTCGAGTACGGCAATTGCAAGTTTTTCTGTGACATCAATATGGGTTCCATCTTGCGCTCGAAGCCGTATGCGGAACTCACCTGCGTCTACATTTGGAAAGATATCGACACCAACGCGGGACACTGTCATCCAAACAAGCAAACCACATGCGGTTAGGTATACAGGAACAACGATCCATCGCAAACTAATAACTGCGTTTATGAAGCTATCAAACCGCTCCACAAGGAAAAACGGCGAAACCTCCGCATGCTTTCCAGCGTGATTGTCTCGCAACAGCCAAATGCAAAGAATCGGAACCAGCGTACTGGAAAGAATGTACGATCCAATCATGGCGAATCCCACTGCTAGCGACAGCGGATAGAAGAGTTCACGCGGTGCACCTTGCATAAAAAATGTCGGTACAAACACCGCTAGGATACAAAGCATTGCCAATAGACGTGGTATGGCCGTTTGATGGTTGCCATTCCAAACCGCCAATGCGATCGACTTAGATTTTCTCATCTGAGTATGGATGTTCTCTATTTCCACAGTCGCTTCGTCAACTAATATCCCAACTGCGAGCGCCAAACCTCCGAGAGTCATCAAGTTGATGGTTTGCCCCGTCAGCCAAAGACAAACGATCGAAAAGAGGATTGCGAGAGGAATGTTCAGAACGACGACAAGGGCACTTCGCCAGTCTCTTAGAAAAAGAAGAACCATCAAGCCGGTGAGAAAGGCACCAAGCATTCCTTCGGTGGTTAGGCTTGCAATGGCTCGCGTGACATAGGGGGATTGATCAAATTCGAATGCAACTTGAATATCATCAGGCAACTCTTTCTGCATGGTGGGCAAGGCCTGCTTAATCTCGTTGATAACATTCATGGTGGAGGCATCAGCACGCTTCGTTGCGAGGATATAAACAGCTCGGCGGCCATTGACCAAAGCGTATCCCGTCGTCATATCGGCTGAATCTTCAATACTTCCGATATCTCGAAGGTAGACGGTGTTTTCGCCTGTCTTAAGCGGTATCTGCCCTAAGTCACGAATATCCTTGACCATGGCATTCGATGGAACTGCAGGATAGAAATCACCTAACCGGACGTTTCCAGATGGGTTGATGGTATTCCCCTTAGTAAGGGCTCCAATCACATCGTCCGGCGAAAGTCCAAATGCTCGAAGTCGATCTGGATTAGCGCGGATTACAATACTCCGCGCAGAACCTCCGAAAGGTGGCGGAGCAGAAACTCCGGGCAGCGACGAGAACATGGGCCGCACTTTAAATAGGGCTTGATCTTGTATCTCAGCGATCGTCTTCGTGCCACTGGACAGAACGAGATAACCGACCGGTACGCTACCGGTATCAAATCGCATAACGAACGGAGGCACTGTTCCCGGAGGCATCATGGCTCGAGAACGATTCACATAGTTGATTGTTTCAGCCATCGCTTGGGCCATATTGGTACCCGGATGGAAGATCAATTTCATCAAGGCGGTCCCCTGCACGTTTCGGCTCTCGACGTGATGGATGCCATTGATGTAGAGGAAGTGATACTCGTAATAGTTTGTGAGAAGGCCTTCCATCTGCGCGGGGTCCATCCCTCCGTATGGCTGGCAAACATAAATGACGGGGAGATTCAAAGACGGGAAGATATCGATTGCCATTCTTTTGATCGGCAGTTCGATTCCACGCGTTTTCAGCCAATCATCAACTCCCTTTGGACGAGTAACGCTCAAGCCAACTAGCACCAGCGAAATCAGTGCAACAATGACAGTTTTTGGACGTTTTAAAGCAAATCCAATAGGATTCATGAACTTCTCCGAGTGACCGCAATCTCTACCTAGATTTTCCGATTTCCTATTGTAGTCTCGAATTGCGCAACGTCCGCGAACCAGCCATCTGGGAGATGCGTATGCGACGAAGAAGCTCCCTCAAAACCCATTTTGACGAAATCTTAACGCAGAATAACAATGGAATTGGCACCATTTGACGGATACAGGACTTAATCGCATATTGTATAGAAATCAAAGGAGTGCCTGCCAGCAAAGTCTCCCTCACTAGTCGCGGTAGAACCGATGAAACGCCGAATCGTTTATTTGCTGTGTGCCATTGTTACGATGCTGGTCGGATTGGCGTCGCGTCGTTTCCGACAGCATCTGCCAACGTTCATCGGTGAATACAGCGGCGATGTTCTGTGGGCGTTGATGTTGTTTCTGGTCGTGAGCTTTTTCCTGGCAGGTCGTCCTCTTTTTCAGCGATGCATCATCTCTTTGGTTCTGGCCTTCGCGGTTGAGGTCAGCCAACTGTATCACGCGCCCTGGATCGATGGCATCCGAAACACGACGTTGGGTGGGTTGGTTTTAGGTTTCGGTTTCCTATGGAGCGATCTCGTTTGCTACTTGGTTGGCATAACTGCAGGCGTGTTGGCGGATCGAATCATGTGGCCGCCATCTCAGCGCGAAAATGCGAACTAGCCATGACTCAGTTCGTATTTGAATTGCACGGGACTATTTCAAAGCTCGAACAAGTCGAATCTGGATCGGCTGCGGGAATTGCAATGTCATGTCGAGCGTGTTGTCATTGACCAGCTTATAGCGAATCGTGAGCTCCCCCTGAGTTCCGTTGCCGTCTGTGTAGCCGAGATTCAGGACTGCGTTGCCGTCTTTGTTGAATTTCCACGCGCCGAGATGCGAAGAGCCTGTGCTGTCAACCCCGACCTGGAATATATCCCCTTTCTGTGCGTTAACACTGATCAACGACACCGACGTACGCCCAGCGTCGACGGATTCCGATTCAATGACACGGTCTTTGATTTTCCACCTTACTGTCATCTTTAGCCCATCGCCCTTCGTACCTTCATCGATCCATGTCCCGACTAATCGCTCCCAATCAGAACGCTTCAGTGCTTCGGAGAGTGTCTTTGGTTTAGACTTGTCTCCGTCGTCGCTTTCTTTCAATTTGGCATCGGCGACCGTCAGAATAAAATCGTTGCTGAATTGGCCATTGGGATTCTGCAACTGCATTAAGTGCATGCCATTGTCGGGACGTTGTTCGAGTTTGATGGCGATGTGTTCGTTGTCCTTTAGTACAACATGCCCTGCCACGCGATGACCATCAACAAAGATGCGAGCTTGCCCGTCAACGTGCCGGCCGCTAACCAACATTTCGGTCTGTTCAGGATAAAGCACGGGAAATTTCTGAGATCCGCGTTGCTCCTCGATCGGACCAAGGGTCCAGATGCTCGGCTGAGGATGTTCGACGTCACAGTTTTCACCGTGTTGTCCCGTCAGCGTGACGATCAGCTTGCCTGCAGCGACTTCCTTCAAAAGCGATTCATGGGATAACGACAAATCCCCCGCCTTGTTGTGATATCGAGCATCAGGACTAAACTGCAGGTGTACCGGGGCGGATGCGTCAGCGACACCGTTGCCTTCTAATACTATAGCTCCTTCCGTCGCAGCAGATTCCAGTACCGCTAGTAAGTCGAGCGTCACCTTGTCAGCAACATTATCTTTGCTGAGCGTCACTTGTCGAGCATACGCGCCCGAATAGCCGGTGCTCATTTCGAGGACCATGTCCCACACTGGGTTGAATCGTTCCCGTCCACCCCACGCGAGCTTCCAGATCTCTTCTTCCGATTGGCCACGTTCTGCAACCTGGCGATAGAACGGAAATTCGACCATGTTGAGCCGTCCTTGAGGCAATATCAAGAATCGGTCATAGGCACCGCGCCATGTGGGAGCATCCATACCAGTGCCAGGTGTATTGGTACTGACAAGATGCGGCATGCGATGACAATCGCCACAGACGTTGGGCTTAATCTTGGAGGGGTCATTGTCGCCATCGATGTGGAACAACTGAAAACCCTCGCGGGCTCGCTGAGTCACTTCGCTGGTGTAGGGGCGACGTTGAGCTGGTGGGAAAGGGACAGTCAACAGATACGTTGCCATGTCGTCTCGCTCTGCGGCAGAAAGTCGCCCAACTTTCTTTTCGTCGTTGGTCGCTGTTTCGTCCGAGAAAGCCATCGTAGATGCCAGTCCGCCATCGATCAGATGTCGTATGCTGCTGATGGGATCACCATTTACCGAGTTTGGTTCAACGCTGGTGTAGACGTGGGCGCTATTGTTGCCTCCATATGGGTCTCCAGGAATTCCGTCCCAATGATACGGCTCGGTGTCGCGCAGTCCCCGAACTGGCATTGTCGAACGCGGCATGATCTGATTGCCTCCGGTCACGAGGGGAGTTTTCAATACCCATAGCAATTGATCGGTGTGACTATCGGGATGACAGCTCGCGCAAGAAAACGTTCCTGTGGACGAAGCCGCTGCCGTCTCGAACGCCACGCGACCTCGCTTGACCGCAGGATGAGTCGGATCATTCAACGTTATGGTGGCCGTAACGCGGGGTATCGTGCGATCACTGAGGTCCACCAGACTGACAGTATTAGCCACTGCGTTAAGCACCCATGCTGCATTCAGCTTGCCATCGGACTGATGTTGTAAGGCAATGCCACGAGGAATCGAATCGACATCAATTCGTCCCAGAACATCACCACTCTTCGCGTCTACGGTGAACAGTTTGTCGGAAGCGGCGGCCGAAACCACCAGGGTAGAATCGTCTTGACTGACTTCGATAGCAAACGGCGTGGCCAATGCCTGCCCAGGATCAGGCTGCTGAGGCGGCAGTTTTTCCAGTTCGATGAATTCCGAAACTGCGGCGTTCTTGTCGGGTCCAAATGGAACGCGTGTGATACGATTCAAAAATGCACGATTTTGCAGTTGGCTAAGATCATGCTTGGTTGTTCCTGCTCGACCATTCACATCATTGCGAGCATCCGTTTGCGCAACAAACACGGTTCCCTGTGAATCTACAGTCAATCCGTAGAGTAGCGTTCCCAATGTATCGACCGTCTGTAGTAGCTCATCCGTCTTGGTATCGAAGACAAAAAGGTCACGAAGACAGTGAATGTCGCCGTCCATTGAGAAGAACACCCAACCATGTGTTTCTGACGAAGAATTGATAGCTTAGCAACAGCACGCTAGTAGTAGCGACGAAGATGATGATAACCTTGACGCCGGACGGCAATGGAAGATCACGCACGAGATACTGGGCGTAAATAATCAGTGGGATGTGGACTAGGTACTGCCAGTATGATGAATCTGAAAGATATCGCACCCAAGATCTTTGTTCGTGGAAGTGGCGGTGAAAGAGCCCTATCATTCCGAAGGACATGTACCATGCGAAACTGACTTGAAATAGGGCGGCTGCAATCTTAGCACCTGTCGCACTCGACCCTTGAAGAGTCAGCCCTAGTGGAAACAGCACAAGCAAGGCAACCGCCAGCATCCACCAAAAGCCGTGCCCAACCGCAGCGTCGCGATCCTTTACGTCGAAGTACAAGAGTCCGAATCCAAAGAAGATGGCGTAATATGCCAGCACGGCAGGCATTGGCAATAATCCAATCGACGTATCCGGCCCGAAGGCACCGGGCATTCGACCCATAAGGAACTGAGGCACAGCGGTCAAAGGAATCAGCCACAGGAAACGGCGCGTCGATAGCAGCCAGGATGTTGGCACTGCTGGAATTGGCATTACCTGCGTCAACTTTATCAGAACCGCGAAAATGCAGACATACCAGCATAGGAACCAAAGAAACCACAAATGGCCAAACAGCGGAAAGTACATCAAAAGGTTGACAATCGAACTGAGACGGAAAGGATCTTCCGAGTCGATCGGCAGTGATGCTATTTTGCGACCAGTACGTTCGCTGATCAAAGTTGCGATCACTTCTCGGCCCTTGAGAACATCGATTCGTTCGGCCGGTACCTTGAAAAGATTTGCAATAAATGCCGTCGTTCCCCAATCGATCAAAAGCAATTCATCTGGCCGTTTGCCTTCGTTGTTTAAGGCCGCCAAGCTGGCATCGGACTTCAACAATAATTCAGCGATGTTCGCCCGTCCAAAGAAGCAAGCAACGTGTAGAGGTGTTGCTCCATTCGGGTCTTTTAACTGAACATCGCCCCCGTGATAAAGGTATTTCTCGACCGCTGCCTGATCTGCCGTGGCGACATCACCCCAAATCTTGATTTCGGAAGCAGGAGTCGGAATGGCATTTTCCGCCTCGCCACGATCCGCCGTAACCGTTGCAGTTGCTGTAGTTGCTTGAGAACGCACGTAGCCAGACACAACCCATGTCAATGGAATGATCGTCAACAAACCAAGCAGCATGGGAATGAAGATTCGTTTGAAGCGGTGCGAAAGCAATTCACGAAGTCCCCGTTTCCGCCACAGCATCGCCGTAAAGAATCCGCTGACCAAAAAGAACAGCTGCATTCGCCAGCCATGAATAAAAGAGAGCAGCACGCCGTACCATGGACTAGCGTGAGAATCTTCTACCGCCCAGATGACACCAATGCCCGGAATCAACGACATAATGCCGTGCAGAATTATTCCAAGTAGCATCGCGAAAGCGCGCAACGCATCGAGATCATGTCGGCGTGATGATGCCGAAGTTGATGCAGGGATCAAATCAGTCACTGTGTTCGTCATTTCGACTCCAGCTATACCGCGTATCTTAGCAAAATCTCAGCAATCTGCTCCCGTGCGAGATTGATGGTATCGAGGTCGCATTTCAGTCCAAGAGAACCGTACACATGTTGATAGATGGCTCTCAGTTCCGCGTTCATTTCGACCGACGTTGCAGCCAGAGGAGTCAAACCATGATTGTTGACCTTGTTCGAATCCGCTCCCGACTTCAGAAGCAGCTCAACGATTTCCTGCCGGCAGAAGAAGCTTGCCAAGTGGAGTGCGGAATCACCGGAGTGGTTTTGCGAATCAAGATGGGCATCTGCGTGAATCAGGATCTGGGCCGTATCAAGTTGTCCGAAAATCGCTGCTAGCATCAGCGATGTACTTCCACCGAAGTCCTCTCTTATGTTCAGATCAGTACCCATCTTGATGTGTTGTTCGATGACCGAGGTGTTACCGGTTATTGCTGCCTGCCAGATGCTTACATTTGGAACACTGTTAGATGCCTTTGGAGCAGCGTCCGTCAGCAAAGCCATGATCTTAGGCCGCTCAAGCCGAATCCGAGCAAGATCCAGCCGCTGACCCAATTCCTTCTCAACATTTCGGTAAAACGATTCCAGGCCGTTACTCCACGTGAGGGCAACTAGATCCATTGCATTGAATCCACGATGGTTCCGCATCGCAGGATCGGCACCCGCGGCCAACAGTAAACGAACAATGTCCGTGTGCCCAAGGAACGCGGCCATCTGAAGCGGCATATTTCCTTCTGCATCGCCAAGTGATACATTCGCTCCTTCAGAAAGCAACAATTCGACCGTGGCGTGCTGTTGAAACAACGTTGCTATGTGAAGCGGTGTCAGACCATTTTCACAGCGTGCATCCACCGACAAATGGTTTCGCAGTTCCTCTCTAATGCCATTACGATCACCACGACCAGCCGCCGCCCAGATGTTCTTTTCTGACAACGGGCCACTGAATGTGACGTGACCCAATGTCGGATAGGCCATCGCGATTTTATGAGCAGGGAAATTCAGCACGAGCACACAAAGCAGAATCGTGACCGCCAGCGTTGAGAGCCCCGAAGCCCACTTCCAGACTACCGTTGACGAAGAAGTCGACAAATGCCGAAGAGCCAATTCAGGCTCTTCACGCTGCAGCACAGTCAACTGCACTTCCTGACGCAGATGCGAGTCGAACTCCGCCTGGAGCAGTATCTCATCCTGAAGTTGCTCGTCACTAGCGAGACGAGTTTCCAATTCCCGCACTTCTTCTTCCGTAGCAAGTCCCAGCAGGTACCGCTGAATTAATTCGCTCGAAGTCATGCTTACTGTACCTCGACAATTCTGAGACGAATGCACTCCGTCAGTTGCTCACGAAGCCGAGCCAACAACTTATACAGTGTGTTGGGTGTCTTCCTTCGACGTTCGGCAAGATACACAACGGAAGTGGTAGCGCCATGAGGAGCCAATAGAAGTTCGCGATGCTCCGCCGAAAACTGGCCCAAACATAAATTCAGCGCCTTGCCGCGAGCCGTGGCGTCCTCCAGCGATCGGTTCTCGAATCGTTCCGCCAACGTTGTCAGCATCTCATCACTCAACAGTGGCTGTCGTGAACGCAGCTTCTCGACTTGACGTAAACACTTGAACCGCAGAATTACTCTGGCCCACGGCATGAATCCATCTGCAGCCGCCAGTTGACTTCGCTTCTGCCACATTGTCACGCTGGCTTCCTGCAAAGCTTCGTCCACCAGATCCCAGTCAGGAACCAAGCTCCGCGCGTAACCACGCAACGCCGGTTCACACTTGACTAGCAACGCCACGAAGTCGTCTTCGTTGAGTTCAAATTGTCGGCTTACATCGTTCATACGCACTTATATCCGGCTTCAAATGGAATCCTGCCACGATTTTTTAGAAATTGTTTGATCGACGGTTTGCGACCACTCCGTTCGTAATTGGAAGAGCATCGCCGCCACGGTGAATAGCAACGAATCGTGGATCTCGATTGCCTGAGTATCGTTTCAATTGGTAGCCTCATTTTGTTGCATAACGCACTTGCCAAGGGTTACTTTAGATTTTGTCGGGATTTGTGTACGTCTCCCGCGTCGAAAAACCAACTCTCTACTCAAAACTGGCAGTAAAGACTGGATTTTCAGGTAGCAAAATGCTACCATTGGATGAAGGAGTACAAAATGGGTCAGCCAGTCAAACTTTCGGACGAATTAGTCGACGACGCGCGAGCAGTGGTGCCGTTTTCCCAGCGGAGTATCGCCGGCCAGATCGAATTCTGGGCAGGTCTCGGAAAATCGATCGAGCCGCTGCTTCGTGGTGATCGGGCCCTTTCGTTGCAGATGGCCGGGGGAGAACGTCGGCTATCGCAACTCTTATTGGAGGTCGAAACTGCCAAAGGTCGAAAACGGCTGGAATCCACTCTGACCAAGCGGCCCTATCCGCACTACAAACCGGTGCCTGACCATCCAGACCTGATATGCCGCATCGAGGAAGACGGGAGAGAAACAGTTGGTCGATTTGTTGGTCGTGAGTTCCATGAGGCTCACCGTTGAGTCTGCCATTTGAGTTTCTCGACACGCGTCCGATCGTCCTTGCACTGGCTGGTTCGAATGGCGCTGGTAAGTCGACTTTCTATGAAACCTTTCTCGCAGACTCTGGACTTCGATTTATCAACGCTGATGTATTGTCGGCATCATTGAATGTGAGCGCTTACGAAGCAGCTGAGTTAGCCTCGTCGTTGCGGGCGGCACTCGTCGCACAACGTGAGAGCTTTATTTTCGAGACTGTACTATCAGATCCTGTCGGTGAGAAAGTCGAACAGCTCTCAACGTACGC
>JAPLNL010000005.1 GCA_026692905.1 Planctomycetota bacterium
CTGTTGCAGAAGGAATGAACAGCAAGATCATGGCAATCAAACGACGCGTAGGCGGCTTTCGAAACATCGAAAACTTCAAAACTGCTATCTTCTTTTACTGTGGCGGTCTAGACCTCTACCCACAGTAAAGCCGGATGGACCATTCTGTTGGGCATCGGATTCTTGCTGTGCGTCATACCAGGGATCATTGTGATGCTTCTTTACTGGCCCGCATACTTTTTGGTTGTGGATCAAAAGAAGCCAGTTATGGAGTCCTTTTCGCTCGCTCGTACCATTACGCAGGGCAATGAAATGACTTCGTTTTTGATTGCGCTCCTGAATTTTGGAATCATGATGGTTGGGTTTATCGCTCTCTGTTTTGGTATCATCCCTGCCTATCCGTTAGCGATGCTGCTTTTCCCATGTGCTTACCTCGTCATGTCAGGGCAATTGGATCCAAAGCGAGAACCAACACAGCTGTTGGGTTAAGGGTACCGCAAGCGATTTTGGATGCGGTGTTTACTGGAGCGACAGCATGAAAACGAACTTAACACGACGCGCGAGCTAGTGAATCAAGGGGCGGTTTCACTAGCTTGCGCGTCGTGCTAGGTAGCCGCAGGATGGTAGCGAAAGTCGTCAAGACTTTCGGCAAATTTGCTGGAGGCCACGAAACAAA
Source organism: Planctomycetota bacterium (assembly GCA_026692905.1). Taxonomy (GTDB): domain Bacteria; phylum Planctomycetota; class Planctomycetia; order Pirellulales; family Pirellulaceae; genus JBKCUI01. Next base: position 656 of record JAPLNL010000005.1, read on the forward strand.
AAAGTCCGCCAATTTTACTCGGCGGACTTTTGGTTTGGTTGTTTGTACTGGGCTCTCGAATTAGACCACTACGGTTTCTTTAATTTTTTGGAGGAAGTGATCGCCGGTTGCTTTGGTCAATTCTTTGACGTGCTTTTCCGCCTTTTTGAGATCCTCGTACTCGAACACGGCAACGCGTTTGAGATTTTGGTTAAAGACTCCCCAGTAGAGCTTGATGCGAGGCTCGGCAGCTACCTTGCGGGTTCGCTTTACCTTCGGTGGTGCTGGTGGGGCATTCGGGTCGACTTCCTTGACGGCCTTCTTCTTGCGTGGGGTTTTTGGCGCGGTTGCCATGGAAAAATAGCTCCAGATGGGAATGAAGAAAGCAATAACGGCTGTGAAGCCAATCGCGAACGAAGGATCATGCAGTAAGCATTTGAAGCTGAAACCGCCTGGAGACTTCGTCCATCGCGACAAGCTCCATTATAAACCATTTGGGCCGTTTTCAGAACTCCCGCCGCCAAAGATGTGCGAAAAAAGCCGTGCACACCCAAAACACCTGCCAAAACCGTGGTTATTCGACTACACGTGACAGCTAACCGACGAAGATCGTACCTCCGATCCGGCTGATTCTAACGCTAGCAAAATCGATTCGCTTGCGCTTCCAGTAGCCATCACGGAAAGAATGGGGCCTCCAGCGGGAATGCTAGTGCCAACCGTTGGAATGTCAGCAAACCGACAACGATTGAGCTCGCAGAGCAAGTCCATGTTCCATCTCTTCGACCACCAGAACTCGGACTGAGCACTGCTAATAATGCACGACTGGTCCGCGTAAACAATGAGCTTCCCCAGCATGCGTTCTGGAGAGGACAAAGATTCTTCCCATGCTCTCGAAGCAAGTTGTTCCATCGCACTGGAAGTCATCATGCCGCGAACGCTGGCATCGTGTTTCTCTACCAATCGCATCTCTAAAGTAATATCCAATAGGTCCATGCTTGCACTCCATCGCGGATTGATCTCTAGCAACGTCAGCTCACCTTCATGCAAAAGAAAGTCGGCTTGCCATACGCCAAGAAGACCCGACTCGCGACCCGCGACCGCTGCAAAACGCTGAAGTTTGTCGATGTTCGTCTTTGACAATGGAATCGGTCCATACGAGCCACGATATAGGTATCGCTTGTCAATTGCATTGGATTCGGGTGGCCATGTAGCCATTGCACCGATGAAGGTGCAGCTGACTTGGCTGCTGAGAAAAGTGACGCCAATCGTCTCGCCAAGCATTCGTTGTTGGAGATAAATGCGATCCAGGTTTTGCGGTAGACCTTGTCCTTCAAAATCGGTGGTACCCGTTCCGCCACCACTTTCGAGATTCTTGATCAACCACTTGGAACTCCTCATCGAATCTATTGAGATCGAAACGAGATTCTCAGCGGAAATCGTCCTTGGCCAGCCCAACTCCGAGGAAGCGGCCCATTTCTCCCAGTTTGCCAAATTCCGCATCGATCGCAGCTGAGTTCCTGTGGCTCCCGCGCGAACGAATTGGCTATGGCATCGTTCCACCCATGTGCTTCGATGCTCCATACCGCCCGTCAAAAGCAATGTGGCGTTCGGATAGTCTGAGTTGAGTAAGTCAGGCCAATTTGGGTCATCCAAACGATAGTGTGCTCGGCATTCCACCAACAAATCGCGATCTGCGCAGAGATCGACCGCAACTACTTCAAATCCCTGACGCTTTGCAGATTGAGCCGCAGCTCTGGCACTAAACCCGACCACCGCGATGGTTGGCGGTGCTGCCGTACAACCCGCATGCGAATTCATTCTGATTCAGACGTCCTATTTTGCCGATATGGTTCAATCTGCAATGTCACAACCGCATGCAGGCCACGATTGAGAATCGGCCAATATTGCGTCGATTCAGTCTAGCACCCCAAGGAAGGAAATCGATAGCATTGTTAGCGACGGACCGTCGAAAGAAAACTAAAATCGCAAAACCAATGGAGGGCTATATGCGAATCGATCGAAATAAGCTTGTTAGCGGCGCTCTCTTTTGTTTTATGGCTGTTTCTTTCCTTGGATGCCAAGGGTCGCCGCTCGGAGCGAAACGCTGGAGCGGAGGTATCTTTGGGCAAGGCTCCGAGGATCGACAGAAATATAGAGCCGCTGCGTTCGACCCATACCCACTCAACGATATCGGGCCAGAAGTTGTAGGTGGGCGTCCACGTGGATTCCAAAATCCACTGCCAGAGGCATCCAGAAACCAAATCGAATCGAAAGCAAATATGAAACGCCGTTCCATGGGAAGCGGTTGGTAAGCACTTACTGATTCTGATTCTCAGCTTAAGATGGGCATAGTCGAGCAGCAGTCTCCAAGTTACCTAGCACGACGCGCAAGCTAGTGAATCGCTCCAAGTTACCTAGCACGACGCGCAAGCTAGTGAATACGCGCAAGCTAGTGAATTGGACTAAGTTACCTAGCACGACGCGCAAGCTAGTGAATTGGACAATAGATTCACTAACTTGCGCGTCGTGCTAAGCGTTGGATTTGTAGTCTACTTCAGCTTTGAAATGGGTGCCTGATTGCCTGATAGTCCCACGGAAACCGAATTGCTTGTCGGCCGGATTCATGATTGGGATACGGCTTTTCGAGACGGGGATTTTCAAAAACGACTTCACTATCTGCTGGAAGTGAACCATCGATACGATGCCTTAGCGAACAACGCATGCGCCGAGGTTTTGGTTGAATTGAGATTGCTGCGCTCTCACTGGGCAAAGAACCTGGCTCAGAAAATGGTCGAGAGGATTGCTCATTCGAATTCGATGGGCTTAGGGCACGCGTGCATGTTGCTCGCAGCTTTGAGAACCTTGATTCGGCGAGAATCAGTGAAGTGCCTTTTAAAACGGCAAAAAGAGATCGGCGATTCTGCAAGCCGCGACGCGATGATGCGTTTGCTGGCCGAACATGCACTCTCAGAAGAAGCCAGACTTGGATTGCGTGAACTAAACGCGCCAAAAGAGTTGCTGCGAAGGCTCGGCCCGGAACGTATTCCAAAATTTCGACCTTCTCGCAAGACGGGCAACTTTGACCATTCTCGCTGGCTTACAATGCCCGAGTTGACCGAGCTCGAATTCGTAAATGGAGACCCGGATCGCATTCGCATTCGGGGCATCGAACTGCATTCAGGCGATATCGGTATCGTCGAACTGAATCATCCCGGAGACGGGCTGCTTGAGAGCTTCTTAGTACAACCCGGCATTGCTCCCCATGCGATGCTGTATGTGACGAGACGGGCGAAGAAACCTAAGTCGAATGAGGTTCTCTATCAGCCGTCCGTGATTGAAATCTATGAAGGCGGCTGGCGGTGTGTCCCAATCACAACCGCTCTCCATCCTGAATTCTCGTGGTACTCCGAGTGGGTTAGGCCGAAGATCGACGGACAGAACTTGCGCTCCGATATCGGGGAGGCATTGAGCGCAGCGATTGATACGATGGAGGTATTCTCGTTTGACTTCCAAGCGAGACGGGCTCCAAAGGGTGGCTACTATTCACGCGAGATCGGCGGCCCCTGCGCAAGTTGCACGAACTTGATTCGAGTCCCCTATGAACGGGCTGGCATTGATAACTTGCCCTATCCGGTTACCAAGCTAGTTCCGAACGCCGCGAAGAATCTGTCCATCTTGGGCATCCCTGAAATACCCGGTATTCATACACCGACAAATATCCTCAACGATTCCAGGTTTGAAAAAATCGGCATCGTCGACAACGGTCTCCCGGAACTTGGTTATGCCCAGGCGCTCGTTGTCGGTCGCCCTGAGCTACAAGATACCTTCGGCGGATGGATGTCGCAGAAGGAACTGCTTCTCGAAAATCTACCGAATTGGAAAAGCGTCAAAAATTGGAAGAGCGCATGGGAAGCACTTCGAATCCGAATCGGACAGTCCGAAAGCAAAATGGGACACGCGATTCGTCAGTTCATGAACGTGCATGACGATGAGGTTCCTAAGTCTGTTTCGGATACTACCATCGCGTTCTATGTGCGATCGGACATGGAAGCGGGCCACATCATTCTCAACCGCGTCTACCCCGCCGTCGCGGCCTTGCTCAACAGCTCTCATGATTTGCCAACACTTTCACAACTGAGGAAGAACCAAACGCTCACCGAATGGGTTCGGCAGGGACTAGATGAGAGCGCACTGAAAAAGGAAAATTGGTACCGATAGCCATTGGGCATTAGCCCCGGTTCTCGACGCATGTCGAGCAATTGAAAAACCTGGGACAATAGCCTCATCATTACCCATAACTTTTTGACTTTGCTCCCCTCGCCCCTAAACGCCGAAACTCTTGACGAGTTTCGCTACAAAATGCTTCACAACGTTCCCGAAACGGGGCGAGGTGGAGAAATCGCATTTATGTCTAGCGGGATATGCTTTCCAAAATCCGCGTTTCCAAAACTTCGCCCGCTTGCAGTCGAAGATAGCCGTCCGACGTAGCTCCAGAATCATTTTCCGATGGGGCTGCATGCAATAAAAACACTCCACCATCCCCCACAACTCGCGATTCGTTTTTGTCCACGAAGAGACCGGTCGATTCATCGATGCCGATTCCGATGCGATTGGGGTGCGCTGCGATGGCTTTGATCAATCTTCCATGGCGTTTTCGTTGTGAGAAATGCTGGTCGATGATGGTACCTGGCAGAAAATGCAAACCAGATGCGAATTGGGGTTCTACAATGCCATCGGCGATCATGGTGCTCGAAGCGATCGCGGCACCGGCGCTGGTACCGCCTACAATTCCTCCGCGTGCCAACACCGCATGCAGTTCTTTCTCAATGGGCGTATCGACATAGCGATCGGACAGCCTTTTCTGCTCCCCTCCACTCAACCAAACGGCCGTGGCCGATCGCAACGCCTCGACCTTGGAAGGGTCGAATGCACCGTTGTGATCTGCCGCATGAACGACCTCCACTCGCTTCCAACCAAAGCTGGACCAATAATCAATCCACATCGAATAGTCACCGGAGTCGGAACGGGGCGACGCTGTAGGGATCAAAACCAGAGTCCCTTCCGTTCCTTTTCCCAATCGAAAGAATTCTTCCCGAATGGAAAGTGGAATGGTTCCGCCCCCACATAAAAGCAACGTCCCAGTCGGTTTCGAAAGCTGCTTGATTGACAGTGCCGAATTGTTCGATTTCAAGTCGACAGATGCATTGGCAACAAGTGGGCCAATCGGCGTTTGCGAGTAAGCAAAATTCTGTAGGGCAGCGGAAACGACGACTAGCGACAAAGTGCGCAAAGGAAAACGTCTAAACATGCGAGACCCAATTGGGTGCTTGAGGTGGGGTGGCGTCGAGGGGGGGGCCAAGCTAGAAGCTGCCTGGACTGGCTTACATTATATCTAAATGTCACGCATGTTGCTCGCTTTATTAGCGGAACGGCGCAAGCCGTCCGGTGAGTGCGCATTAGATGCTGCGAGATTCATTGCTCGGGAGGGTGAGGCTCCTGCCGAACCGTTGTAAGCCTGGCTCGGCGGGAGCCTCGCCCTCCCTGAGGTTTTCTCTGGAATCGGCTTTGCAAAGATGTTTACTGGGGTGGCCTCGCCCTCCCTTTCCAAGCCTACCTGGTCACGATGCAACCCAGGGTGACATACAACCAAAAAACAGCAAAACCCGACCACCGGTCGCCCCAGAATGGAGAAAGAGGTCGGATTTGCGGTCCGCGAGCGTAGAATCCGTGAAAAAGCGAGTGGATTGGCTTGCCCCGGCGATTGGCTAGGATATGCTTTTGGGCGACGTTTGTCTGGAGGGTAGGCGAATGGCTAGCGGCTTCATTGGAAATGAAGTGCCCCGTAAGGGGTTGCGGGTTCGATCCCCGTGCCCTCCGCTTTCTTCTATTTCGGTAAACATGTGCCTCGATGAAATCGGATCGGACTTAGGCACATGTCAAACGATTCTCAACCGACGAGGCAGCGACTGCCAACCGTTCCACCCAGTGTTCCGGTTTTCAATTGCGTCGTCCATGTGCATCGCGACGACCTAGGAAATGTCCACGGCCGTGTCGCGAACTTACCCGATCTCGTTTGCACTGCGGCTACGGAACGGGACTTGTTGGCGAAAATCGTGAAGGAATTCAAACGAGTCATTCGGGAGTACTCCGCAAAAGAGGCTCCCATTCCTTGGGTCGATCCACCCAAAGCAAAAGAGCCCAACGAACAATCGCGATTGATCCCAGTTCATTTTTAAGCGATTGATCACGCGAAGAACACGCGGCGACCTGCTGAACAGCGATATGCCAACTTTTCGCGCTTAGCCGATCGCAAAATAGATTAGGCAGAAAAATCGAACGCAGAAAGATGAGTCAGCATTCATTTTTCTGCGTTCGATCTTTCTGTCTAATTTCGAATCGTAACGAACTGAACTTGATGTCGGGCGATGTTCACCCAGTGTAGCTGTCTCAGGAAGGCAGGTTCCAGGCACGAATGGCCGATCGCAAAATAGATTAGGCGGAAAAATTTAACGCAGAAAGATGAGTCAGCATTCATTTTTCTGCGTTCTATCTTTCTGCCTAATTTCGAATCGTAACGAACTGAACTTGATGATCCCAGTTCATTTTTAAGTGGTTAATCACGCGAAGAACACGCGGTAACCTGCTGAACAGCGATATGCCAACTTTTCGCGCGTTAGTATACTCTGCAGGTGAGCGAGGAGGGTGGAGGCTTTCGTCTTGACTCTGGCTTGTTCAGCGATAAACAAAACAAATCAATGAAACACGGTTAGTTCGCTCCAATGCAAGTTGAACCATATCGTTGGGGAAAGTCCAAAATGCCGTATATCCGGAAGCTTCTTTGTATCCCTGTCCTTATTGTTTTGCACGCGATGGGTTGCGGGAAATCCGCAATAGAGCCAGTATCCTCGCCACCTCCCGAAGTGACGATTGCGAAACCAGAACCGCGTCAGGTCACCGAGTTCTTTGAATACATCGGGCGAACAGCTTCACCTGAATTTGTCGAAGTGCGATCCAGAGTTTCAGGATACCTTGTGAAGATTCAATTCAGCGATGGCAAGGAAGTGAAAGCCGGGGAGCCACTGTTCGAAATAGATCGTCGACCTTATGAGTTCACGCTATTGAATGCCAGGGCGAGATTACAGCAAGCTGAATCTCAATTAAAACTGGCCAACATTACGCTGGAACGATCGAAAACGCTCAGCAATACCAACTCTATTTCACAACAAGAGCTCGACGAAATAACTCAGAGGCAAGTCAGTGCGGTTGCGGAAATCAATGCGGGAAAAGCCGCTGTCGCTCAAGCGGAGCTAGACCTCAGTTTCTGCGATATCGAAGCACCGATATCCGGCCGGATCAGTCGAGCAGGCGTTACGGTCGGCAACTTGATTCAGGCTGGTCAATCGAACGCGGAACCGCTTACGACCATTGCTAGTGTTAACCCTATCCATGTTCTGTTCGATGTCGACGAAATCGCAGTGCTGAAGTTCATGGCCCTACGAAGAAGTCAGGGGGAAGACGTGAAGTTCACCAATGTTCGCGAACTCAACCAAAAAATTTATATTGCCTTGCCTAATGAAACGAACTTTCCTCACGAAGGAGTCTTGGACTTCATCGACAACCGTGTGCGAACGACGACTGGGACGTTGTTGGTGCGGGCTGAGCTTTCGAACCACGATCGCGTCTTTGCCCCAGGATTGTTTGTGCGGGTTCGCGTCCCCTATGGGCTGGCTCAGAATGCATTGTTGGTGAGCGAACGCGCGATCTTAAATGACCAGAGCTTGAAGTATGTTTTGACGGTGGATAGCGATGACAAAGTAGTACGACGCGATGTCGAACTCGGCAATCTAGAATCTGGGATGCGTGTGATCAAGACGGGACTGACGGCAGAAGATCGTGTGATCATCAACGGAGTACAACGGGCGCGTCCCGGCGCAAAAGTGCGTCCGAAGTTATACGAAACGGCTCCTGTTCCTACTAACCAAAGCAAGGAGTGAAGCATGTTAGCTCGCTTCTTCGTTGATCGCCCGGTTTTCGCAACGGTACTATCGCTGGTGATCATGTTGATGGGTGGCGTCGCTTTGATGCAATTGCCTATCGCCCAGTATCCTGAGGTGGCACCTCCTACGATTCAAATCTCGGCAGTCTATCCGGGTGCCAACTCACAAATTGTAGCGGATACGGTTGCTGCACCGATTGAGCAGGAGATCAATGGCGTCGAGCGAATGCTGTACATGTCTTCGCGGTGCACCAACGATGGCTTGATGACATTGGATGTGACTTTTGAACTGGGTACGAATATCGACCAAGCCCAGGTGCTGGTCCAAAACCGTGTTGCTATTGCAGAATCCAAGTTACCCGACGAGGTTCGGCGCCAGGGGATTATGACCAAGAAGAAATCCCCAAGCATTCTGCTAGCCGTAAACCTCATTTCATCAGAAGATCGATACGATCAGCTTTATCTCTCGAACTTCGCCACGATCGAGGTGAAGGATGCGTTGATGCGAATTCCTGGCGTGGGCGATGTCGGCATGTTAGGGTCACGCGACTACGCCATGCGAGTTTGGCTCGATCCGGAGAAACTGGCTGTTCGCAACATGACTTCGATCGATGTTTTGCAAGCGCTCCGCGAACAAAACGTTCAAATTGCAGCAGGACGTATTGGTCAGGCACCCGCACAGGATGGCCAGGATTTTCAATATGCGATCAATACCAAGGGACGTCTACTCGATGCCGCGCAGTTTAACGATGTGGTTGTCAAGACGGGTGACGGAAGTGAGTTGGTTCGACTCGGTGATGTTGCACGAACGGAATTGGGGGCACGCAACTACGATGTGAGCAGTTCGTTGGACGGCAAGCCAAGCATAACGATGGCCGTCTTTCAATTACCTGGCTCCAATGCTTTGAAAACGGCCCAGGCGATTCGTGATGAGATGAATCGATTGAAGTCGACACGTTTCCCAAGCGGCGTCGACTTTGCCATCGTTTATGACACAACGATTGTAGTCGATGAGTCCATCCACGAGGTCTATAAAACACTATTCGAAGCGTTCATCTTGGTCTTTCTTGTCGTCATCTTGTTCTTGCAAGATTGGCGAGCAACCTTAATGCCGATGATCGATGTCCCTGTTTCGTTGATAGGGACTTTGGCTGTAATGCAATGGCTTGGTTTTTCTCTTAACAATTTGTCGATGCTGGGTCTGGTCTTGGCCATTGGAATCGTTGTCGACGATGCGATTGTGGTTGTTGAGAATATTGAGAGGTGGATGGCCAAAGGTATACCGGCGCGGGAAGCGACGATCAAAGCGATGGGTGAGATTACAGGGCCCGTCATTGCGATCACTCTGGTGCTGAGCTCGGTCTTCTTGCCGACGATTTTCATCGCGGGTATTCCCGGCAAGTTCTTCCAGCAGTTCGCCTTAACGATTGCCGCATCCACCATTATCTCGGCCATCAATGCAATGACGATGGCACCTGCTCGTGCGGTGACGCTCATCAAGCCACACGTCGAGGGACATGATCGTGAAGCGTTGCCGCGATGGGGCATCGCATTGCTTGCGGGTTATGTTGCTTTGCGTTTCCTACCGGATTACTTGGAACCTTTGCTTGGTTTTTCATCCGCGTCGGCGGATGCGGCGCTTCACAGTAACGTGGCCACAAAATCCAGTGGAGTTCACAGGGCATTTTTGTGTGGGATCTTTTTGACGGGTGGTATCGTTGGATGGGTCATCGGACCGAAGGTCAACTGGGGTTTGCAAAAGTTATTTCGACTATTCAATCACGGTTTCGATCAGGTGACCTGGTTGTATGGAAAAATAGTCGCTGGAACTCTTCGGATCAGTGTGATCATGCTCATCCTTTATGTTGGACTTATTGGACTGGCCGTTCGTGGGTTCCAATTGGTACCAAATGGTTTTCTGCCATCGCAGGACAAAGGCTATTTGGTGGTTAGCGCTAAGCTGCCCGATGGAGCGAGTTTGCAACGAACCGAAGCAGTAGAAAAATCCATCAATGAGATTTTGCTATCGACCGATGGGATTGCGCACACGTTGAGCATTCCAGGCTACTCCATTCTGACGAGTACCAATGCGTCCAACTCGCTGGGAATGTTTGTCATTCTCGACAGTTTCGAACATCGCAGTAAGCATCAGGAACTGTATTCCGCCGACCTTGTTTCAACCCTCCAAAAGAAGCTAAGCGGCATTCAAGAAGCGCAGATCGTGGTTTTAGGGGCGCCGCCAATTGATGGACTTGCCTCGACTGCTGGCATGAAAATGCAAGTGCAGGATCGGGCAGGAGCGGGTCCCGCTGCATTGCAGGGGGCCTTGGAGAATCTAATTGAGGTAGCGAACTCGGAGCCGCGATTGGTAGGGACCTACTCCAGCTACTATGCCAACGAGCCACAGTTGTATGTCGACATCAACCGTGAAAAAGCCAAGTCTGCGGGGGTTGCGCTCAACGATGTGTTCCAGACTCTTCAAATCTATTTGGGATCAGCATACGCCAATGACATTACCCGTTTCGGCCGGAACTGGCAGGTTAACGTTCAAGCGGACACTCAGTTTCGTGCAAACCCAGCCGACATAGGTCGACTAAAGGTTCGCAATCAACGTGGCGAGATGGTTCCGTTGGCGACACTCATCGACGTTCGCGATGTGAGTGGTCCTGGAATTGTGTATCGATTCAACATGAATGCATCAGCTGATTTCGTTTCCAATCCGGCACCAGGTAGCGGTTCCGGAGACACGATTGGATTGATGGAGGAAATCGCGAAACGTGAGTTGCCAAGCAGCATGAGCTTCGAGTGGACCGAACTCGCTTATCAGCAAATTTTGGTGGGAAAAGATTTGTTGACCAAGCTCGTGTTTCCGCTGGCGGTGATTTTCGTGTTCATGGTATTGGCGGCACAGTACGAGAGTTGGTCAATGCCGATCGCGATCTTGTTGATTGTGCCAATGTGTTTGTTTGCCGCGATTGCTGGCCTTTGGCTTACTGGCTCAGAGAGCAATATCTTTACACAGATTGGGTTGGTGGTGTTGATCGCATTGGCGGCCAAGAACGCGATTCTCATTGTTGAGTTTGCGAAGCAGTTGCAAGAAGAAGGCAAGGACCGAAGCGAAGCGGTGATTGAAGCCTGCAAAGTGCGACTTCGCCCTATTCTCATGACCTCGTTCGCTTTTATTCTCGGCGTGGCGCCTTTGATGATCGGGCGTGGTGCGGGTTTTGAAATGCGAAGGTCGCTCGGTCTCGCTGTGTTTTCCGGGATGTTAGGAGTGACCTTGTTCGGTTTGATCTTTACGCCGGTTTTTTATGTGCTGATCGATTGGCTAGGAAGTTTCAGGAGAGGCTCTGAAGTGCAAGGATTGCACGGCACCACACTAACGCCAACAAAGCGCAATTGGTGGCATCGGCTGATTAGGTCCAAATAAAGAATAGGATGCTTGTTTAGAACCCCCAAGTAACTGAACTTGTAACAAAAACTCGTAGCGAAACTCGTCAAGAGTTTCGGTTTCCGGAGTTAGCTCGCATGAGCCGAAAGCCTTGACGACTTTCGCTACAATTTAGAAATGTCCGACAATTACTCGCAACGATTTGACAGGTTGTTTGCTACCTAGTGCTGCTCAATTAAGGCTGTTTAGAGACCGCGGCTTGAAGGAAGAAAACTCGGAGCGAAACTCGTCAAGAGTTTCGGTTTCTGAAGTTAGCTCGCATG
>JAPLNL010000006.1 GCA_026692905.1 Planctomycetota bacterium
ACGCCGCGAAGCGGCAGTGTAGAACGGTTGTCCTCAACCGTTCCCGCCCTGCGTCCACAGCTCCAAAACGCTGGCCGTTTTTTTCAAATTCGCATGTCAAACGCTCGATAGCACAAAGAAAAGTTTGTCGGGGAAGGCCGTCGACTAGGCGGTCGATGCTGGTAGTCACTTCCTGAACAGTTGAGGACAACTGTTCTACTCTCCGGCTTCGCCAATTCATGAGGCGCGAGGTCGATTATAATTTTTGTTGGTGCCTCTCAACTACGACCCTTCTTTTCGGAGTAAATGATGAATCAACCATCCTCACCACGGCGGAAATTCCTTGAGTCTTCGGCAGCCGCTGGCGCGTGCCTCTTTGTTGCGCCGAACATTGTCACTGCAAGTCGTACCAATTCGCAAATCATCATCGGCGAAAAGGATCATCAGTTCGAGGTCGTGCATCACTTCCCCAAGTTGCCTTCTCAATACACTTGGCAGACGACCCACAATGTCGCTGTTGATGCGGCCAACAATCTGTATGTCATTCATGAAGGGATCGAAAAGCAAAAAGACCATCCTTCGATTTTTGTTTTCGATGAAACAGGAAAGTTCATTCGCGCTTTCGGACAGCGATTCCAAGGCGGCGGCCACGGACTGGAGGTTCGAAAAGAGGGCAAGCAAGAATTTTTGTACGTGACCGGCTATCAGCAAGTCAAAGAGTTTGCCAAGCTCGATCTCAAGGGAGAGGAGGTTTGGGTAAAGCGTGCCCCCAAAGAGTCAGGCGTTTACCACGCTGACGAAGCCGACAATCCGAAAAAGATCTGGGGCCAAGATCGGTTTATGCCGACCAATTTTGCTTTCTTGCCGGATGGCGGGTTTTATTTGGCGGATGGTTATGGTTCGTACCATATCCATCGCTACGACAAAGATGCAAAATGGGTCAGCTCGTTTGGTGGTAAAGGAGCTGGTGAGGGAAAGTTTGAAACAGCTCATGGACTTTGGATCGATGATCGTAACCCCGCTGCACCCAAGATCGTCGTTACCGATCGAGCCCACAACACGCTTCAAATCTTCGATCTCGAGGGAAATTACGAAAAGACAATCACCGGTTTTGGTCTGCCCGCCAACATCGACAAGCAAGGGGATTTGCTTCTCGTACCTGAATTGATTGCCCGCGTTTCGATTCTCGACAAGGACTACAAAACAATCGTGCAGTTGGGGGGCGACGTCGAGCGACTCACCGCCGACACCAAGAAAGCGATTCGCAGTGACGAAAAGCAGTGGCAGGATGGCAAGTTCGTGCATCCGCACGACGCTTGTTTTGACAACAACGGAAATATTTATGTGGCCGAATGGGTTTCCACTGGCCGCGTGACGAAGCTGAAAAGAGTGTAGAACAGTTGTCCTCAAGTGTACCGATGGGACTTTTACAAACAACCGTCTGCGGAGCAAGCGTAGATCAATTCAGAGTAAAGCGATTGTCCCAATCGCTTGGCAGGCACTTTAGGCCGTTTTTGACTAACGGCCATGCGGCGGATTGAGAATTGGCTAATTTGGATTAGCCAATTCTCAGTTCAGAAACGATTGAGGACAATCGTTCGATGCTCTTAAACGCGATTGATTTCGTAGCCTTTGCGTTGTTCGCGGGCGAAGAACTTGGCCGCTTCTTCGTCTCCAACGATCTTCTCGGCCTTGGGATCCCACTTGATCACACGGTTGAGTCTAGCTGCTATCGCTGAGAGATGGCATGTGCTCATCGCTTGAACGTGGGTGAAAACATCGCTCATGGGTAAGCCACCTTCGCGAATGCATCGGAAGAAGTTACTCTTGTGCCCTTCGTGCTGCTTGCCCTTGTAGAGACGCTTGATATCTTCGTCCGTAAAGGCATCCTTGTCCCAATTCTCTTCGATCGGTAAGCCTGCGATTTTACCGCGGCTCACGAAAATGCGGCCCTTGTCCCCTTCGAATAGAATGCCGTTTCCAACTGCTCGAGGATTGTCGGAGTCGACCTCTTTGTTGCCGCCGCTAGTCACGTTGACCGTCACTCCACTTGCATACTTGCACTTCACCAAGTAATCATGGGCCGTGTTGTAGCGAACATCGCTCGTCGCATAGCCGTGCGCATATGGGACGGGATGTTTTGCGTCTGTACCATCGATCTCGACGGGGCCGCTTCCTTCTTTGTCTTCGCCCAAAGCCCAGGTTGCGATATCGATGTGGTGAGCGCCCCAATCGGTAAACTTGCCGCCGCTGTATTCATACCACCAGCGGAATTGGTAGTGGGAGCGTTCCTTGATGTATTCGACTTTGGGGGCTTGGCCGAGCCACATGTCCCAATTGAGGCTTTCGGGCGCCGTTGTTTTGACAAAGTTTTGATTGGCGACATCGCCACCACCGATACTGCATGTGACTGTATGGATTTTGCCGAGCAAGCCCTTTTGGACCATGTTCACAGCCCGAAGAAACCTGTCCTTCTCTGATCGTTGCTGTGTACCAACCGTGAAAATCAAATTCGGATACTTCTTGCAAGCGTTGCGTATCAGTTGGTTCTCTTCAAGTGTGAGTGTAAGAGGCTTTTGGCAGAACACATGCTTTCCTGCTTGGAGAGCTTCGACAGCGATTTTCACGTGCCAGTGATCTGTTGTCACGATGCTAACGACATCGATGTCTTTGCGTTCAAGAATCTTGCGATAGTCTTCGTATGCGTCGGCTTTCTCTTTGCCGATTCGAGGATCGTTCTTGGCTTTGTCCAAGTGCACCTTCTCGACATCGCAAACAGCCACAATATTACCGAAGTCGTTGTGACCGTGGGCGTCGCCTGTTCCCATGCTGCCTACTCCGATGCAACCGATGTTAGGACGGTCATTTTTCGATTGGTTGGCAAATGCCTTTTCAGTCCAGCTGAAATAAGGAATCGTGGCTCCCAAGGCTGATGTAGCGGCGGTTTTCTTCAGGAAGTTACGGCGGGACCGATTTGTTTTTGTCATGAGATGGTTCCAGAGCGGAAATGGAAAGGGAAACAGGGCGAGTCGACTGAATATAGCCCGTCTAGGCGCAGATTTCTAGTTTGGGCTCCGCCTTCAATTGGGAAATCACTTGATCGAAAAGCGTTCCGCGTCCGACAGTGATCGCTTGCAACTCGCCAGTGTAAGGATGTCGGAAGTCGAGACGCATGGATGTCAAGAGCATCCGAACCACCCCTGTTTCCGCCAAAACGGCTCGATTCACTCCTTGATCGCCATGCCGGTAGTCGCCGACGATCGGATGACCAATGTGCTGCAGATGCCGCCGAATTTGGTGCGATCGGCCCGTTAGCGGTTTGACTTCCAGTAAGGAGAGTTCAATTGGGTTTGTCAACGATTTTTCCAACGGGAACCGATATCGAGCTAGGGTCTGAAACTGGGTTGCGGCATCCTGTGTTGTCGCATCAGGCTGGCTCGTTGCGTCTTTTTTCCATTCATCTTCTGGTTTCGCACTAAGGGGTAAATCGATTTGCCCAGCATCGGGAGCCCATCCGCAAACCAAGGCTTGGTAGTACTTCGACACCATGCGACGCGTAAAGAGATCGACCATTTTAGCGGCGGCAGACCCGTTCAAGCCAAATAGGATTAAACCGGCAGTTGGCCTGTCCAATCGATGAACAGGAAACACCCGGCAGTGAAGTTGATCTCTCAGGGCTTGCAAAAGAACAGGGGCATGAGCCGAGGTTGTTTCGCTTTTGTGGACTAGCAAGCCAGCAGGCTTAAACACGGCTACGTAGTTTTCGTCCTGATAGACGATTTGCAGAGGCCGATTGAGGGTCTCGTCAATGAAATCGTCCGCCTCTATCGGCCCAGATGCTTGTGCCCCAGATGCTTGTGCCCCAGATGCTTGTGCCCCAGATGCTTGTGCATTGTTCAGATTAAAGATTAGGGTCGCCCTTCCAAGTCACCCTCCCTCCGGGAAGGTCGGATAGAGACAGGGGGGGGTAGGGAGGGTGAGGCTCCTGCCGAACCGTGACGTGGCAAGCTCGGCAGGAGCCTCGCTCTCCCGAAGGTTTTTAAAGGGCTTTGCATGGCAAAGATTATCCTAGTGGTGACCTCGCCCTCTCTTTGCTCGACTAAGTTTCGGTTCACTTGAGCTTTACTTTTTTGCCCGACTTCTTTTCAAAGTCTGCAATGACTCTGGCTCGATTGGTGAGTTCTTTTTCTCTCGCCAAACACGCAAGTTCCCATGCAATCTTCTTTCCATATCGCTTCCAGGCAAAACTCAATTTTTGTCGGCCGCCGTCCTCTGTAACCCACGAAGCACAATATCCAAACGACTCCGCATTTTCCCATCGAGCATCGACATTCCGAACCAAATGGACACCGACTTTACCGGACGAGTTGCGGGACGTCTTTTGATTTCGAGTCGTCTTGATGGGGGCTGCGCTGGCTACCCAATCGGCGTAAC
This sequence comes from Planctomycetota bacterium, assembly GCA_026692905.1. Classification (GTDB taxonomy): domain Bacteria; phylum Planctomycetota; class Planctomycetia; order Pirellulales; family Pirellulaceae; genus JBKCUI01. The sequence continues at coordinate 4,414 of JAPLNL010000006.1, forward strand.
ACTCTTTGGCAGCCTTCAACGATTTGGCTTTGCCACCCAAGGTACGGTCGTTGAAAAACTGTTGCTTGCGAACTCCGCCGCGTGTGATTCGCACCATCCAGCCGTGCGTGGAGACCCCTTCGTACTCAATCCGTGTGATGCCTTTCAGTGGTTTATTCATAGTATGCTTCTTGAATGTACTTTGCGAAAACAAATGGTGTTTGGGCATCGGTAGCTTAACCAAGTACCAGACCGAACGCAAATGGATGCACCTGAGTGTAGGACTGCTGGGGCTCGCCCCCACCGTCCGCAGCTTTGGCGTACTAGAATAGACTCAGCGCTGACATTGCTATTCTGCCCAACCTTGCACCGCCTCCGGCGGTGCAAGGTTGGGCACCGAAGATCTTGCGAACCAGGTTGCGTGCTAGAACACCAAAGCGGTGTACGGTCGGGGCGAGCCCGAACCGGACAGCACCGGCTTGGCCGAGGCTGAAAACCTAGCGGTAGCAAACAATAACAAGGGAACAAAAGTTGCGAAACGAAAAGGACTGCAACGCCAAATTTCTACAGCCTAGGACAAGCCAGCGGGATTTGATGTGTCGACAGTACGCCTACTACGGCTGACTGTTAAACGAAATGCACTTGTTGAGATATTATCTCTCGAATAGATGCGATTGACTACGAAGGTTGTTCACTCGTCACAGTCTCGGTTCCCTCTAATCGAGTCCGCTTCTTTGCGATAAATGGCAAGTGGTGGTCTAAGTGGTGAATGTACTTTTCAATCATTTCACCGAGCGAAACCTTTCCGCTTTCGGTATGGATGCCAGTGCGTTGAAAGGCAGAATCCGGGAGCGCTCGCAAAATCGTCGCTGTCATCATGCGATTCTTTTGGAAGAGGTCGCAAGCCAAGAATGGATTGAGTTGGTCGGAACCTGGAAGATTGCTGAAGGCCGTTTCGTCATAGCCGCATAGCAATGGATTGTCCATGCAAGCAATTCGCTTCATCCGATCGGAACCGATGAGATCGCTATCCAGCATGTGTATTGCGATTTGATGGAGTGTCCAAGAGCCATCCGGTTGCTTGGCGTGTAGTTGGGCGACACTCAATCCCCAATACGCTTTAACGAGTTCCGCGCCACCAGCTACGTACAATTCAATCTTACTACGATCCATTCCTCGTTCCTAACGCATAAGTTAATTCTGCAAGGTACTGCTTCCCGAACTTGTCCCGCTATCATAATCATATCAAAACGAAACGTCCTCGAATAACCCGTTCCTCGTCTGAATTGCAAACATGTTTACTCGCGACTCATCCGTTGTTTTCGCCTTAGCAATCGGTATGGCTACGTGGTCGGTTGCTAACGGCCAACCAAGTTCCGGCGGCGATTCGGTTTCTGCCCTATCCCAATTGAAAGTGACGAAAACGAATTTAGAACGAGCGGCCTTTCCGGTCGTCGACGTTCATACGCATTTCTTTGTGAAAGGCAAACACAACGCCGAGCTCCTCAAAGAGTACGTGGCGATGATGGATCGTAACCATATTGCGATTTGCGTTTCGCTCGACGCCACTCTCTTGAAGCGTGTGGACGAGCACTGCAGCTTTCTGTGGTCAGAGTACCGAGATCGTTTTGTGGTCTTTGGGAACATCGACTTTCAGGGGGATGGGCAAGCAGGTGTACCAGAGACGTGGAGCTGCAATCAAGCTGATTTTGTGAGGAAGATTGTGGAGCAGCTAAAAGTTTGCAAAGGAAAAGGGCAGATCTCGGGATTGAAGTTCTTCAAGGACTTTGGTCTTCGCTATCGCAATGCGGACGGATCGCTGATCGCGATGGATGATCCTCGTTGGGATCCGATCTGGGCAATTTGCGGCGAGCTTGGGCTGCCCGTGATCATGCATACGGCCGATCCCGGGGCCTTCTTTGAGCCGGTAACCCCAGCCAACGAACGTTTTTTCGAACTGAATGTTCATCCGGATTGGTCGTTTGCCTCCCCTGACTTTCCGTCTCGCAAGGAATTGCATGAGGCCCGCAATCGAATCATCGCAAAGCATCCGAAGACAACGTTTATAGCAGCACATTTTGGTAATGATGCCGAAAATCTAGCCGAGTTGGATGGGTGGTTGCAGGCCTATCCGAATTTGGTGGTTGAGTTCGCGTCAAGGATTAATGAGCTAGGAAGACAGCCCTATACGGCTCGTCGGTTTTTTGATAGGCACCAAGATCGCATCCTCTTTGGTACAGACGGTCCCTGGCCCGAAGCAAGACTGCGTCTCTATTGGCGGTTCCTCGAGTCCATGGATGAGTATTTTGAGTACTCGGAAAAACATCCGCGGCCGCAGGGGGACTGGCAAATATATGGATTAGGTCTGCCTCCGAAAATTTTAGAGAAGGTCTACCATGGCAACGCCGCACGCATCATTCCCGGGGTTCAGGAAAAACTAGCCAAGTTTCAGAATCGAACCAGATAAACAGCGAAGGGATCGTTGAAAAGAATAGGCAGAAAGATCGAACGCAGAAAAATGTTCGCGAATCATCTTTCTGCGTTCGATTTTTCTGCCTCGTGTCATTCTGAAAATACTAAGCACAACGCTTCGCGTTCCATCGACAATCGAGGCTAACGCCCGACGGCTAATTGATATGAAAAACACATGCGGATGTGCTTAGTTCGAGTGCATAGGGCGAGTGAAACTGGTATTTTGACGGAATCCTGTTGTGTACCCAATGAATGACGAAAATCTTGGTAAATTGGTGGGCTGTTCCGAAAGCCACCTCCATCACTAGCCTCACGTTTCCAAAACGAACACTCCTGCATGATTTCGGCTGAAAACTTAACGAAACAGTTCATTGTCAGAGGTGTTCCTCTTGTGGCTGTCAATCATCTTTCGTTTCAAGTTGCTAGCGGGGAGGTCTATGGTTTGCTTGGACCGAATGGAGCCGGTAAAACGACGACGTTGCGAATGATCATGGGGCTGCTCGAGCCCGATAGCGGATATGTCGAAATCGGGGGTGTTCGTTCGACGAACAAATCGACCGATATTCGCAAGCAACTTGGGCTTATATCGACTAACGATGGCGTTTACCCATGGTTAACCGTTCGCGAAATGCTTTTGTACTTCGCCGATTTGTATGCAGTCGACCCTTTGCTTGCTGCAGAGCGATTGGAAGAACTCGCGAATCTGCTTGATCTTCGCAATTTTATCGATCAGCGATGTAGTACGTTAAGCACTGGCCAAAAGCAGCGTGTTACGTTGGCGCGAGGCCTCATGCATGATCCTCCAGTCATGTTGCTTGATGAACCGACGCGAGGGTTGGATGTCGTTGGGAGCCAGGCCATATTCCGGTTCATCGATTTGTTAAAACAGCGAGGGAAAGTTGTACTGCTGTCCACGCATAGGCTTGACGAGGCGGAGCGAGTTTGCGATCGCTTTGGGCTTTTGCACCGCGGCAATCTCCAGTTCGAGGGGACGCTTGACGAATTACGGCAAGCCACTGGCAAGCAGCATTTGGTCGATATGTTCATCGCCTTTCTCAATGCCCCGCAAGGCAACGCCACACAAATCAGTAGCCCCGTCAACATTCCGCCTAACGAATTGTCGCCACAGGCATGAACGAGTATCTGAGTAACGGCCGACTTTGGCGACTCTGTCAAAAGGAACTTCGGGAAAGCCTGCGCGATCGTCGAACGTTATTTACGTTGGTTTTGATGCCGATCTTGGTCTATCCACTCTTAAGCATGGCATTGCAGCGGCTTGTCATCGGAGCCAATAGCAAGACGAAAGAGGTGACCGAATATGTCCTGGGTGTTGAGGATGAAGAGGCCGGGGGCAAAATTCGAGAATTGCTTATCGAAGCCCAACAGACACTTGAGCGTGGTTTTGCGTCTCCGATCACAGTGACAAGAAGCAATGACCCAACGGAAAAGGACACCACGAGCAGTCCTGTAAAGCCAAGCGATGAAATACCGTCCTACAAAATCGAGATGGCGGACCGTGCCACTTTGGACCAAGCACTAAGCGACGGTCGCCTCGATTTGCTTATCACCAAACTCAACATCGAAACCACGAAATTGGAACGAGGGGTTTTTCCCGCTTACACGATACAAGCCGAATTCCGACAGAACGACCTTCGTAGCGAGACCGCTTTGTCAGGCTTTCGACGTGCAACGCAGCTGATCAACGACTATCAAGCAGCCTTGTTCCGCAAGCAAATCGATCGAAAAATCCCCGTTGCCATGACTTTCAACGCGACCGGGATTTTCGAAAAGGCTGACTTGTCCTCATCCATTGCGGGGGTCATTCCACTGGTGCTGATTTTGATGACCATCACGGGAGCCGTTTATCCGGCAATCGATTTGACCGCAGGTGAACGCGAACGCGGTACGATGGAAGCGTTGATTGCGACGCCAGCGCCACGTTTCGCGTTGCTGTTGAGTAAATACGTCGCTGTGGTTACGGTGGCTGTGCTTACCGCATTGGCGAATCTCTTTGCGACATGGATGACGCTTTCTTTCGGGGGCCTCGGGCAAGCGCTGTTTGGCAAGAGTGGCTTCTCTGTATTGATGTTGTTGCAGATATTGCCGCTGCTGGTCATCTTTGCCTGTTTCTTTAGTGCGATCCTATTGGCTCTATGTTCTTTTGCTCGCAGTTTCAAAGAAGCCCAAGCCTACTTGATTCCTGTCATGCTGTTGTCGCTTGGGCCTGGTCTCGTGACGTTGATGCCAAACGTGCAATTCACGACGTTGCTCGGGATCGTCCCGCTGTTGAACATATTGATGCTCTCGCGGGACATCATGACTGGGCAATCCTCCTTGGTGCCAGCATTCGCCGCGGTTTTTTCGACGATCATTTATGCATGTGCGACGTTGGTGGTGGCCTCGCGTTTGTTCGGTGCTGAAGCGGCGACATCCGGTTCGCAGGAGTCTTGGTCCGAGTTGCTAAGTCGACCCAAAAAGAAGCAAATGCTTCCCGATATCGGCGAACTTGCCATCTATTTAGCATTGCTGTTCCCGGTCTTCTTTGTTGCATCGAATCTCGGTGGAATGTTTGAATGGAAGGGGAGCTGGGCCTTGTTCCTCAATGCTGCGATCCTATTCGTCTTGTTTATGTTGCTGCCTTTGCTTTACTCTTGGTATCGTCGAATTGACTTAGCGAACACTTTTCGACTGAGTGAAGGCGTCGGGAGAGGCGAACCGATTTGGAATCGCATAGCTCGTTGGATTGGGTATGTCGCGGGCGTCTTGCTGCTGAGCGCTGCGCTCTGGATGGTCGCATTTGAGGCGTATTTGCTTTTTGAAAGCTGGAGTTTGGCCTCGCAGCTTTCGGAGGAAGACAAGGAACGGCTGAAGTCCGACTTTTTGGTGGTGCCGTTCTGGGTGGTCTTGTTGACCGGAGCTGTGGCTCCAGCGATTGCCGAAGAGTTCTTTTTCCGAGGATTTGTTTTGTCGGCATTTCGATCGAAACTAACGGCTTTTCGCAGTGTTTTGTTTACCTCACTGCTTTTCGGACTTTTCCACGTGATCGCTGGTAGTGTGTTATCTATCGAAAAATTTCTACCAACGATTATCCTAGGGATGGCCATTGGGTATGTTGCTGTCCGAACAGGGTCCCTGTTTCCAGGGATTTTGTTGCATGCTTTACACAATGGTCTCGTTTTTAGTATGTCCAGATTCACGGAACAAGATCTTGCAAGGTGGTTTGGCGAGGAGACAAAACACATTCCGGTAGTTTGGCTGTGCGGCGGGGTTCTTTCCATGGCGCTCGGCGCTGGTGTGTTGTTTCTTTCCAGCCAACGAAATCAATCTCATGAAGACTCTAATTAAATTGCTGGCGGTTGTTGGCGTTTTGGGCGGAATCGGAGTTGCTGTCTATGGTCCCGCCAAAAAATATCTGGAGGATCGCAACCGAACGCAGTGGCGAACTCAGAACGTCTCCAAAGGGGATATTGCCCAGACGGTTAACTCAACGGGCAAAGTTGAGCCTATTCATCGTGTGAGCGTCGGCGCTTCCGTGAGCGGCCCGATCAGCGAGTTGTTCGTCGACTACAATACCAAAGTAGTCGAAGGCCAGCTTTTGGCCCGAATCGATCCTCGACTCTACAAGTCCACTGTGGAACGGGACCGGGCGCAACTGCTTACCCGACAAGCCGAAGTCGCACGGTCCGAAGCTCAGCAACAACAAGCCGTCAATGACGAACGCCGCGGTGGCGAACTCAAGCGAGGCAACCGCGATTTTATCTCGGAAGCCGAGTTGGATGGGTTTCGGTTCATTCGAATGTCTCGCGACGCGGAACTGTTGGTCGCCAAAGCCAACGTCGATCAAGCCAAAGCACAGTTAGATAACTCGCTAGCCAACCTCGGTTACACCGATATCCTATCTCCATGCGAAGGGGTCGTTATCGAAAAGAAAATCGATATCGGTCAAACGCTAGCCGCTCAGTTTCAGACCCCTGAAATGTTCGTCGTCGCTCCAGAGATGGATCAACGCATGCACATCTATGCATCCGTTGACGAAGCCGACATCGGCATGATACGCAAAGCACAAGTCGATGGCCAAGTAGTTCGATTTACGGTGGACGCTTACCCTGAAGAATTGTTTGATCAAGGCAAAATCGTTCAAGTCCGATTGAGCAGTACCGAAGAACAAAATGTGATCACGTATCCGGTTATTGTTGAGACGCCCAACACAGATTTGAAGTTGTTGCCAGGCATGACAGCGAACCTGTCGTTTCAAATCAAGAAGCGAGAAGGCATCATCCGCGTCCCCAACGCTGCTCTGCGGTTCTATCCTGCTCGCGAAAAGGTTCATCCAGATGATCGCAAGATCATCGATGGCGTTGACGAGCAGAAGCAGATTGTGACCGATACGGCAAAGCAATTGTCTGCTGACGAAAAAGCAGAGGCTACACGATCGCAGAATAGGCGACACGTTTGGGTTGCCGAAGGTAATTTCTTAAGAGGCAAACCGGTAGTGACCGGCATCTCCGACAACCGCTACACGGAATTGGTGGACGGAGATGTTTCGGAGAAGGATGAGTTGGTCGTGGGCGAAAAGCCCAAGACGTGATGCATCAAGATATCGATTGGTTAAAGGGCGTCCCAATCTTCTAAGGGAGGGCAAGGCCACCGCTGTAAACATGTTTCCAACGAGTTTACCTAAGTCATTCATTGCTCGGGAGGGTGAGGCTCCTGCCGACCCTTTGCACCGTTGGCTCGGCAGGAGCCTCGCCCTCCCTAAGGTTTTCAATGGAATTGACT
>JAPLNL010000007.1:0-8991 GCA_026692905.1 Planctomycetota bacterium
AAACTGTTTTCGTTCCAATGAATACTGGCTTGTATTGATCGAGGTCAAAGCCCCCGCACCGTCTTCCGCGTTTTGTCAATCCACTGCCTGGACTGCGTACGGTTACCGGCGCGAAATTAAGGATTCCCGTCACTCCAGCATCCTCGAGACGCTGTGCAACAATCGCCGCAGAGCTCGCTGGTACCGCCAGAATTGCTAGCTCGACTTTCTCTCGTTCCACCGTCGACTCTAGTTCTTCGAGTGGAGAAACGGTAATCGTTCCTAGTTTTGTCCCGATCTTGCTTGGGTCACTGTCGAAGACGCCAACGAGACGAAACCCCTGTTGATTGAAGCCGCGATAGCCCGATAGAGCTCGCCCCAAATTCCCGGACCCGATCAAGATGACATTCCAAGATCGATCTGTTCCTAAAATTGCCTGGATAGCCTTTGTGAGTCCGGCAATGCTGTAGCCAACGCCACGTTGACCAAATTGACCAAAGCATGATAGATCGCGTCGCACTAGCGAATCATTCAAGCCCAAACGTTTCGCGATCGCGCTGCTTTGAATGCGTTGCTGGCCGGACCGCTGCAGCTGCTGGAGTTCCCGAAGATACAACGCCATGCGAGTTACCGTGGCAACAGGTACGTTCGGAGATGGATTCGAAGCTGGACTTTGACGTCCAGCCTCTTCGTCCTCGCGATCCGTAGGTTCGAATGGCATTATCGGGCCAATGCAGGCTCGGTGTTTGCGGCCCGGAAATACTCCGGCGCGATGGCTTGCAAATGCTCAGCGCATTTGTCGACCGCGTACAGGATTTGCTGGTTTGTGTGCGTTGAGTTGATAAAAAACCGCAATCGAGCTGCCGATTCTTCAACGGCCGGATAGAGGATTGGTTGCACATTCACTCCGGAATCAATCATCCGCCGAGAGAGTTGCAATGCATGGCTCGAGTTGCCCGTAATAATAGGTATGACTGCGGTCTCTCCACTCTTTCCGGTATTGAGTCCACGCTTCTTTGCCTCGGTGAGAAAGAGCCTGGACGCATCTTTCAGGCGAGCGACGCGCATCGGTTCTCGCTTCAGAAGTTGGAGCGAAGCGATCGACGCCGCCGTGTTGCTTGGCGAAAGTCCAACGCTGAACACGAAGCCGGGAGCAGTGTATTTCAGGAACTCAACGAGCTCCTTTCGACCTGCAATGTAACCACCGCAGGACCCAAACGATTTGCTCAATGTTCCCATCCAAATATCGACGTCGGTCGGATTGACGCCAAAGTGCTCTGCAATCCCTCGCCCGTGCGCCCCCATGGTTCCAATCGAGTGCGCTTCGTCGACCATCAGCCAACACTTGTGCTTCTTGCAAACCTCAATGAACTTGGGCAGATTCGGGAAGTCGCCGTCCATGCTATAAACCCCCTCGACGATCACCAATACCCTACGGTATCGCGTCCGTAGTTCCGTGAGCGCTTCGTCCAATGCGGCGAAGTCATTGTGAGGAAATGCTCGACGTCGACTGCCGGACAGAATCGCCCCTTGGACAATACTGTTGTGCGACAAAGCATCGTGGAGTATCAGGTCTTGTTGACCAACGACGTGACCGATTACCGTTTCGTTCGTCGAGTGCCCGCCTACCAAGACGATCGAGTCCTCGACTCCGATCCAATCTGCGATCAGTCGTTCGAGCTGTTGGTGAATATCCTTTTCACCACTGACCAACCGCGATGCGGAAACGCTCGTGCCATACTTCTTGACGGCATCCACGACGGCTTGTGTCACGTAAGGATCGCCGCTCATGCCAAGATAGTTGTAGCTTGCAAAACTGATCAGCTGCTTGCCGCCAACCACGGTCGTATCGCGGGTCATCCCTTGGTGTACTGAAAAATAAGGGTTCGGGAGCCCGGTCATTTCAAACTGGTTCATGATCTGCTTGAGGCGACGGTATTCCGGAATTAAATCGAAACGATAGTCCTCGGGTGCAACTTCTCGTTCGATAGGCTTTGCATCTGACGGACCTTCGGCAACGATGTCGGTTCGAATGCGCTCTTTGCCGAAGTGCTTCTCGATGGCTTCCGCGATTTCGCGAACGGTTTCAATTTCTTGCAATACTTCTTCCGGGAATCGACCGCCGACGGAGCTTTCCAGCACGTGAGCAATTTGCAACCGCTCGAGACTGTCCAGCCCTAAGTCGACCACGATGTTCGTATCCAAGTCGAGCAGTTTGGCCCGTTCTTGAGCAACCGTTTTCACTGCACGCTTTACGAGTTCGACGATATCGACATCTGGGTCACGAGTCTTTTTGAAGGGCAAAGCAGAACCGAAGTTTCCACGCCTACCGAATCCAGCACCCGCATTCTCGACCGTCGAGGCTGCGATCATCGGCGCTTGTTCAGGCAAATCGTCATCCCAAGAAAGCCATTGATGGATGACTCGCAAATTGCCTTCACGGAAGTCTCGCAAACAAGCGTGTCGCTGGATTTTTCCGGACGAAGTTCGGGGTAGCGAGCCATGTCGTACGAGGACGACAGCGTCGGGTGGCAGTTCGTGGCCTTGAGTCACACTGCGTCGAATCGCGTGCACGACTGGATTCCAATCGTCTTCGAGCGAGCGCTGGACCTCAACGGTAATGATCAAGCGTTCGCGAGGTCCGGAATCGTCGGCGAACGCCGCTGCTGCTGAGGATGAAATCGACTCATGGCATTCCTCGACGGTTTGTTCGATATCCTGCGGGTATCGATTTACACCTCGGACAATGATCAAGTCTTTAACGCGACCGGCAACATAGAGCTGCCCCTCGCTCCAAAAGCCGAGGTCACCCGTACGCAAGTAAGGCCCTTCGTTGTCTGCTGTTCTGGCCTGAAAAACGCTTTGAGTAACGTCTTCCTTCTCCCAATAGCCAAGCCCAACGCTTGGACTCTGTACCCAAATCTCGCCGATCGAATGGTCTGGGAGTGGCTTTAAAGTGTCTGAGTCAACGATCAAGATCGATTCGTTTTTGGTTGCATGACCGCATCCGACCAAACTGCGGGCGTCGCGAGCATCCTCAGTCACTTCCGTGACCATGCGAGCATCTAGCCGACGGCCGTCAAAGTGTTTGACGATGGGGGGCGTTTGGCGCGGCCCACCCGTCACAATCAAAGTTGTTTCCGCCATGCCATAGCATGGAAAGTGTGACCTGTTGGTGAATCCAACTCGCTCAAACTTGCGGCTAAACTGTTCAAGCGTAGTAGCGCGAACAGGCTCTGCGCCATTGAATGCAAGTGCCCATGAGCTCAGGTTGAGCCCCTGCATTTCTTCTTCGGTAACTTTGTCGACACATAACTGGTAGGCGAAGTTAGGTCCGCCACTCGTCGTTGCACCGTACTTCGAAATCGTCTTGAGCCAGCGAACGGGTCTCTGCATAAACGACATTGGGCTCATCAGGACCATGCTCAGACCCATCGATACCGGCGACAGAACGCCGCCGACCAGTCCCATGTCGTGATACATCGGAAGCCAACTAACACCGATGGTTCTGTTCGTTTCGTCAAACAGGACCGAAATCATTTCGCAATTGCGAATGAGATTGGCGTGTGTCAACATCACACCCTTGGGTTGTCCGGTCGAACCCGATGTATACTGCAGCACCGCCAAATCCGATGGTGGTATCGGCATTTCCGAAAACTGGATGGCCAATGAACGATCGATGCTATCGGTTGCGAGCAACTGCATCGAACCCGTTTCGGCCTTGGTCGAATCATCCTTGATAATCTGAGCTACGGTTTCCGCGGTGGTCAGCGCGAATTGTGCTTGGCAATCCAACGCGATACCCTGGATGCGCGCTCCCTTTCGGCTTCGGCGAGGAGGATAGGCTGGAACGCTAACGCAGCCTGCGTACAAGCAGCCAAAAAAACCGACGACAAACTCGATCCCAGGTGGGTAGAGAAGCAGACCACGTGAACCTGGTCGGTTTGTTTCTAGGATTTTCACAGCCACAGCCCTGGCAGCGTGGTCCAATTCGGCAAAGGTCATCGACGTGTCGCCGTCGGTCTCGCCATCGGTGTAATAGAAGGCCACCTTATTGGGCTGAACATTCGCCCAGTAACGTAGTACGTCCACAAGAGTGGTTTTGGGTGGGTTGAACGGTGCATGAAAGCGAGTCAAATCCAACACTAGTGTATTCCCTTTGGGAGTCGACCATCATCAGTCGCGGGCAGGGGAGCGGGCTATCATCAGCTCGCCGCGGCCTACTGCACGAAAAAATCGCCACGCCGAGCGCGGCAAAACGGTAAATTAAACGCTTTGTTCACAATTAATCGCCTGTAACTACGTTATCGGACTTTCTTTATACCTGCGATTTAGCAAACTCGGTACACCCTATTTTTTACCCAGACCTCCCGGGTTGCTGCCAAAATTCTGGCCAACCGGGGAAATCCGGTCGACTTGCGCATGAAAAGCCCTTGTGATTGCGAAAACAGACCGATATACTCTGCCCCTCACAAATTTCGCAAAACGTGGTTTTTGCAGGAAAAGCGGCATCCAATCGATGGATGTTCGGCCAAAGTCCAAGTTTGCCCTGCCGGAACCCAAGGAAATAACTCATGGTATTACAACCCAAAACATACGTAGCAAAAACCGGCTCAGTTGAACAAAACTGGCATCTCGTCGACGCGACCGATTGCATTTTAGGACGATTGGCAACCGATATCGCAATGATTTTGATGGGTAAACATCGACCTGAGTACACCGCTCACGTCGATACCGGCGAGTTCATTGTCGTCGTCAACGCCGAGAAGGTCGTGATGACTGGCAACAAACTAAAGGTACGCCACTACGCTTGGTACAACGGATACAACAGACAAAAGATGGAAAGCTATGCCGAACGTTTGGAACGCAAGCCAACCGACCTGATCACACAGGCCGTAAAGCGAATGCTTCCAAAGAACGCTCTCGGACGTCACATGCTTTTCAAGCTAAAGGTTTATGCTGGCAGCGAGCATCCGCACCAAGCACAACAACCACAACCTGTTTCGTTCGGCCACCAAGCTAGCTAACCGATCCTTCAACACTCAGCATAAAGTACGATTTCATGGTCGCAGTAGTCAAAAAAGACAAAGTTAGCGGTGACAGCCTCGGAACCGGTCGTCGCAAATCATCCGTCGCTCGCGTTCGTATTAAGAACGGCGATGGAAAGATCACGGTCAACGATCGCGAGTTCGAGAAGTACTTCGTAAACGAATCCGAGCGAAGACTCATCTTGGAAACCCTCGACCACGTCGGACACCGAGATAAAGTCGATATGTTTATCCGAGTTAGCGGTGGCGGGACCATCAGCCAAGCAGGCGCAGTTCGAATGGGCCTTGCCCGAGCACTCGTCAGCCTCAACGAAGAAAACTTCGCAGCCTTGCGTGCGGATGGCTTCCTCACTCGAGATTCTCGAATGAAGGAACGAAAGAAATACGGTCTCCGCGGTGCACGACGCGGTGTTCAATTCTCCAAGCGTTAATCGCTGGCGAAGAACAGACCAAAACAAAAGACCTGCTGAAACCAGCAGGTCTTTTTTTATGCGTTGAAGTCATCTGCAATCATTGCTCGGGAGGGTGAGGCTCCTGCCGAACCATTGCATCCTTAGCTCGGCAGGAGCCTCGCTCTCCCTTTTTGGTCCCTGGCAGGAAGTTTTCGGTCTTCTGATGCCCTTTCGTAGCGAAACTAATCAAGAGTTTCCGCAATGTTTTCAAAAGTTGCCCGTCGATTAGCATTGATCCAGTCGGCCGGCGAAAGCCGCTACAACAAAGGTTTCACCGATTCGGACCTGCGTCCGCTTGGTGGTCGGGACAATGGTCCCAAACTACAACAATCGAATACCGCTACGCGGCTTTGGTTTTCGTGAACCGATCTGCTGCGGGGATGATCGATCGGATAGGCTGGTTGATCGCGATCTGCTCGAGAATGCGCGATGCGACTTCGAGAGCCTGACAGCCTTGATCGCCAGTTACTGTCACCGAACTACCGGTTTGGATCGCTCGGAAAAATTCCATTTGTTCTTGTTCGATGGCGTTGGCGGGAGTTGCCTTTTGCTCCACTCGATTCAACCAATCGGCAAACAAACTATCCTTAACTTTTGCTCTTAGTTCCGCGGGCAATGCATCTGCTTGCCTCGATCCGTTGGCAACGTCTTCGACGGCCGCGGTTTGCGTCACGGTGTTGGTCGCAAAATCGATTTCCGTAAGGCCTTCGTCGGTGAAGACCTGCATGGTCCGCCTAGGAGAGACAGCGACCCGAGAAGCCCTCAGATTCGCGATGGTGCCATTGCGGAAGCAGAGACTTGCTGTCGCAAAATCCTCCGTCTTTCCGAGAACATTCCAGCCGTATGCTGCAACCGATTCGACGGGCGCATCGACCGCACTGAGAATGAGATCGATGTCATGAATCATCAAGTCCATCACGATACCGATATCTGTGCTGCGTCCAGTGTACGTCCCCTCGCGCGACGCCTCGATGTAGCGAATCGAGTTGCTCGAAAATTGGCTCGATGCGAGCCTCCAAGCTGGGTTGAACCGTTCGACATGTCCGACTTGCAAGGTGCGATGGTTGGCTTTAGCAGCGGAGACGAGTTGGTTGGCCTCAATCAGCGTGCTAGCGACCGGCTTTTCCATCAAGACGTGAATCCCATGATTCAAGCACCAAAGCCCTATTTCATGATGGAGAAAGGTAGGTGCTGCAACGATGACACCGTCCACGGCTCCGAGCCATTCACAATAATTGGTTATGGCCGCAATATTCAATTGGCCCTGTACGAATTGGCGAGACGCGTCGGACGGGTCAGCGACTCCGATCAATTCGCATGCTGGATTGGCTGCCGCAAGTTTGGCATGGATTCTTCCGAGATGGCCACCACCGATCACTCCAATTCTTGGTTTCGGTCCAACGAAAACGTGCGGATTGTGGCTCATGATTTTGTCTCGCTACCTTATGCGGCAGCAGCTGAGGAAGAGGAGGAACGTCGATCGCGGCCTCGACCGTGTCGACCCAATTGCGATTCGTCGATAAACGCAAAGAGGATTTCTAATTCGGGCGATAGAACTCCATTAACCTGTAGAATTTCCCTTGCGTGTTTCACGCCTACTTTGGAACGGTACAAAAGTTTGTGAGCCTCGCCGATCGTTCGAATGGCTGCTGCAGAAAAGTTTTTTCGTTTCAGTGCGACGACATTGACGCAACGTGGTCGGGCGGGAAAACCCTCGGCCAACATGAACGGCGGAATGTCTTGGAGGACGCGTGAAAGCCCGCTTACAAAGCTATAGCATCCAATTGACGCGAAGTGGTGAACTGCTACACCGCCGCTCAAGGTTGCATCGTGCTCGACACGCACGTGGCCGCCGAGCATAACCGTATTGGCCATAATCACGCGGTCCTCAACGACACAGTCGTGAGCCACGTGCGAATTGGCCATGAAGTAGCAGTCGCTACCAATGGCCGTGATGCCTTCGTCTTTCTCTGTTCCACGATTTACCGTAACGCATTCTCGAAAGACATTGGAGTCACCAATAATCACCTGGGTCGGCGACCCTTGGTAAGATAAATCTTGAGGTTCGCCGCCGATAACGCAACCTGGAAAGAAACGATTGTCTCGTCCGATGCTGGTGTGGCCAGTTAGGGTGACGCTGTTTTCCAAGCGAGTTCCACGGCCAATCTTGACGTTTGCCCCGATGACACAGTGATGACCGATGCGAACATCTTCGTCGAGTTCAGCGCGAGGGTCGACCACTGCTGTATGGGCGATTATAGTTGGCATGGAAAGGTTCCCGAACGTGTCTGTTTGGTTGATTGGTTTGTGTTGAGTGCAATCATGCTGCATACCTATTGCGCATCGGCACTTGCGAGTCTTTCAGTGCATGAACGGCTTCTGCTAGGTATCCGTTCAAGATGTGTCCGCTCCGATGAGCGATGATTTTCCCTTGGACTCGCATTCCGCATAGCGACAGGTCGCCGATGAGATCAAGCAGCTTGTGTCGCGAGCATTCATCTTCGTATCGAGGTGAATTATCGATAGGACCATTTGGACCAAATATGACCAAATCGCGATAGGTAACGTGGCTTGCCACCCCTTGCGATTGAAGGCCTCTGGCTTCGCTTTCGGTCAAGAAAGTCCGTGCTGGAGCAACTTGCTGAGCGAACGTCTCTCGGTTGAGTGTGTAGGTTGTGGTCGATGCTGGTATTGGGCTGCTAGAACCGTAGTCCAGCTGATACTGAATGGTTAGACCTGGGTCTGTCGATGGAATTGCCGTGATCCACTGGTTTTCATTGCCAACTCTTAACGGCATTGTCAAAGCGATTTCAAGTGAAGTCGCTGGTTGTTTCCTTATTCCAGCTCGTTCCAACGCGACAGCAAATGCCAGTGCACTGCCATCCATGCCAGGCATCTCAGGAGCATCGCATTCGACGATGCAATTATCGATGTCCATTGCGTAGAGCGCTGCGGCAACGTGCTCTACCATTTCTACATGGCAAACGTTGCTAACAAGAGTGGTTCTCAGATTCGTATCGCGTCGATTGGAGGCAATACACTTTATTTCCGGGCGACCGGGCAGATCAACTCTTCGAAAGACGACCCCAGCGTTGGGAGTACCTGGCAGAAATGTCAAGGTGATAGGCCGACCGGACCAATAGCCGCGACCGCTCACGTGCGCCATGTGCTCTATCGTATTTTGGAATCGAATCTGTTGCATGCGTGACGCCGAAATCCGTTTCGTGTCCGTGGGTATGATTATGGATGAGGTTGGTTTTTGATTCGAGCATCATGCATGACGCTGAATCAATAATGTGTCAGATACTTAGGTTGGACAACTGCTGCAAGATCAGTTCCCAGGCTCCGCCTGGGAACGATTGCATTTTTCCGTAGGATGGGACCATTGTCCTGTCCGCTTATTCGTCCTGTCCGCTTATTCGTCCTGTCCGCTTATTCGTCCTGTCCGCTTATTCGTCCTGTCCGCTTATTCGTCCTGTCCGCTTATTCGTCCTGTCCGCTTATTCGTCCTG
>JAPLNL010000007.1:9034-12378 GCA_026692905.1 Planctomycetota bacterium
CTTATTCGTCCTGTCCGCTTATTCGTCCTGTCCGCTTATTCGTCCCGTCCGCTTATTCGTCCCGTCCGCTTATTCGTCCTGTCCGCTTATTCGTCCCGTCCGCTTATTCGTCCCGTCCGCTTATTCGTCCTGTCCGCTTATTCGTTCGGGACAATGGTCCCAAACTACAAAA
The DNA here is from genome assembly GCA_026692905.1 of Planctomycetota bacterium. Classification (GTDB taxonomy): domain Bacteria; phylum Planctomycetota; class Planctomycetia; order Pirellulales; family Pirellulaceae; genus JBKCUI01. The sequence goes on from JAPLNL010000007.1 coordinate 9,207, forward strand.
ATCGATTACTGCTTTCGAAGGCCTGGTTGTGTACGGTTGGCCGTTTGAGGTACTTGAGGTTGAGTTGTCGGAGTTGTTGCTGCGGCTGGGGCGGTTGCCTTCGGCTCATCCCGATTGAGTACCAGCAGCACCATTTCGGTTACGTCGATGCCTGGATTGTGGTAGAGGACATCGCGTTGTACTCCAAAGTTGACTGACTGCGGTTTCTTTGGGTCCATTTCGTTTTGCTCGCGGCTATAGCGAAGCACAACGTCATACGCTAGGTGTTCTGCGACGAGTTTGATGGCACGATTGATCGACTGATAGGACTTGAAGATTACGGTCGCTTGCTTTTCGGCAAACTCTTTTTCTTTGCCCATGAAGTCAACGCGAAGCTTGCTTTCGGCGCTGATCAAGCTCTCTTGTTTTTGCTTGAATTGCGGTGAGTCTGGCTCGAAGGTTTTTCCAATCGACTCTTGGTCCTTGAGCAGCGCTGTTCGACGCGATTCGATGTCTTCTTGCGCCGCGGTCATTTCGGCCTTGATCGCCTCCATGTTGGCGTTCATGTTCGGGTGATTATTGAGGATGTACCCAACGTCTACCAACGCGATGCTGGACGCTCCTATTTTTGGACCGGCAGGTGCTGCTTGACCTGCTGCCGGAGCTTGGCCGAAAACGGATGGGGCTGCACAGAAGCCCATGAGAGCGATTGTCGCTAAGGAAATTCGAAAATGCACTTGTCAGCACTCCTTGCTAAGTGAATTGTGGGCGGTCGAGTTTGATCTCAACGGCGATTTTCGGAAAACAATCCGTGTTTTCCAATTTGTGTAATGCCGACCTAATAAGTCGCCACACTGTTTCATCCGCGATTCTGACGATTCGGTTATGGCGAGTAAATAGCGATCTGGTTGGATCTAGTCAGTAAGTTCAACTTTCAGTTCAATTTTTTCTGCACCTCGCTCGACCAAAATTTTGAGTGTGTCTCCCTGCTTGACCTTTTGAAGCACACGATCAAGCTCGGCTCGACTCGTGATCTCGTCCTCGTTGATTTTCAAAATTTTGTCGTCGGGCTGGATCCCGGCCTTTACAGCCAAACCGCTGGTTAACAGTCGGTCTACCACGACTCCGGGAACATTCAGTTTTAGTCGAGCCCCCAACCTCATTCGTCGAGGACCATTGGCTTGTGGATTGGCTCGTCCCTTCACCTTCACAAAGGTTAGTTTGTCCGGTTGTGTGACGAGGCCGTTTGCTATCCCTGTGACCATATCGGTTATGCGCTCTATTCCGCTTAGGTTGATTTTGTCGAAATCGTCGCTTGGTCGATGATAGTCGTTGTGGAGACCCGTAAAGAAATGGAGCACTGGAATGTTCTTCTGAAAAAACGACTGATGGTCGCTCGGCCCCATCCCCTCAGGCAGTTTGGTTAGGGCGAATGCTAGCGAATCATTTGCCTTCGTTACCATGGCATCGAGCTCTTTCGCTGTGCCTGTTCCATAAACCGTTAAGTTGTTGTCCGTGAGTCGACCAACCATGTCCATGTTGATCATCGCGACGGTGTTCTCAAGCTCGAATCGCGGATGCTTGACATAGTATTCGCTGCCAAGCAGACCAAGTTCTTCACCGGAGAACGCAATGAAGACTAATGTTCGCCTTGGTGTTTCGGGTGCATCTTTCTTTGCGGCGAGGCTCAGTTGCCGAGCGGCCTCGAGCAAGCAAACTGTTCCCGATGCATTGTCATCGGCTCCGTTATGCACATCGATCGTTCCCGGAGCAAGCGAAGCCATGCCGCCCATACCTACGTGGTCAAAGTGGGCGCCGAGCACAATGTACTCGTTGGCAAGAGCACCTTGGCCAGGGAGCACGCCAAGCACGTTCATCGATTGTAGTTTCTTCAGTTCGACATTGCCTTCGGCTTTCCAGCCAACCATTTCAAAAGAGCGAGGCTTGAGGTCGAGATCGATTTCGGATTCTATTTCAGACAATGACTTCCCCGCATCCTTTAGCCAGCTTTCCACTTCGCTCCGTTTTACGTACAAAGTTGGAACCTGGTCTTTGGAGGCAGCAGTTCCGCTACCAGATATGGGGAGTACCGTATCAGGTGCTGTTTTGTCGGTGTTCTGATCGTTTACCATGATCATGGCTGCGACTCCATGCAATGCTGCATTCTTTTGCTTGGCCGTAAACAAAGCGTACTGGCTGGGGCTATCGCCATTAAAGAGACTGGATGGGTCGTTGGCTTGGGGTTCCTTTCGGATCACGATGACCACTTTCCCTTTGACATCAATGCCTGCAAAATCGTCGTACTTGAGGTCATCCTCTGCTGCTGTGATTCCATAACCAACAAAGACGAGGCCACCATCGAACCCGCCGCTTTTGCCAATGGATTGGGGATTGAATTGTTTGGTTAGAGCCAGCTCGACCTTTTGGCCCGAGGGCTTGGTGATTTCAAGTTTATTGCTCTCAGGGTCAGCAAAGACCGACGTTCCTGGCAGCTGAAATTCTTGAAAGGGTTTACCATCGAAGAGATCTGTCTTGAGGCCGAGCTCTTGCCAACGGTTGGCAATAAACTTGGCGGCCATCTTGAGGCCAGGGGTCTCTGCTGCACGACCTTGCAGTTCATCGGAAGAAAGATATTTGATGTCGGCGAAAAGCCTTTCTTGTATTTCGCTCGCAGGGCCTTTAGCCGGGTTGTCATCTGCTTTAGCTAGCAAAGCGCTAAACGCGAGGACGGCTATGGCAAGTCCAAGGACGCAAGCAATGGATGGAGAAACTCGCACGCCGTTTGTTACCAGCCAAGGAGATTGAAATTTCACAACAAATGCCCTGAAAGAAATGGAATCGAATTTGCTGAACTTTAGATTTGCGTTGAAAGATAAAATATAGCGGAGATACCCGGTACTTTCGACGATTTTCGCGACATGTCGAACACTTATTTTAGTCATCGTGGTGTGTTGTCGCGGTCAAAGCGAAGCTATCACGCTAGCACACCAAGCATTTGCGACGATGGTGGGACAAGCCCGCTAGTCGCGTCGACGCGGTTGGGCCCAGCGAACTTTGGCCTTGCGCCAAATGTTCGCAACATGCTTGGTGTGCCAACTCACCCAAGCAATTTGTTATTCGGGAGGGTGAGGCCACCGCTGTAAACATCTTTGCAAAGTCAATTCCATTGAAAACCTTAGGGAGGGCGAGGCTC
>JAPLNL010000008.1 GCA_026692905.1 Planctomycetota bacterium
TACACGCGACGAGCAAAATCCACGCACTTTCAAAAACGAAAAAAACCAGAAAAGACCAATGATTCAGATCCAAAAGCAGCAAAGTGAGTGCCATTGGGCGCTAGCCCCGGTTTTCCACTCGACATTCGTCGAGAACCGGGACTAGCGCCCATCGGCTAATCAATACGAAAAACAAATGCGGATGTGCTTAGCACGCCAAGCATTTGCGACTTCGGCGGGACAAGCCCACCAGTCGCAGTCCTCGCGAACTTGGGCTTTTTCCTACTCAAGAAACTCAATGAGCAAGAAACTCAATGAGGTAGCTGAGCAGAAGGCCGACGGCTTCCCTTTGCCTTGCACTTCGACGCAATAAATCTTCGTTGTCCACTGGAGTTGGCGAAGTCAGTTGATACCCCCTCCATTTCGACAATGAGTCTACATCACGTCGTCGTACAACAGCACAAAACACTTTCCCGTCCAACTCTGCCGGCGATCCCGGCCCAAGGTGTCCTGTAATCGCCGCCGCAACGGTCGCTTCGGGAGTTCGAGCGAGAATCGCTTCGGCCAACGCTGTGGTAATTTGAGCACTCACCGGCCCAATCTCCGGATTTTCCAAAAGCACGGTCGAAATTCCTAGCCAAGCCGTTTTTGTTGGCGTTCGATAAACAACCATGGAACCGCACAAAAACTCGGAAATACCAGGGATTTGACCTAATTCCGCTGCCACCAATCCCGCGGTACAACTCTCAGCCAAGACCAACCGATCGCTTCGGGTTCGCAATCCATCGCGCACTTGGATCAAGTTGGAATACAATGAGGCCATTCAGTTACCCTACACTTCGCTTTCTAGTTTTACAGCATGAGCCAAAAACCAGTCGACGTCACAACAAAACAGTTAACTCGAGCTCGGCCTGTCCATGGCACCAACATACCATCTTTTTGTTTCGAAACGATCCAAGAGCTCGCTCATTACGCCGCTCATCTCGTAGCCGGACTCGTTCGCGAACGAGCTGCACTCGGTCAAAAAACAGTCATTGGCCTTCCTGCTGGCTCCACTCCTCTGACCACCTTCCGTGAGCTGATTCGTCTGCACCGAGAGGATGGCTTAGACCTTTCCGGGGTTGTGCTCTTTTCCTTGGATGAATACTACGGCTTGCCGGTCAACAGTCCACAGTCTCACCGCGGCTGGCTCCAAGAACAATTGCTCAATCATGTCAATATTCCACCCGACCAAGTCTATTTTTTAGATGGCCAACTTCACCAAAGCGATATCGACCTTCACTGTAGACGCTACGACGAAGCGATCCAGCATGCGGGCGGACTCGATTTAGTCATTCTCGGTATCGGTCTCAATGGCCACATTGGATTCAATGAACCGTTCTCGGTGCGCCGAAGCCGAACGCGTTTGTGCACTCTCGATCCAATCACGCGGCGCGGTGTCGCAAGCGACTTCTTCGGTGAAGACAACGTACCGGTCCAAGCCCTCACCGTTGGATTGAGCGGTATCCTTTCTGCACGCCGGATTCTGCTCTTAGCTATCGGCGAACATAAATCCAAAATTGTGGTCGAAGCGCTTGAACGCCCCGTCAGCGATCGCGTACCCGCCTCCTACCTCCAAGAACACGGAGATGTTCGCGTGCTGTTGGATGGGCCGGCAGCATCGATGCTCAAAGGGGCCTCGACTCCTTGGCTTCTCGGGAACGTCACATGGGATGATGAGCTCATTAAGCGAGCAACCTTATGGCTGTGCTCACAAACAGGCAAGGCTCTATTGAAATTGGACGCGGATGATTTTCGAGCCCACGATCTGCACCAGTTGTTGCGACACCACGGGCCGGCTGAATCGATTTCCCAAAAGGTCTTTCGATGGATGCTCGACACCATTGATTACCATCCAGCCGGCACCGAACCCAAGAAGAAAATTGTATGCTTCAGCCCGCACCCAGACGACGATGTGATCAGCATGGGCGGCACTTTGATCCGCTTGAACGACGATAAACATGAAGTGCATGTGGCGTACATGACGAGCGGAAACATTGCCGTCTTCGATCATGACGCGCTCCGCGTTGCCGAACTCGTGGCCGACTACAACCATCTTTTCGAGATCGAGCAAGAACATTCCAATCGACTAGCCGATCACGTTCGTGAGGCGATACAGCAAAAGAAACCTGGCCAACCCGACGTCGATTCGATCTTGCGAATCAAAGGACTCATTCGACGCAGCGAAGCCCGGGCGGCCGCCATTGCGATTGGTTGCAAATCAACCAACTTGCATTACCTGGATTTGCCGTTTTACCGGACCGGTACGATTGCAAAGAAGCCCGTGGGTGAAGAAGACATCCAAATCATCGAGGACCTTCTGAAAACACTTGCACCTGATCAAATCTACGTGGCAGGCGATTTGGCCGACCCGCACGGAACGCACCGCGTCTGCGCCGAAGCCATATTCGCAGCCCTCACTCGCATGACGCAGCGGGGCGAAAAATTACCTGACGTCTTGCTCTATCGAGGTGCTTGGCAAGAGTATCCATTGCACGAGATCGAAATTGCGGTCCCTCTCAGTCCAGGGGACCTATCGCTCAAACGCCAATCCATCTTCATGCATGAAAGTCAGAAAGACAAAGCTCTGTTCCCAGGAAGTGACCCTCGCGAGTTTTGGCAACGAGCAGAGGATCGAAATCGAGGCACTGCCGATTCCTATAACCGAATCGGACTGCCCGAGTTCTTTGCCCTAGAAGCCTTCGCTCGCTGGAAAGGAAAGCCAATTTAGCGCATCCGCCATGCGATAGATGGCCTCGGCTGTCTGTCCCGGCGAACTTGGGCCTTGAGCCCAAGTTCGCAACGTGCTTGGTGTGCTAATACGGACAAGCACGCGACGCGCTGAATAGCACGCCAAGCACTAGTGACATGGGCGGGGCGAACCCGCTCGTCGCGTCACCGATCACCATCGCGATCGAGGCTATCGAAAATCGCGGGATGGAACATCGAGCGGTCGAATGACCGTTTGCAAATCTTCGACTTGGCCAACCAACACGTGAATCACCCCTTGCCGGTTTTCGAGAATCCCGTGCACTAGCCAGGCATTCGACTGCTTGCACAACAGATAATAGTGTTTCCAAGTCTCAGGACGAATCACCAAGTTGATGGAACCTGTCTCGTCCTCCATGGTGACGAACGTGATCCCTTTGGCGGTTCCAGGTCTTTGTCGCAAAAGGATCAATCCAGCAACCCGAATGAACCGACCATTCGAGACCGATGGTAACTCCGAGGCTGAGGTGACTCGTAACTGCGAGAGTTTTTCTCGATAGAAACCGATGGGATGCCCCTTGAGCGAGACCCCGGTTGTTTCGTAGTCGGTGTAGACTTCTTCGAGGGGAGTCATACGAGTCAAGCTACCTGGAATAAGTTCGTCATGGTCCATGTCGCTCGCGTCAAAGAGTGGCATCGCAATCTGCTTTCGCTCTTGAGCTAACGATTGCCAATAGGCTGCGCGACGGTCACCCGAAAGAGATTCTAGAGCACCAGCGTCGGCAAGGGTTGAGAGAGTTGCTTGTGTCAGTCCTGCTCGACGTACTAGATCGGTTTGGTCCACGAAGTCGACGGCGAGTGTTTTCGCGTCAACAATCCGCTGAGCATCTTGTTCGTGCAAACCTCGAATCATCCGTAGCCCCAATCGGATCGGGAGTCTTTGATTTGGCTTGTTAGGAAGTGAAGGGGTGAAGGCATGGCCGAGAGTGCAGTCCCAGCGACTCGCGTTGACATCTGGACCAAGCACTTCGACTCCATGCCGCCTTGCATCTTGAATCAACTGAGCCGGCGCATAAAAACCGAGTGGTTGACTGTTCAACATCGCGCAGCAGAACACTTCAGGATAATGATGCTTGATCCAGCAGGAAGCGTAGACCAGCAAAGCAAAGCTAGCCGCGTGTGACTCTGGGAACCCATACTCTCCAAAGCCTCGCAATTGATTGAAGACCCGCTCGGCAAATTGCTCATTCAGACCGTTGACTCGCATCCCCTCGATCAATTTCAGTTTGAACTTGTCGATGATGCCGGGGCGTCGCCATGCGGCCATGGCTCTGCGTAGCTGGTCGGCTTCCCCCGGGGTAAAGCCAGCTGCAACGACCGCCAAACGCATGGCTTGCTCCTGAAACAGTGGCACTCCCATGGTCTTACGGAGCACCTGTGCGATCTCTTCGTTGGGGTAATCCGGTTGAATGCCAGAGGTGCGAGCTTTCAGATAGGGATGTACCATCTGTCCCTGAATTGGACCTGGCCGAACGATGGCAACCTCAATTACAAGATCGTAAAAGCACCGTGGTCGCAGTCGAGGCAACATACTCATCTGCGCTCGGCTTTCGATTTGAAAAACGCCCACCGTGTCCGCTTCGCAAATCATATCGTATACCGTTGAATCACCGCTGGGTATCGTTGCCAAAGTTAAGGGGCGTTGGTAGTGGTCGTCAATCAAGTCTAGGCTGCGATGGATAGCGGACAGCATACCAAGTGCCAAGCAGTCGACTTTGAGGATTCCGAGTTCATCCAAGTCATTTTTGTCCCATTGAATAATCGTGCGACCTGGCATGGCTGCATTTTCGATAGGACACAATTCGTGGAGAGGACCTTGGGTCATCACCATGCCGCCCGTGTGCTGCGAAAGATGCCTCGGGAAACCGAGCAACGACTGAACGAGGTAAACGTAACGTGCACCGACGGGAGACGTTGGATCGATACCGGCGACAATGCACTTGGATTCGAACGACTCTTCGCCTCCGCGTCCCTCGACGATTTTGGCAAGGGAGTCGATTCGATCTTGCGAGAGCCCGATCGCTTTACCGCAATCGCGAACGGTGGAACGCAATCGATACGTAGTTACAGCCGCGGTCATACCCGCTCGATGGCGTCCATATTTTTCGTAGACGTACTGAATGACTTCTTCGCGGCGCTGGTGTTCGAAATCCACGTCGATATCGGGAGCTTCGTTGCGTTCTCGACTGATGAAGCGTTCGAATAGAAGATCGTATTGGCTGGGGTCCACACTGGTAACCCCCAGACAAAAACAGACTGCGCTGTTGGCTGCCGACCCACGGCCTTGGCACAAAATGTTTCGCGATCGGGCGAACCGGACCAAATCCCAAACGGTAAGAAAGTACGGCTCATAGTGCAAGTCTTGAATGATGGAAAACTCGTGCTTGAGCATGGCGATGACACTATTCGGTACGCCTCGCGGGTAGCGTTCTTTGGCTCCCTTCCAAGTTAGCTGTTTCAAATAATCGATCGGAGCAATGCCGTCGGGGGAAGCCTCGAGCGGATACTCATAGCGTAGCGATTGCAATGAGAAGTCAATTCGCTTGGAAATATCGACCGTTGCCGAAATGGCTTTCGGGCAGTCGCGGTACAATTTCGCGATTTCGCCCAGCGGTTTTAATGCGTAACTTGCATTCATCGGACGCGAAGCTGCCACGGCATCGATCGTCGTCCCGCTGCTGATGGCAGCTAAGCAATCTTGTAGGAGCATGCGTTCGGCACAATGATAGAGACAATCTCCTGTGGCCAACAATGGAACGCTGGAGTCCAAGCCAACTTTTTGCCAACGCGCCAGTGACGCTTGATCGTCGACACCGCGGTGAAGGCTTGCGACGAGATAGCCTCGGTCGCCGAACACTTCTCGAAACTGATTGAGCCAATGAACCCATGGTTGCAAGTCTCTTGAGTCAAATGTGACGCCAGTGGAGCACCAAAGTGTGCTTGGGATCGGTGGGATCGAAAGGGGAGATTGCGTTTCCGCAGCGACATGTAGCGAGGGAGGCGTTGCGTTGGCATCAGGCAATCGCGGGACCAGGCCTGCCATGCAATCGCGACTATGCTCGGCGATATCGTGCCATGAAAGACAGCAGCTGCCTTTGTCGGCCCGAAGACGACCTATCGATAGAAGCTTGCATAAGTTCGCATAGCCCTGACGATTTTGCGGCCACAGCAAAACAGGCGGACCATCGACCGGATGCAACTCGCTCCCCACAATAAAAGGGAGCTCCAAGTCGCGTGCCGCCGTATGCGCTCGCACGATTCCAGAAAGGGTATTGCGATCGGTGATTGAGAGTCCATGATAGCCCAATCGTGAAGCTTGTTCGGCTAGTTCATGCGCGTGCGATGCTCCCTCCAGAAATGAGAAGTTGCTTTTGCATTGCAGTTCTACATAGTGAGTCATGAAAAACTCAGGATTTGAATGGAGATTTCCCCTCGTTTTGGGCTACAGGCTCGACCTTTGCCCAGGTCGAAGTGGGTTCATTGCGGACGTTTCGAAAGTACTCTGCTATCGTCGCGAGAGCGTAAAACCTGTCCCGCGATTTGTGGAGGAGGGCACCAACTGCCTCGACGTGCTGGCCGAATTCACGGGTCGATTTCTTTGGCAATTGTTTCGCACGACCAAAGATAGGAAAAAGTGCCAACAACACGAGCATGCCTAAAAAGACCGCATGAATTGACACGACGTTGAGTGGCCAAATCGTCAGCATCTCGAAGCCTTTTTGTTGATCTGAACTATCGTCCGATCGAACGTTCGGATCTTGGCTGCCACTCAAAAAGCCGATGTTGTTCCTCGGTAACTCATCGACAAGTTTTTTCGCAATCGTAAGGTTCTCGTAGTTTGTCAAAGATATATTCGATATGAGAGATGAATTGGATAGAACCAAGACTTTCGAGTTCTTCCAGCTCTTTTTCGTAACTTCCGCGATCAATGGTTTGTCATCGGCTGTGGTTAGCCGGCTTTTCATCTTTGGAATATCCGATGCAGAGATTGCATTGACATACTTGAGCATGTTCGCGTCCGAAGTTTGCCACTTGAAATCGTAGTCGACAGCGGTTCCTGTCGGGATGATTGGGGCAGGCGACCCGTTTGGCATTGTGGGTGGCTTCTGCTTGGTTGACTTGGCAGTTGGGGAGACGGCCTTGGTGCTTGTGTCTTCTGCTTCGCGGTCGAATTCCTTTTTGGCCGAAGTCCAGATTTTCTTGGTGTAGCCAATCGGATGACTGCGAAGGAACAATCTTGCTTTGGATGGATCGAAGGAATCCGCCCACGGCCCCTTGACCTCGAGCACTCTCTCCTCGATCCCGCTGGAGTGATCGAAGAGGCACCAAGGTGTTGCTATCTTGGGCCGAATACGAGAACGCAATTGTTCGAGTTTGGCCAACGCCATTGCCTGTTGTTCACGTGCAAATAGTGCATCTTGATCGGAAGTCTCTTCATTCGAAAACGCTTCCGCGGATTGCGACCAATAGTCTGCCATTGGCGAGAAATCTCGGCCGACATAGACAAGCGTTCGGTCGCCCGTTGCAAGCCAGCGTTCAATCCATTCCAGCGTCTCAGGTTGATGAAGCTCGAAGGCGTCAGGTATCCAAACAATCGCATTAAGTTTTTCCATCGCCCGTGGCGAAAAGGATTTCACTTCGAGCGTTGTGTGGTTGTTTTCATTGCAAAGATTGCGAAACAGAAATACCGAGTCCGGACTATTGGGAGCTTCAAAGCCTTCGCTCAGGCCGTATTGCGTGTTGAGCGACCTGCTGCAACCCGTGAGGAATAGTGACGCGAAGCATATACCTGCCAAGACTACGAATTTTTTAAGCGGAAACATCATGAGTTCCCCATGGATAAGGAGCGACTATCCTTGCTCGGTTTCATGCTGATTTGCTTTACGTTCGTCTCAAAGGCAGGGACCTGTTGCCAAATTCTTTCAAAAGCTTGTTGGCTCAAAACATGTTTTCCAAAGAAAGCATATTCAAAGGCTGTTACAAGTTGATTCGTAAAGCCTCTCAAGCTCTCTTGATCCCGCAACTCTCGGAGATATGCTCGGTTTGTTTTTCCTCTCGCTAATCGTATGCAACGAGCCCCATCCATTTCGACCAAAGCGTGGCTGAAGAGGTAGATGATTGCTTTGGAGTAGTCGCCTGCCGCGCGGTACTTCTCCGCTTGGCCCAGCAGTCCAAACATGGTTTGTTCAACTTCGAATGGCAAGTCCAGTAGCTTGGCTTTCTCACGTTCGAGCATCGAAACATTGCTCATCTTCCCGCCAGAGGATTGAAAACTTAGGCCGTGACGCAAAATGACAATACCCGCGATGACCAGTAGAGTGATCAGTGCAACGAGCAGCAGAATCTGCCAGCTCTGGAAAAGCAAACCAAAAAAACCTGCGACAAGGTTCTTGAGCGATACCCACCATGACGGAGGTGTATTCGGTAGATTTGAAGCGATGGCGTCGTGTCGATCGTCAACATCAACAGATGTACCGCTTCGAATGGGTCGAACGGTTCCGTCGTTTGCATCAAACCAAACCGAATGTGTCGAACGTCCAATGATTGCACGGTCTTTGTCGGTGATTTGCGAGTCGACTGTTCTCGACGGAGTATCTTGTTGAGTATAAGCGCCGACAGACGATTGAATTGTCACCAAGGAAAAGCTACACAGGGCAAAGGCAAATGCGCAAAGGAGGTTATGGAGCTTTACCATGTTGGTACTTCCTGAAGTCGTTGAGCTTCGGCCTTGAGTCGCAATTCGATTTCCCAACCTTCGGTCCGAATTCTCGAGTTCATGTAGAACAAGAATCGAATGACTGTTGCCCAAATTGCGACTAGCCAAATGGTCAGTGGGAACAAGAATAGGTCCATCCAAATCCCCCAGCTCCAATTGCCCGTCAAAACACCAATCAAGAATACCAGGCTGAGCGCTATGGAAAGGGCGGTCAAAATTTCGACGATCGTAATCCCGATATGGTTCCCGAACAACTGAAGATCAAGGCTTGAGTGTAGCCATTTGGACCGTTGCCCGTAGGCGAGCTGATCTTGGCGATTCTTGGGCTTGCGAATTGGGCAGCGTTCGAGCAGCAAGATTTCCGCTGCAAAGGGTCGAAAGCCTCGAATGCAGAAGACCAAACCACACAGGCAAAAAAGATAGAGCGGAATCTCAACTTCGAGCTTCAAAGCAGGGTCGAGAAAGAGGAAGACAGCGGGTACAAAAACAATCAGCGACAATCGTAAGATCCCAAGGATCAAAAGGATTGCACCACAGCGTTTCCAGACCGCCGAGAAAACTTGCCTCGCTGTCGGCTGTTCGATAAAAACCGCTTGTCCGATAAAATAGGTTACCGGACTCAGAGCTATCGGAGCTTGGACCAAGATGATTGCAGTGACGGTGCAAAGATAACGAAAATGATACACTCCAACATCAGTAAAATCGCGTGAAGCGATCATAAGCGATTCGTACTGAGTCATTGGCCACAGCAGGACAAGGTTCACGATTGCGAACGGCAGAATTCCAACGAATGCAAAGAACGCAATGGACTGCCAATAGCGACGCACGACGAGCAGGCTCAGGTCGATTACCTCGACTCCAGATCGTTGCGATATGGTAATAGCGGTCTTATCGAGTTGCACGATCGACTCCGATTTTGCGCCAAGGATTGTCCTCGTTGTTTTCGAGTTCTCGATCGGTGTCCGGGCGCGGGTAACCTAAAACGACAAAGTAATACATCAACATGCCCGAGCTCAGGATGGCAACGCATGCTTTGACAAAGTAGGGGAGTGGCGATGGGGAAATAAAGCCCTCCGTAAAAGCCGCGAGGAAGAAGAGAACCACGGCGGCTAAAATAATAGGCAAAGCGCGTTCGGCATTCAATCGAAACGATTCCGAACGACGCAAGCCACCGGTTGCAAAAAGCCCGATACCCAAGCGTAAACCAGATGCGGCCGAAAGCGCGATAGCGGTCAATTCAAAAGCTCCGTGAGCCGTCACAAATTGAAAAAAAACGTCTCCCTGTTCGACGTCCGAACGTGCCATGTACCCAAACGATGCCCCCAGAACCACTGCGTTGTATCCTAAAGCGCACAGAGAGGGCAGGATCAGGGGGCCGAGAGCGAAGCACTGTAGGCCGATGCTCGTGTTGTGCTTGATGTAAAATCCCGCCATCAAGACGTACTGATTGAAATTGCCCTCCAACGGCTTATCGAAATTGTCCTTCATCATTTTGATTTGGTCCTTGCCTAGGATACGTTCGGGAAACCCAGGGAATTTCAACTCAGACCAAGCGATCATGGCGGATAGGGTAAAGAGTCCAAAGAAGACCACAGATGCTACCTTGACACAGGGATCTTGGAAAATACTTTGGGGCGCGATCTTCGACAGGTAGCGTATCCACCTATCTGCACCAAAACGACGGGAACGATACAGATGGCTATGAGCTCGACCAACCAGACGATGCAAATACTCGACACTGGCAGGTGGCAATTGGTATTGGTCAGCCATGGCCAAATCGGTACAGGCAGCACGGTACAACGCAGAAAATCGCGAAACCTGATTGCCGCGGTTTGCAAATGGATACTGCATGGACTGAAGGGAGTCGCACATATGCTCCAACTCGACCCAGCCCTGACGGCGTTTCTCCAATAATTCTGCAATATTCATTGAGGGGCTTTCAGGATTGGCGGAAGGGAATCCGATGCAATTGCATTGACCGGCTCGTTCGTTGAATCCGCCGATGGTGTCGGAGCAAATCGCTTGACGTCCGAAAAAGTGTCCTTGGCAACGAACTCACGATAGTACAAGGCGCAGAGCAAGAGGTCTGGACTGGTATCGCGGAGTAGGCCAAACTGTTTTAAGAGGGGTTGGGACAAATGCGAGGCGAGCTCTGTGCGCCTTCCAATCGAGAGCCGACTTCGACGCTCCGCATAGAGCGCGATCGCTTTGGCTAGAGTTGAAGTCATGCGGAAGTTGGGCGGGATAAGCTCGCTAAGCGAAGCGACGCGGGTGTCTTCCAGCTTGATATTCGCCGGAACCCAAGATCGTTGATTCACTACGACCATCGTTCCAGCCGCAAGATCGCCCAATCGCTGAAATCTTGGCGAAATGGTCATGCACAGAAGCGACACGAGGAAAGTTGGAATTGCATACACCGGCGGTGAGTCGGAACTGAACACTTCGAATGAGACCATAGGAGCAAAGTCCGCAAGGCGCAGAAAATTTCGGACGGTTGCTTGATAAGCGTTGATGGGCCGACCGTCCACCGATATCACGCGAATCCGAGTTAGCCATTTGCCTGGGGTCTGGCCATTCCAATACGATTCAAAAAACAGCCCATAGAACCAATCAAAAGCGAAACTGACCAAGAAGATGACGAAAAAGATCATTCCAGTCGGGAGAGCGGCCGTCGCGCCGACAAGCAACATCAAGATGAAGAACGCAGACACAAATACAGAACGTAGGACAAAGTCCAAGAAAAATGCAGGCAGGCGACGAAATGGTCCTGCAATACGATATTCAAACTGAATATTCTCAGGTGTCGTAATGACTGCAGTCAAATCTATCGAATTTTGGGCGTTCACCAATCCACAATCCAGCAAGCGTCGCGTTCCATAACTCTCCACGAATTTTAGTCGTAATCTGTCAATACTTCACCAGCCCATTCGAAGAAAGTCCACATCAATCCCGAGTTAAATGATTGCCGTGGCTGGAATAGCTCGGTTACAATGACACATCCAGGTACGCCATTTTTGGATGATTCGGATTGTTGGCCGGTCGTTTTGAGTCTTGGCGTCACACGATTAGCCTTCAATATTTCAGGCAATCGCCAGTAGTTTTCAGTGAAAGGCGCACGTCGATGAGTGAAACGGATCCGAATGCGGTGCCATCCCTCCCCGAATTCTCGCTTGAACCAGTTGCACTTCCCGCAGTTCCGACTGCCACCGAATCGAGCACCGACTCCTCCTCGGCCAATTCCGTCGACAATCTTCATGTTATCAACCGACAGCCAACTGCTGCATCGCTTCTCCTGTCAACTTTTTTGAGTCTTGTGGTCGTGCTTGTTCTCTTGGTTGCGTTGCGATTCATGCTCCCATCCATGCTCGAATACTCCCGGTACGCTTGGCATCGCGGCCAGTTGCGTGCAGAGTACGAAATGGCTGGCCAACAACTCGAGCGGGTTTCTTGGGAAGGCTTAAACCACATCTCCGAAACGGTGGCAAAACGGACCAATGCCAGCGTCGTACATATCACGATGAGCGCTGAAGCAAGCGAGGCAGAAGATTTTCCTGTGACCACCCGACGTCCAAAAGTTGGGCAAGGAAGTGGTATTGTCGCGGACGCTCTCGGGCACATCGTTACCAATTACCATGTGCTGGACGAAGGCTCACAGATCAATGTAATCCTAGCCGATGAACGGACCTGTGTCGCTCAGTTGGTCGGGTTCGATAAACTGACAGACTTGGCCGTTCTGAAAATCAACGCGGACGAATTGTTTCCAATTCGTTGGGGAGATAGTGACTGCATCGAAGTTGGCTCGCCCGTATGGGCAATCGGCAGCCCATTCGGCTTGACAGGCTCCATCACGTTCGGAATTCTGAGCAGCAAGCATCGCCTGGATTTGAGCGGAACAAGTTACGACGAAATTCCAAGTAATTTTTTGCGGGGAGCCAAACGAAGAGCTTCAGCCAGATATAGCGACCTGATGCAAAGCGATGTCGCAGTGAATCCCGGCAACAGTGGTGGGCCGCTGGTTAACGGTCGAGGTGAAATGATCGGAATCAACACCGCGATCATCGGCGAATCGTATCGAGGAGTCAGTTTCTCGATCCCCAGCAATGTTGTCAAAAGCGTTTTCAATCAGATATTGGAAACCGGAAAAATGCGCAGAGGCTGGATTGGAGTCGGACTCGCTAATGCCTCTCAAAACCTAAAAGGCCCACAGCCAACCATCGCGAACGCCGACTCAAATGATCTTCGGGATATGGTTGATCTCGCCCAACTCCCTCAGCGCGGTTCGGTTGTAACCAGCCTGATGGAGAAATCCCCAGCTTTGCTCGCAGGGGTCAAAGTCGGGGATACGATTGTTGAGATCAATGGTCTTAAGATCAAAGGGGTTGAAGAGCTGATATTCGAAATCGGCAAGACCCCAGTGGGGACCCGCGTCTCGCTATCGATCGATCGTGACGGTGAGCGAATCGCAATCGAAGTACCAGTGGGCGAACGACCCGACTTGCCCTGAACCAAGTGTTCCGCGAGTGTCGCACGATTGTCCCAATCGTTGCATTAAAACCTTTGATTAACCGGTGGGTTAGACACCCCACCGCTGTAAACATGTTTCCAACAAGTTTACCTAAGCAATTCATTGCTCGGGAGGGTGAGGCTCCTGCCGAACCTTTGGACCGTTGGCTCGGCAGGAGCCTCGCCCTCCCTAAGGTTTTCAATGAAATTTACTTTGGTGGCTAGACACCCTCCCAGAGGTAGGGTGACTTTAAATCCTTGCAAAACAAACCGGGGCTAACAACCGCTAACGCCGTTCGGCTGATTTTTTCTTCGCACCAAATACTTTTGACGATGCCCTTAGCTCCAGTGGGACAATAGCGGCAAGGAACAATTGAGACAATTGTTCGACACTCGGCGACAAAATCGACACGATCGTTTCAAAGCGTCTCGCCCATCTTTTGGAGTCTTCGGAATTCTTGTTTTTTGGAAAATACCGCTTCAGGCTCATTTGGAAAAAGTAGGTTGCTTAATGTAAGCCTCGTTACTCCAAATTCATGCTGGTTATTATGATTGTCTTTAAAGATAGCCCCAGAGCCCATGTCCGCCACCGCTCCGATGGAACCGTGTGCAAGCAATTGCGAGGCCCAAACGCCCGGGAACGATTTGAAAATGAAGTTCGTTGTCAGTGAGCGCCAAAAAGGGGCCAGCGCGAGGCGCTTCAAAAGGGGCCAGTTCGACAGGAAAGGTATGGTTCATTCAGATAGAGGGTTTCTTCGTAAACCCTCTACTGGAGTTGGACCGTGGTACGTCGTCTGGATATG
>JAPLNL010000009.1 GCA_026692905.1 Planctomycetota bacterium
CCCAGCAACAAAGCCATCCGTTACTACCCAAAGGCAATATTGACCATCAAGCCAAGTAACTTCGGTGCGAATGCCGTCGCTTTGCGACTCACAAACAATCCCTACCACGTTGACCACGGATTTTATCCGTGGCTATCAAATGCCACTGCTCCGCAGTTAAGGCTGCCAAGATGGCTTTGCCTCTTCGGGGTTACGAAGTTCCTCAGTTGCGATCTCGTAACGCGTCATCCTCCACGACATCGGAATATCAGCCCGCTAGGGTGTTTACCTCCAAAGCGGCTCCATTTGCTCCGCGTTCCAAGTGTCCCAAATGGTGGATAGTTGCTTGACTTGTTCCGGTTGACTTGCAGCCAGATCCTTGGTTTCTCCGATGTCGGTATCCAGGTCATAGAGCTGCCAAGCTTTGCTTTCGCGAAGGAGTTTCCAGTGGCCATATCCGAGATCGTCGGCCACAATGAACACGACATTTGGGCGAACGTTTTTCTCCGCCGCAATTAGCTCAACCGGAGCACACAAAAAAGCACAGCACAGAAACAATAGATACTTCATGGAAATCCGTCGTGAAATAAAGTTGCAATCGAGTACGCCAACGGCTGACTGTTAAACGACTGAATCAACTTCAACAAGCTCAATGAAATCGCCCCTACTTCGCGGGCTTCACGATCAACTCGCCGTTCATCACCATCCAGTGTCCGGGGAAGGTGCATAGGTACGGATAGCGTCCTGGTTCGCTTGGTACTTGGAAATAGATTGCTCCCTCCCCTTTGGGTTCTACCACGTCGGTGTAGCAAATCACATCCGAGCTTTCCGGTACGTAGTGCCGAAGGAAGGCGTCCGGATCATTGACCAATCGGTTCGTAAGGTCCCCGATTTTTTGAAGCGTCCCTGGTCGAATCAATGCCCAGTTGTGCGGCACGACGTCGGGGTTGCCAAACGTCAGCTTGATGGTTTCACCAGCGGTAGCCTCAACAGTGCGTGTCGAGAACTGCAAGTTGTCTCGGGATTCAATTCGAACCGCGCGTGCCTCAGCAATTCGATTCCGCCATGGATTCGGCACGCTTCGTTTGAGCCATTCCAAATCTCGGACCATCGGATGTTGCAATAAAACTTTGCCTGGACGAGATTGGTAATTGGGCAGATCGATTCGATCGGAATCCATGGCGTTGACGGTCGCGAACAACTCCTGTGGTTCGGTACCGGTACCCACTGCCATTCTCAAATGCAACTGACTGCACAACTGAAGATCCGGAATCTCCAGGAACAACGTCTTGCCCTCATCCAAAACGTGAGACGAAGCAATCGTCAAACAATCATGCCCGATCATCGGTGTATGCAAGACTGAATACTCCTTGGAACCATACCCTGGCGAATATCGGTAGTTCCAGCATTGAGCAAAGTGCTTGGCTGTATCCTTGGCCAACTCAGCATCGATTGGCTTGCGAAAGCGAACCGCGACGCCGTTGGCATGCACATGGAAACCGATTGGCAGCTGAATGTCTTCGCCTGTAAAACGTAGTCGCTGAAAGCAACCCGGATCCGTAGTGTACGAGCCCCAGCCATTCATGCCGGTCAAGTAGACTTGGCCGTCGCTTGGACTAAGGTGAGCGCGATGAACACCGGAGCGATACTCGCCTGGCAATGGGACAACTGCTCCCTGCCATCGATCTCCGACTTGATCTCGCAACACCATCATGGCTGCGCCTGCACCATACGACGTATGCAACATCTGTCCATTGAGCGGTCCCATGCGAGCGTCATCCACCCAAACTTGGCCGCCGCTCGAATTGTCCAAGCCACGCGGCAAGTACACCAATGGCAACTCAACAGCCTGGCCTTCTTTCGGGCCACGGTGCCCAAAGAAGGGAGGAGGCGAACTTTCAAATTCAAAGCGATCGTTACCGGCCGAAGGCTTGGGTGAAACCAAAGCGATCATCGAGGTCGGTGCCCAGTCCCCTTCGGAATTGGGAACCGTGACCGTTCCATCAGGCAATAGACCGATCCCATCGGGATTGCGGAATCCAGTGGCAATGACAGTGACTTTTTTGCCATCAGGGGAAATCTGCAAGATCCCTTGATTGCCGGACGCTATGTAGAAGTTGCCGAATTTATCTCTCTGCATCCCGCAAATGTAGTCGTGACCACCCGGAGACGATTCAAAAGCATTGGAGAAACACTCGTACCAATCAATCTCAAAGTCGCTATTCAAATCGTGGAGGCGGGTGATTTGATTTCGTCCCAGCACATAGATCTCGTCTTCGTGAACCCAGACGCCGAGGGCTTGATTGAGGCCGCTTGCAATGCGTTTCCAACGAGCTTTAGGCACCGGCGACTTCGGATTTGCGGGCTGGGTTAATTGTTTGGCATCGAAGCTGATACCTTCGACTCGCCAGATGTCGCCGTGCATGGTTGCGACGATGCCCGTACCATCTTTGAGAAAGGCGTGATCACCGCAAGCGACCGGAATTTTCCATGGATTGTTTTTCGGGACCTCTATTGTATCAACCGCAAAGCCCTTGCCATTACCAAGCACAATATTGGTGTCAAAGACAAACGGCCATTGCTTGGGACCACCGGATAGAAGCTGCCTGAGCGGGTGCGTCGACCTCGGTGCAACAATTCGTTTAAACTGGCTGCCGTTCATGGTCGGTGCATCGATGTACTCAACACCATCGGCTTTGTAGAGGAAAAGAATGTTGTCCTGATGAACGAAGTAGCCTTGGTATTCGATGTTGGCCTTTGCTAGTTCCGGTCTCAGTTCCCGGATCGACTTAGCCTCATTGGGCAGAACGGATTCTTTGCCTACGATGCGCATACCATCCATAAAACCGTGGCGAACCGACGAGTATCCTACAAAACCACCAGACCAAAGTTTTTCGTAGGTCATGGTGTCTGGGTTAAAGCAAGCGGACCAAGAACGGCCCGAACCCATTCGAAAGCACACCGCTCGAGCGATCGTCTTGTCCCCTGCTCGAAACACGCCGCATTGCACCAAGCCGTGAACCACCGAGTTCCATTCGTCCCCCTTCCAATACTCTTCGTTTTGGTTTCCCCAGTGCCCGAAGCTTTCACCGTCGAGTCCTGGAAACGACGATAGCCACTCGGGGCGTTTCGCTTGTTCGGTGAAGTAAGCCGCTTGTTTGGAATAGAAATCGTAGATGCGGTTGCGATTGACGTTCTGTTTCCAAGATGGTTTCAACTCGGGATGGATTGGATCCCGAACCAATGGAAAGCTGGCTGGCTCATGCGTGTTCGCGGTCCGAATGGTCGCTTCGATGGACGGCAAATCCAAGTCCTTGCCTTGACCTAATGCGACCAAAAAATGAAGCAAGTCGGCTTGATCACCTTGGCTGAGCGATTCGATCAGTCCATTGGGCATCAACGAGAGTCCGTTCGCTTGGCTCTCGATTTCCTCGCGTTCGACTTTCGTGATCTTTTGGGTGGCAGGATCGCGTAGGGCCAAAACTGAGTCGCTCGATTCGGCAGTGACAACGTAGCCGCCAATCAATTCTCCGTCCTTGGTCTGAACTTTGACGGGTTGAAATTCCGGTTCGATTTTTCGGTTTGGCCAAAGAAGGCTCTCCGCCAATTGAGCTGGTGTTCGTTCTTTGCATATGCGACTCAACTCGGGACCGATGGCACCTCCGGTTTCGCCGATTCGATGGCATGAAAAGCAGGCCGACTTGGCTTGTGTGAAGACGCGGAGCCCACGAGAAAAGTCCCCTTGTTCGCTCGAGCGCGAAACGAGAGCATCCACTGTTTCCTGCGAGAACGGTTTATCGTCAGGAGCTGCCGTTTGTTGGCCAATTGCAGTGTCCGTGAACACTTGGCCAGCCAGTGCAAGCAATAGCGGCCAAGCCCATACTCTCGCAAGGCGAGCGGCGGAATAATAACTACCGTAGCTGAATGTGTAAGAATTCAGAACCAGCTGAATTCTTACGGATCCAGCTACGAGTCGTGGTATGTTTTTTCTTGCCACTCGCATAGGAATAGAAGCAATCGATCGATTCGAAGGGGCAACCGAAAAACAATGGTCTTGTGCTTGCATTCTGATGGGTTCTATAGTGGGAGGGATTCAAGTGGCGGGAAAGTTCTCCAACAATTCTATCCGGTAACAGGCTCATGCTGTTCGATCAACGTACCGCGAAACACCGATTCGTTGTAATTGTTTTTTTGGCATCGTGGCTCCTCGTTTTTGGATTGGATCGAGTTCGCTGTCAAGAGTCCAGCAAATCGACTCTGCCGAGTATGAGCGATTTCTTTGAATCGGACATGGCGCCAATCCCATCCGACGAGCGTCCGGTCGATCCTAAGTTGGCACTGCCTGAGTCTTTGGCGGAAGTTCCATTGCCGGTCTCGGCGGATGAGCGACAAGAGCTGTCTTCGTGGGTTCGTTGGTTGGTCTTGCGGAATTTGCCACCTAGTTTTGAGGACAATCGCAAATGGGGAAAAGAGAAAGACGTATTCAATGGCATTCAAATCCGTCGTGAAGGATGGAAGCTTGAAACCAAACGAAAAACAAAAACGGTCAAGCAAGGGACTTGGTCGCGTTACTACATCGAGTTTATTGACCCTGCGGAGCGGCTACAGGTGAATATCAAGAAGATCGAGTACCCGACCAAAGGGCCGATTCACGTTGAAACGCAAGTCGTGACTCCACTCAAGCTTTTTGGCCGGGTAAGCGAATGGCGTCGCGACATCCAATTGATCAGTTTGTCCGCGAACGCAGAGGCCACCATTGAGTTGAATGTTGTGTGTGAAATCCTAGTGATCGTGAACCCGCTGAAAATCCCACCGGACGTAGAGTTTCGACCGGTCGTGACCGACGCCACGGTTCTACTTCGCGAGTTCGAGGTACAACGCATCAGTCAGTTGCACGGCCCGCTTGCCGAGCTCCTGGGCAAGGGTATCCGAGAGGTCCTCGACGACCGATTGGAGGACTACCGAGACAAACTGGTCGTGAAAATGAATTCCGAAATCGCGAAGCAAAAAGGGAAGCTGAAACTTTCCCTGCAAGATTGGATTCAGACGTCGGTTCAGAAGAAAGCCGGAAGTCTGGTCAATAAATAGCGGAAGTCTTGAACTGCGGAGCAGTGTCATTTGATAGCCACGGATGCAATCCGTGGTTTGCGATGCAAATTGTGCTTAGAGTCGCAATGCGACGGCACTCCAGCGTACGGTTCGAACCGAATACATCGCCAACCATACGAATCACACTCCGCAAATGGCGCTCCTTCAGAGCTCTAAGTCGACGGGCATCTAACCTGGGGTTTCGTTCGCAAGGCGAACTTTACCCCAGGCTTTCAACTGCCGTCCATTAAGGACTCAATGGTTGAATGACACAGCCGACAAAGTAACCCGACAAGCTCTGGCTTCCAGCAATTGCGATGATTCCTGGTGTGCGGCACATGGAATGTGCCTACTACATTGAATTTTGGCAGCCCTCCATTCTAGCGTTTCGACTTGGAAGACCCTCGTTTTTCTGCGATACTCCGTCCCATGCGGACTCACCACCCATAAAGGGGTGATTTCCGCCTTTTGGAGCTCACAGGGAGTCCAAAACCGAGGCCGCGAAAAATAGGCGGACCTACGACAATTTTTGCGTGCATCGATGGTTGGCTTTGCCGACCCGTAGCACGCTTGTTTTATTTGGGAGATTGGCTGAATGTACAAGAATTTGAACGCTACTGTTTTGGGTGTTTCTGGACGACAAAGCGAACTCATTGAATTGGCAATGACCTACGGTTTCCGCGGATTGGATATCGATATCGTAGACTTAGTCAAGCGAACGCAACGCAGCGAATTTGAAAAGGCAGCTCGCTATTTGTTGAGCGCCAAGATGATGGTGAGCGGTTTTGAAACTCCTATCGATTTGGATAGCGACGACGCGACCTTCGAAAAGACCCTCGCACAGCTGCCTGCAACCATCGAAATCGCTGGAAAAGTCAACGCCCGTGCCGGTTTCCTACGATTGCCAGCAGCCACCGACCGACTCCCATTCCACGAGTACTTTGACGTATTGCGCAAGCGAGTGGACCGAATTGCCGAGATTTTCGCAGCCAACAACGTGATGCTCGGTCTGTATTTCTCGACAGCACTGGAGAACCGTGAAAACCGACAGTTCAAGTTTATTCAAGACGTAGGTGGCTTCCTGGCCTTCTTCAACGCTTGCACGAACAAAAGCGTTGGCTTGGTTGTCGACACGTTCAACTGGGTCGTTGGCGGCGGAACTTTCGAACAACTCGCGACCATCCCAGGCAACCGAATCGCCGTTTTGCGTTTGGCAGATGCCGAAACCTTGCCAACCATCGAAGAGGCTAGCCTCAAGATGCGGCAACTCGCAGGCACCAGCGGAATTATCGACAACGTTCGAATCGTTTCGGTTTTGAGCAAAGCTGGCTTCGATGGCCCAATTACGGCTTTCGGACACGCGAGCAATTTCGGCGGAATGACACGCGATTCCATCGTGGCCAAGAGCCAAGATTCTCAAGATTCTCTAGATAATGTCTTAGCTGGTGCCGGATTGCCCACCTTCACACGCCGACCAGATATGATAGTAGAATCAACTTCGCCGTTGGTGTTGGAAGATATCGGATTGGAAGCGTAAAGAGCCAATCGGTTTTCCTTACCGAAATATGACCTTGAGATTGCAATGACTAGATTGACGCTTCGTGTTGTTCAAGGGGCTGATCGAGGACGCACTTATGCGGACCTGAAGACGCCAATTTCGATTGGTCGTGAAGAAGGCAACTCGATCCAATTGAACGACGAACGAATCAGTCGTTTTCATTGCAAAATCCAAGAAGACAACGATCACTTGGTGCTCACCGACCTGGAGAGCACCAACGGGACTCGTGTCAATGGTCAAGATTGCCAACTTCGTATCTTGCGATTTGGCGACATTATCTCCGTCGGACGAAGTATGCTGCTTTTCGGGACGCACGATCAGATCAACTCGCGTGTTCAGGAAAGTCTGACAGCAGTCGAAGAGTCTCGCATGGTCAAGAAAACCGACAGCGGTGATTTTGATTTGGATGCAAATTTGGCTGAATCCGTTCGCGCTTTGAGAGACTTGAATCAACCACCTCAATTGCCTGAACGTCTCAGCCCCAGCCAAGCAGCCCAATTGGCCGAACTGTTCGAGTATTTCCACGCTCGCATTGGCGAGGTAGTGGATGTCGTCAAGATCAATGAAAAACGAGCGTCGATCAATGTCGACTTGGCTACATGGCAATTGATGCTGCAACTCTACAGTCGGCTCTCCGAACTCATTCGCGGGATCGCGGATCCCGATTTCAAGTTACCTGGCTAACGCCCTATCAAGCTCCATAAACATCATGGCTTCCTTTCTGAATTTCACCAAGATGCATGGTGCTGGCAATGACTACGTCTATGTCAGCGGTTTCGATCAAACATTGCCTCTCGATCTTCCTCAATTAGCAATCCAAGTCTCCGATCGGCGATTCGGGATCGGTGGCGACGGATTGATCGCGATCCTCCCGAGCGACAAGGCCGATGCTCGCATGCGGATGTTTAACGCCGATGGTAGCGAGTCCGAAATGTGTGGCAACGGAATCCGCTGCGTTGCCAAATACGTCTACGACCACGGCATCTGCAAAAACGAATCGCTGACCATCGAAACGGGCGCAGGAGTTCTTTCGTTGGTGTTGAAGGTCGCTGATGGTCTGGTGTCGCAAGTCACCGTGGACATGGGACAACCAAGGCTTGAAGCCGCTCTCATTCCGACAACGCTTGGTGCCGGCCCTCAGTCCCAAGTGGTGAACTGTCCTATCGAGTATCGCGGGCACACTTTGTTTGCGACATGCGTTTCGATGGGCAATCCCCATTGCGTCATTTTTGTCCCCGAAGCGACCGATGAATTGGTGCTCGAGATCGGACCCATGATCGAACGCGATGATCGCTTCCCTAAGAAAACCAACGTTGAGTTTGTTGAGGTACTCTCGCGAGGCGAAGTGCGTCAGCGAACTTGGGAACGTGGCTCTGGTGAAACATGGGCATGCGGAACGGGAGCCAGCGCGGTATGCGTGGCGGGAGTCTTGACGGGGCAGACCGATCGGCAGATCCTCAATTCCTTGCTGGGTGGGCAACTGCGTTTGCGTTGGGACGAAGCGAGCAACCATGTCTTCATGACTGGCCCAGCGGTCGAAGTCTTCTCTGGCCGATGGCAACTTAGCTAGTAATGCAAGTCCCCAAAGTTGACTTGGTCCGAATGACGATGCGTTGGGGCGGAACGCTTTTGGCTTTCGCGATACGAGCTTGGATGCGAACGCTCGATGCAAGGATTGTTTGCTATGAGCCTGAAATGGATCCGGCGGTATCGATCTTTGACGGGCCGGCGATCTACGTTGTATGGCACGAGTATCTTGCGTTGCCGCCATGCAATCGCAGAGGCTGCGACGTGACGATGCTCTTGAGTCAACATCGCGACGCGCATTGGCTGACCGAAGTTATACGTCAGTTCGGGTTTAAGACGGTTCGCGGTTCTTCCACGCGTGGCGGCGTGCAAGCCATTTTGAATATTCGTCGGAATAATCGACACACGAGTCTCGTCATTACTCCCGACGGGCCGCGAGGTCCGCGCCGTGAACTTTCGAGCGGTTGTGTGTTTATCGCCGGCATGTTGGGTATTCCGATCGTTCCGTTGGGTTGTGGATTCGATCGGCCCTGGCGAAACAATGGTGCTTGGGATAAGTTTGCAATTCCGCGTCCAAGCTCGCGAGCACGCATCGTGCTTGGACCAGGTATTCGTGTTCCTCGCAAATTGAGCAAAGAGGACATCGAGGAGTACCGCAAGCACATTGAATCGGTGCTCGTAGCCGTAACAACCGAAGCGGAAACCTGGGCAGCGGACGGCTCGATGCGTGAAGGTGAACGGGCGTTTTATCCAGTCCCTCAAGGAGCGATACAACTGTGACAGGCTTTCTGTGGAGCGATGATGCAGACGCGTTCTTTGGCGAACAGCCGAATGCAGGTCCGAGCAAAAGCAATCCGCTACCTAAGTCATCCGACCAGCTCGCCTCAAAATCAGCGACAAATCCTGGAGCTAAATCGTCAGCGAAAGTGCCCGCCAAACCTCGACCAGGCACCACTTCGGAAGCACCACTTAGCGTCGCCCAACTAAACGCTTGGATCAAAAACGCTATTGAGCAAACCGTGCCAACGTTTTGGCTCGCTGGCGAGATCGGCAATCTCAACCAATCGGCATCCGGGCACGTCTACTTAACGATCAAGGATGCGGCGAGCCAAATCTCGGCGGTGATTTGGCGATCGACATTTGAGCGGATCGGGATGGATCTTCGCGAGGGGATGGCGGTGTTGGTACAAGGCCGCATCGAAGTGTATGGTCCTCGCGGCACCTATCAAGTGATCATCACTCGAATGGAACAGCAGGGGCTTGGCGCTCTGCAGGCCGCGTTTCGTCGCTTGCATGCCAAGCTTGAGAAGGAGGGCCTTTTCGCTCCAGAGCGCAAGAAGCCGCTCCCTGCTTTTCCGACTCGGATCGGATTCGTAACGAGTCCGAGTGGTGCCGCGATCCATGACTTCACTCAGGTTCTCAAACGCCGTTGGCCGGGTGCGAGTGTATTGATCATTCCGTCACGCGTCCAAGGGGACGGAGCTGCACAGGAGATCGCTGAGGGTATCCGAGTTGCTGCGTTGCTCAAGCCTCCGTTGGATGTTTTGGTGGTTGGGCGAGGCGGTGGTTCACTCGAGGACTTATGGTGCTTTAATGAGGAAGTTGTTGTGCGAGCAGTTGCAGAGTGTCCGTTGCCAACGGTATCGGCGGTAGGGCATGAGATCGATGTGACCTTGTGCGATCTCGCAGCGGACGTTCGCGCCCTAACTCCATCCGAAGCGGCTGAGCGAATTGTTCCCAGTCGCGATGATGTATTTGATACTTTGACGGGAGTGCAACGTCGCCTGGATACGCTGCTGATGCATCGATTGAGTCAAGCGGAAATGCGGCTGCAGTCCATCGCAAGCCGACCCATCCTGCAATCGCCCGAACGACTGCTCGAGACGCCGATGCAAAGACTGGATGATTTGCATGAGTCGCTGGATGGAGTGATTGATGAATTGATGCAATCGCGGACAGAGCAACTCGAACGCGTGTCGCAGGTGCTCGATGCGATCAGTCCACTTAAAACGCTAGCGCGCGGATACTCGGTTACCCTCGACGCTAAGAGCGACAAGGTGATCATGAGCACAGAGCACATCCAACCTGGTCAACTTATCCGGACCAAGCTTAGCGATGGCGAGTTTCTAAGCAAAATAGTCGAAGACTAACCCAGTGGGTCGTATCTGCCGGATGCGACCATAAACTCCTCTCCCTGAATGAAAATCAATCTATTTCATACTTTCGTTTAACAGTCAGCCGAAGGCGTGCTTTGATGGTGTCAAGTCGAGTGCGCCTACGCTGTAAAGCATTTTCAGGACGGATGGGGCTTGACCCCAGCGTCCGCAGCTTTGGAGTCCTAGATGCACGTCGCCTGCTCGCTTGCCTCCGGATTCGTCGCACCGCCAAGGGCGGTGCGACGAATCCGGAGTTTTCATTTTCTTTACGAGGCACGTGAAAACACCAATACGTTGTCCTGTCGGGACGAGCCCGAGCCGGACACACATGGCGATGTGCTTAGATGCGTTTTCTCTGCCTGCGATTGGCTTTACGCCTTTGCAAACATCCCAGAGATTCGCAAGTGGTTATCGTAGTGAGCGGTTGCCACTAGATTGCTCTCGAGATGAATGTCCATGTCTCTGGCCAAAGTAGGCAACTTGAACCGATGCATTTCTTTTTCTAGGGCATCGTGAAAGAACAACAAAATTCCGCCCGTTGAACCACCAGAAACGCCGACCGCTGTCCCGTCCTTTAGCCACTGAACGCGCCAAACAAGTCCACCGGGAATCCCTTCGCAAGAATGCGATTTTTTTAGGACACCATCAGCCCAATTGATTCGCAGAACCAGAGGTTCATGCACGGCGCCAAATGGGTTCGTCGCTTTGTGCGTTCCACCAGCGATGAGTTCGCCACGCTCTATATTCAATGCCATCGCGCGGACACCACCGTACTCCGCATTCTGCCCCTTGTTTTCCGCGTACAGTGGCGTCGCTTCGATTGTTCGCTCGAGCTTGCGATCCGCAAGGTTCCACACGTGGATCTTTCCAAGCAAGTCACCTGTGACAAGCTGTGTACCACTTGGATGAAACAACACACTATAGATGTGTCGGTCGTGGCCCGGCAGTTCACAAATCTTCTCACCCGTCGCGAAACTCCAGAGACGCACGATTTTGTCGTTGCCAACCGATGCTAAAGTTGTGTTGTCCGGCGAAATGGCCACTCCGCGAATCCAACCCGTGTGCGCATCGATTTTGCGAACGATTCCTGGCGTTTCTTCTTTGGCCGACCACCAAATGAGCCTGCCGTCGCAACCACCAGAGATCAGCTGCTGGCTATCGTTACTGTAGGAAAGAGCATGCACCCAGCTCTCGTGACCTGCGAGCACTTTCTTTTGGCCTGTCGGGACTGTCCAAAGCTGCAGCGACGAATCTTCGGAACTGCTTGCGGCCTGCAAACCGTCAGGCGACATGCGACAAGCGATGAGAGGCCGATCGTGCTTCCATTCATAAGCGACGTGCGTCTTGGTTATGTCGATCGTCGAATTCACGTTAGGTCAACACTTTCCAAACGGGAGCTGCCGCTGGGTCTGCGATCGGTAATTGGCGACCATCGACCGCTATCGTTTGCGACGAGTCCACGCCGACAGCCCTGAGATAAGTATGAAACAAAGCTCCGTGATCAACTTGGCCATCGACCACTTCGGTCCCTTCGTCGTTGGTCTTACCAAACGCAGCTCCTCTCGCCATCTTGCCACCAGCCATGAGTACCGACCAGGCTTTTGACCAGTGATCGCGGCCGTAATACAAGTTGATGTTGGGAGTTCGTCCGAACTCACTGAGAACCACGACCAAGGTTTTTTCGAGCAACCCTCGATCTGCTAAATCGGCAACGAACGTTGCAAAAGACTGGTCGAATTCACCGAGCTGCTCAATGTGAAAGATGAAATTCTCATTGTGCGTGTCGTAGTTGGAGTGTGTGACTTGAACAAAAGACACCCCGTTTTCGAGCAACCGACGGGCCATCAAGCATTGTCGACCGAAGTCGTGATTGCCGTAGCGTTCTTGGTCCTTGGTCGATTCTTTGGAGATATCAAAGACGTCCTTGCGTTCCATCAATCGCAGGGCTTGCTCGTAGCTATGGGTATAGGCATCGGTGATGGCGGTTCGGCGACGCGATAAGAATTCTTGGTTGACATGACGTCGCATCTCATGCCTACGAGCTTCGGCCTCGTCGTTGATCGCATCCGGCTTGGTGGTATTGGGTGGTGGCTTGCTGCCGCCCAACGAAATGCTTGAGTACTTCGGGCCGAGATAAGCAGCTTCGTTTCCTTTGCCGCCGCCTCCGCCAGGGGTGACAACAATGTGGCCAGGCAGACCACGACTCTCATCGTTGAGCATCCTGGCAGCGACAGCACCGATTTGAGGATACTCAGCGGCCGCGGACTGGCGACGGCCCGTCAACATGAGATAAGCACCTTTGCCGTGATCATCTTCTGCGGTGTTGACCCCTCGCATCAAACAGAGATGATGCATCTGCTTGGCCGTGTACGGCAAGAGATCGCTAATGTGAATTCCGGGTACCGAAGTTGGAATCGCTCGGCAGGGCCCTCCGGTTTTGGTTCCAGGCTTCGGGTCCCAGCTTTCTAGCTGGCTAAGTCCGCCATGCATATTGAATACAACCACGCGCATATCTTGCGACTTGAGCTGATCCGCCGCAGCCCCGTGCGTTAGTGTTCCTAGACCGCCAGCGATAGCCCCGCCCGCAGCAACCCCCGACAACGACTGACGCAAGAAGCGGCGTCGGTTCAGTCCATGGTCTTGTGACCCACAAGCGTAGTGTGCTATCGACATGAAATAGGCTCCTCAAAGGGTTAAGGGTAAACTCGATATTCGGAGCTCGTCAACAAACTCCACACCAACTCTTGAGCGACAGCCGGTTTCTTGTCACCCGCTTTACTAAGCATGTCGACGATCCAACTTTGCTCCGCCGGCGTTGCTTCACGCGAGAAAAGCGATCGAAACAGAAGTTTCGCGGCAACGATGCTATCTGGCTGTTGGACGATTTGGTTGGCAACATTGTTACTGCTCGGTGCAGACCACTGGAACACCGAACCGCCGTTCGCCATGTACAACGCTTGGTCTGGCGAGGCAAAAAACTCATCGCTGGTTTGACCGACCCCTGATGAGTAAAGAGTCGCAAAGATATCGACATTGGGTCGTAATTTGTCGAGCGCTTGACGCGTGGCTTGCAGGGTCCTCGCCGACCTCAACTCCGGAGATGCATCCGCAGCGAGCGGTGATTGCTTTTCCAGCTCGGCCATTTCCGCTGCGATATAATTTTTCAAAACGTCTGTCGACTGCAGAATGCTCAAACCTAACTGCTCAGGGGAAAGAGGTCGGTTTTGAGCTAAGTGACTCGACTTCTGGCGAACTTCGAACACGCTTTGCATCGCGACCGAACAAGCGTCGATCGCCTTTTGTTTTGCGTCCGCTTTCTCTGCAGTCAGCTTCTCATTTTGCTCTACGCCTTGAGCGAGAGTCAATCGAGACTGCTCCTCAATTGCCAGTTGACCGGTTTGCGTTTCCAGCAGCTTGCTTTTCTCTGCTAGCTCAGTCTCGATCGCAACCAATCTGGTGTTCATCCCATCCACCATTGCTTTTGTCGCGTCGATCGAGGTCTGTATGGTTTGTTTTGCAGCAATCAACGAATCTGCAGGCAACGACTGGGCAGACTGGACTATCGGCAACGATTTGTCGATCGAATCAAAGGTGCTGCGAAGCTGCTCTAGTTGAGCTACCGTGTTCTTTCGATCCTCCAACGCTTTGCTTTGTTTGGCTGCGACAGTGTTCTTTGCAATCGTGCTGTCAGCAATCTGCTGCTGCGTCACTGCCATCTGCGCAATCTGCTGAGTCAGTTTACCTTTGGACTGCTCAAGCGACTGCACGACTAACGCTTGTTCATTTTCGAAGCCACCGACCGATTGCGAGGTTGCTAGCCATGTCTGTATGTGCGTCAAGTCGGCAATTCGATTGGACATCACGGTGGCGTCCCTATGCGCCTTTTGCCACTGTGCACGCATCGCGGTAAATTGCACATCGGCCGCATGGAGTCGTTCTTCGACCGCTTTGAGTTTGGCGGCAAGCTCCAGAACTTTCGTACGCTCCGCTTCGAGCGCGATCTGGTTCGCATCGCGAGGCACGGTTGCATCGGCCAACCCTTTCTCTAGGTTTGGGATCGATGCCTTACTGGCCTCCGCTTTTGTCTTGGCGGTCGCGATCGCTTGTTGCAGCTCTGCGTCGTCCGGACCAAGCAGTTTCGCCTGCTCAAGTTTTCCTGCAGCTTCCTCCAACAGCTTTTGTTTGGCTGAAGCGTCGTCGAGCAACTTCTTGGCTGCAGCAAATGCAGCTTTCGAAGTATCGTTTTTCTTCATGGATTCTTTGAAGGCCGCTTCGGCTTTATCGATCTCGGCCCATACCTCAACGCGTTCTTTTTGACTGGCTCTCCAAGGAGACTCCGAGTCTTCGTACTGTTTCTTAGCGCTATCGGCGGCAGCAGTCAGTTGGACCAATTCCGCTTCATTCGCTTGCTTGCGAGCTGCAAGCGAACCTGCAAATTGCGTTTGCACATCGCCGGGCAAGTTAACGACCGAGCCAAACCGCAACGATGATTCGATCGGCAATTGAGCTCCAACTTTGTAAGCGTCACTCAAGACGATTTGCTCGATCACGGACCGGGTATTGAAGCCGGAACGAATCAACTCATCCGTGAGAGCATCGAGCAGTTTGGGATTGGTGGGTGGATTGCCTGGATGATGCATGTCCAAGGGATGCACCAAGCCTCGTCCCATGACCATCGCCCATAGTCGGTTCGACCAATTCTCAGCGAAGGCGCGATTGCTGGCTGTGAGCTGAGAAACGAGCGAACTTCGTCGGCTGGAGAGCGGCGGATTGGGAGCTCCCTCCATCGACTCTGGCATAGGTGCAGGCTGATAACGCTGATCGGGAGCCTCGAATGGGTCGAACGATTCGGTGCTGCCAGGAACGCGGGTTCCGGTACGGAAGAGCACCCCTTTATCGAAGACAGACTCAAAAGGAGCGTCGCGAGCAGCTCGTTCGACGTAGAGCTGGACCTTTTGTTCGGCACCCTTGTCGTCTTTGAATTTCGCTTCTGCAAAGGAACTGGGCGTGACATAGGCTAACAATCCATGGTAATCGACTTGCAAGTAATCATCGACTTGGGGATGGTCATGGCACTGCGCACACTGCATATCGCGGCCAAAAAACACACGCCCTAGGTCTCGAGCGATAGCGTGCGAGTCTCCCGCCCGTTCCAAGAAAAATCGCTGCTGTGCTCGTTCGCTTTGATTCCACCAAACGCTTGCGATTGTCTCTTTCGCGATCTGGTCGATTGGCTTTTGCTCGTCGACTACTTTACGCAAATAGGTCAGCCATTTGGCTCGGTCCACTTGCTGGTGAGGGCGTCGTTGCAAAAGCGTCTTATCGAGCCAGTCCACCATGCGTTCGCGGTAAAGTGGATCGTCGAGAAAACGCCGAACCCATCTCTGCCATCGTTCCGGTGCACTATCCGCCAAAAACTCGTCAAGTTCTTGTGAGGTAGGCACGACCAATCGAAGATCCAACGACAATCGGCGAAGCAATGGACCATCCGATTCCATTTTGCCGATGATCGGTTCGAAATCCCGTTCCATCAACGAATCGATAGTGGTGGCAAGATTGGACTGTCCGTGAACTGTGCCAAAATCGAAATGCAAGCAAAGGACGATGGATAAAGCGAACGGCAAGCAAGGAAACCAATGGTAGTAACCAGTTTTCATGGTGCACCAAGTTTGTGTGGGACCACCGACCATGTTCGGTAAGCGGCAACGCAGGTAGGAAAGGGAGTGACGATTGTTTTGATTTCGTCGGGCTGCTTCAAGGTGGGGGTTATGGCGGGAGTGGTACTGTGCCCACACATCCATTGTCGTCCTATTAGGCCCGAAAGTCAACCAAAGTTGGGAAATGGTAGATTTTACCAAAAACGTCAAATCCAACGCCAAACCATGGCTTTTACATTGCTATCATTGCCGATCAAGAAGTCATGAAAAATACAGGTAACCCGAAGCGTAAGCGAGGACCGCAGCA
Organism: Planctomycetota bacterium; assembly: GCA_026692905.1. Lineage (GTDB taxonomy): Bacteria > Planctomycetota > Planctomycetia > Pirellulales > Pirellulaceae > JBKCUI01. The sequence goes on from JAPLNL010000009.1 coordinate 16,273, forward strand.
GTGCAAAAGCAACTCACCATTTGGACCAATGCCAAGCTACCAACTGGCGCCGCGGAAAAGCTTGCGCAATCCGTCCGTCCGCACCGGTTGCTCTATGCTTCCGAGATGAGCTCACTCAATCTGACCGCGAGCCCACCGGATTCGCAACTTGCTGACGCGGACATCGCATTCGGGCAGCCCGATGTCGAGCAGGTCTTTGGCTCACCCAAGTTGCGTTGGATCCATCTGACAACGGCCGGATACACGGCTTATGATCGCGATGATCTTCGAGATCACTTTCAGTCGCGAGGCATGGCCTTGACCAACAGTTCTGGCGTTTATGATGAACCTTGTGCTCAACATGTGTTCGCCATGATGATGGCCTTTGCAAGACAATTGCCAGCGTCGCTAAAAACTCAATTGTCAAGTAAGGATTGGCCGGCAGACCAACGCCGCCGCGAATCGTTTTTGTTGAATGGCCAGACCGCCATCGTTTTTGGTTACGGCGAGATCGCAACACGTCTGTGTGAGTTGTTGGCACCATTTCGCATGAACTTGTTTGGCGTACGGCGGCGGGTGCGAGGCACCGAATCGATCCCGATGATTGACGAATCGCAATTGCAGGACGTGTTAAGCAACGCGGACCACGTCATTAACATCTTGCCAGCGAACGCGAGTACGACCGGTTATTTCGACGCGAGCAAATTTGAGAGGATGAAACAGGGCGCCTACTTTTACAATATTGGACGTGGAGCCACCGTCCATCAAAATGCGTTGCAGCAATCGCTAGCTTCAGGAAAACTGGCAGGAGCCTATTTGGATGTCATGACTCCCGAACCATTGCCAGCAGACCACGGGTTGTGGACGGCTCCGAATTGTTACATCACTCCACACACCGCGGGCGGATTCGACGAGGAGATGAACCGTCTGGTCACGCACTTCCTCGAGAATTTACGCCGGTTCGAATCGAAAGAGCGGTTACTCAATCGAATTGCCTGAGACGAACTCTATGTCAAAGGCGGTTCGATCGCGGAGTGCACGTGCGACCTATCTCATCTGCTATACTCTTGCCAATGAATCGTTCTCTCTAACCCTCTTTCTATTGGATCACCGATTGTGAAAGCCAGACTCAAAAAATCGTTAGCAAAATTCCTTGCCGTTGGGCTCGTATCGAGCAGCTTTTTGACAACGCAAGTCCGGGCCGATGAAGGCATGTGGCTCTTCAATTCAGTACCTAAAGCCAAACTCAAAAGCAGCTACAATTTTGAGCCGACTCAAGAGTGGTTGGATCATTTGATGCTCTCGAGCGTCCGCTTCAACTCCGGCGGTTCGGCGTCCTTCGTCTCCTCGCAGGGCTTAGTGCTAACCAACCACCACGTCGCATCCGATACACTTTATAAAATCTCGACGGCGGAACACAACTACAACGAAAACGGCTTCCTGGCCGCCACCCAATCAGACGAGATCAAGACCCCGGACCTCGAACTCAATCAGCTCATCTCGATCGAAGATGTGACCGGGAAGATCAACGGTGCGATCCAGGAGAACATGACCAGTCAAGAAGCCAGCAAAGCCCGACAGGCAAAGATGGCGGAGATCGAAAAAGAATCGCTCGACAAAACTGGACTTCGCAGCGATGTGGTGACGCTCTACGGAGGTGGACGATATCACTTGTATCGCTACAAAAAGTACACCGACGTTCGGCTCGTCTGGGCACCAGAAGCCGGCTCGGCATTCTTTGGTGGTGACGCAGACAATTTTGAATACCCTCGCTATTGCCTCGACGTCACGCTATTCCGAGTGTACGAAAACGGCAAGCCGGCCAAAATCGATCACTTCCTCAAGATGGAACCCAACGGGGCCAAAGAGCAAGACTTGGTATTCGTCTCCGGCAACCCAGGTCGGACCCGTCGAATCTTAACTCACGACGCCGTTGAATATCAACGGGACGTTGCCATGCCTCGCACTATGAATCTCCTGAGGCGGAAGGAAGTGATGATGCAGCAGTATGCATTGGCTGGCCCAGAGCAACAGCGCCGATCTCGCGACGACCTCTTCGGCATCCAAAACTCTCGTAAAGCCTATACCGGGATGCTCGGCGGCCTTCAAGATCCCCTCTTCACCGCTTCCAAGAAACGCGATGAAGCAGACTTGTTGAGTCGGATCTCACAAGACTCGAAATTGGCTCCACTTAAGAAAGCATGGGATCAAATTCGTGAGGCACAAACCAAGCGACGCGAATGGCTAACCAAGCAAGCTTCGCTTCGAAGCAAGATCTATGGCATCGCGGAAACACTTGTCCTTATGGCCAGCGAAGATAGCAAAGCCAGCGGCGATCGACTGAGAGAATTCCGAGCCAGCAATCGGGAATCGCTCGAGCAGGAACTCTTTTCTGAAGCCCCAACCTATGAGGATTTAGAACGGGTCCATCTAGCAGACGAACTCTCGAGACTGGCCGAAGATCGAGGTGGCAACGATCCATTAGTCCTGGCAGCCCTCGCCGGAAAGAGCCCACGCCAACGCGCAGCCGAGCTCGTCGCTCAGACGAAACTGATGGACGTGGCTGAACGCAAAAAGCTTGCTGCCGCTGGAACGCAAGGCATCGCAGACTCCAAAGACCCTCTGATTCTGTTGGCAAAGACCATGGAGTCGGAGTATCGAAAGGCTCACGAGGCCGCCGATAGCATCGAAGAACAAGAGCGACAAGCCTACGCGAAAATCACCGAAGCCAAATTCGCGGTCGGTGGCGATTCCGTTTATCCAGATGCGACATTCACATTGCGTCTAGCCTATGGCAAAGTCCTGGGGTACGAAACCGATGGCAAGAAAGTGCCTGCCCAAACGACGCTTGGTGGCGCTTTTGAACACGAGACGTTGCACTTGAACAAGGACCCATGGGTTCTGCCAAAGAGCTGGCAGGCGGCCAAAGGAAAGATGAAGGCGGATACACCCTTTAATTTCGTATGCACCGCGGATATCATCGGCGGCAACTCCGGTTCGCCAGTCGTATCTCGCGATGGTGCGATGGTTGGAATCATCTTTGACGGAAACATTGAAAGTCTAACGGCCGACTTTTATTACACGGACAATGTATCGCGAGCCGTTGCGGTTCACATTGCAGGCGTCCTGGAAAGCTTGAGGACAATTTACAACGCACCAAAACTAGCCGAAGAAATGGGCAAGTAGTTTTTGTTGTATCGAGATTAGGTTCGAAAGATGAACGTTACCCTCCCTCTGGGAGGGTCGGGCCTTCGGCCCGGGGAGGGTGAACTGAATGGCTCGATGGTAGTTGGCTCTTCACCCTCCCCTCGCTTCGCTCGACCCTCCCTGGGGGAGGGTGACTTGGGCTCGCTTCGTTTGACCTTCCCTGGGGGAGGGTGACTTAGGTTTTACATTTTTACTTATTCAGAATCCTTCGACAGCTTCGAGCTCACACCGCATGGCTTGGTCGGCCGAAAGAATTTCATGAACGGCCCATTTTGTGTCGTCGGCGGGCATCAAGTATCTTGGGCCTTGAATGCAACGCAATTCGTTTGAGTTAGCACTCACTGAAGTTTCCATGTTCAATGCATGAACCCACGGCTTGCTGCAATCTTCCCAAAGCACGGTCGTTGGGTCGGGAGACGCAACCGCTGCGATCGTTAGCTTGGGTGAGCTCGCTTGCGCAAGCTGATGCGGTTTGCTTGTGCCCCAAGCCAATCTCACCTCATCTTGTTTAGGGATGGATGCAAACGAAGATTGCAGGCGAGAAAGCTGTAGTTCGTCTTGGCAGATGACTCGAATAAACGAATCATTTGTTAGTGAATGTTCGAGATGGTCTTTAAGATTGGCAATGCTCCAGCCCGTTACAGGCTCGATCCAATCTGGCGCGATCTCGAATGCTGGAAGGATGACGAAGGTGCGCATGCACATTCGTGGATGAGGCACCTTGAGATGCGGCGTCCAGATGCGTTGTTGGTCGTAAAGCAGCAAGTCGATATCGATCCGTCTTGCTTCCCAGCGCAACTGGCGTTGCCGACCGAGGGTGGATTCAATGGACTTGATAATCTCCCACACGGCCCAAATAGACCGGTCTGTTTCGATTGCCGCAACTGCGTTCAGGAAGTCACCTTGGCCACCAGGGCCGCCGACGGGGGGCGTGCGATAGAGTTGGCTCAGAGACAAGTTGGACGAGCCAAACGAATCGGCTAACAATCGCTTTGCAGCCCGCATCGACTCGCGAACACTGCCGAGATTTGCACCAAGACTAATGAGAGTTCTCGGCATGCGGGCGTATTTCTAGGACTTTTTGGCAGTGTCTATTTTGTCGACAAACCAGTTTATCGTCGGCTTTGACCATTCGTGTTTGTCGCAGTTTTTGCGAACAAAGATGGAATAGTATTTGGGAACGGTCTGACTAGCGTCTTTGTAGATGAGCTTAAAGGTGTGCCCATTGGCTACAACATATTCCGACTCGACGTTGACGAATAGCCATTTCGAATTTTTGCGTTCCTGGATTTCTTTGTGATTGAGATCGTCGCGAATTCGAAGCATGACGGCTTTGCTGGCAGACTCAGGCTCGCTGATGTCGATCGAGGAACCTGCCAAAAACGCGACGTGGTCTAAATCTCCTTTGGAAAGGAAATCAAGATAGGTTTCGGCAGTCTTGCGAGCTTGCTGCAGGTCGTAATTGTTTTCAATGTACATATAAAAAACACTGAACGAGACGGTTATCGCCCCGATGGTCAAGGCTAAAAAACCAAGCGACTTTGAGAGAAATCCGAACCGATATCTTTTGGAAATGAGCAAGGCGAGAGTCCCAAGTGCAGCCCCAATCAACGCGATTGGCATCATGTGGATGTACTGGATCGAAAACAGCCCTGCGGCAGAGAGCAGAAAACCGAATAACGCGACCACCGAAAAATGGGTTGGTTCACGAGCCTCTTCGGCTTCGGCTGTTAGAAAGATTTCGCTCATGGGTGATTGAGTGGGTTCGAAACGAAGAGTTTTGGAATCGGGAATCGAGTCGATAGGATAGCCGGAATCGAGTTATTCATCCAGCAACGATCGGTCTTAGTAAACTAGCTTAAAGAACTTTACGGATTCGAGGCCGCGCTGGTTCGAATGCACCGTCCACGCTACGGCAGCATGAAAATCAACCGCCCTCCCGGGAGGCGACTATCGCGGTGACTTCGGCAAGGTCGCGAGCGTGAGCGAATTCTGTCGCTCAATTCGAGGTTTTCCACCAAAAACTGGCGGAACAACGGCGGTATCAGGGTGAAAACAGCCAAAAAATGAGCTAAGGTTGTCAGGAAGTCCGGTCTGGGCGTTGAAAAAACGACAAAACGGCTCATACTACCTATCGTGTGGAGTTTTTCCGCCACCCAACAATGTCCTCTCTCCTCTCCCAACATGATTCCAAACAGCCATTTGAACGGATCGGTCGTCCGACGCGTCAAATTGCGCGAGCTTATTCGCGAACATGGCTTCGTTTCGATTCCGGACTTGCGGGATGCGATGGACGTGAGCGAGTCCACCATCCGACGCGATTTGGAAGCTCTAGAGGATTTGGGAGAAGCCAAACGAACGCACGGCGGCGTTTTTTCTACAGGTCCGACGACCGCCGTTAAGCAGTTCGAAACCAAGCAAAACCCCGGTCAATGGGACAAAAAACGCGGCATCGCCCAGAGCGCTGCCGGCTTGATCGAAGATCACGACACCCTGCTGCTCGATGGTGGCAGTACAACCTATGAGCTCGCGAGACAACTCATAGGCCGTCCGTTGCAAATCGTGACCAACTCTCTCCCCGTCGCGAATCTTTTCTCCTCATGCGATTCTGTCGATCTGGTTTTGCTTGGTGGAGCCCTCCACCATCGCACTGGGGTGACGCTGGGGAATTTCGCCAATCAGATGCTTCAATCCATCAACGTTCAGAAGGCTTTTCTGAGCGTTGCCGGCATAAACGCTAAAGGTTTCTACAACAGCAACATGCTTTTGGTGGAAACCGAACGGGCCATGATGGAATGTGCGGACCAGACAATTATCGTGGCAGATAGTTCCAAATTCGGACATTCCAGCTTGGCGCGATTGTGTGAATGGTCCGATGTCCACACCCTTGTGGCCGATGACGGCCTGAGCGAGTCATGGCGCCGACAAGTCGGAGAATTCCAAGTTCAACTCATCCTGTCCAACTCGCCCGCTTCGTCGCAAGACGATGCACCTGAGAATTCAACCTCAATCCATATCAACTAGCGAACCTAAGATCGTGACAGCAATCCAAAACCTTGACCCTCTCACCATTGAGTCGTTAGTTCGTTCGGCCGTCGCGCGCGCCTTGGGAGGCGATTCCGCCGCCAACAGCAGCTCGAACAAACCGAATCTTGTCGTGAGCATTTCCGCTCGGCATATTCATTTGACTGACGAGCATGTCGAAAAACTCTTTGGACCAGGCAAAAAACTGACGCCCGAAAAAGGCCTCTACCAAGACGGTTTTTTTGCTGCAGCAGAGACGGTCATGATTGTCGGGCCGCGAAGACGCATGTTGCCCAATGTTCGTGTGCTTGGACCAACGCGAAAAGCCAGCCAAGTTGAATTGGCATACACCGATGCGATTTCGCTCGGCATCGATGCTCCTGTTCGTCACAGCGGTGACATTGCAGGAACGCCCGGCTGTGTTTTGGTTGGACCGGCTGGTGCTGTTGAGCTAACCCACGGAGTGATTCGCGCGGCTCGTCACGTTCATATGGGGCCGAGCGACACAGCATTTTACGGTGTCAAGAATGGTGACTTCATGTCTCTGAGCGTCAAGTCGCATCAGTGTTCGGTGCTCTTCGAGGATTTGCTGGTTCGCGAAGATGCGCATGCCAAACTCGAGGTGCACATCGATACGGACGAAGGCAACGCATGTGACCTGGATCGAGCGATTTCGATTGAACTGAAAAAACAACAACCTTGCAAGTGTTCGGACCATTAGCCGTGGGATAGGCTTCCAGCCTGTCTTCATTGCGTTTGTGTCCCATTTATGGACAGGCTAAAAGTCTATCCCACCAAACCACGAGTTTTACTTACTTAGTTTCCTTTTATTTTGGAGAAGTTTTTTTATGGCAAAAGTGAATGAAGCGCTCGGTATGATCGAGACGAAAGGTTTCATCGCCTTGATCGAAGCAGTCGACGCGATGATGAAAGCGGCGAACGTGAAGTTCCTCGGCTGGGATAAAGTTGGCAGCGGTTTGGTATCTGCTTTCGTCAGCGGCGATGTCGCTGCTGTCAAAGCAGCCACCGATGCAGGCGCTGCAGCGGCGGGTCGAATCGGACAAGTCATGAGCGTTCAAGTGATCGCTCGACCACATGACGATTTGTACAAAGTTCTTAAAATCAACGCGCAATCGGCATCGGCTGAGTAGTTTTGTTGAATTGAGCACGGCTCACTAGCTTGCGCGTGGTGTTAGAGCATCGTAGGGTTCACTAGCTTGCGCGTCGTGCTAGAGCATCGAATCGTCCAGTCAGAGGCTGGGTGATCATTATCCATCTTGCCCAACCGGCAGACCTTTTAACTATTTCTCAAATCCACACGAGTTTAAGCAACATGCAAAATGCAATTGGAATGATTGAAACCAAGGGACTCTTGGCACTCATCGAAGCAACCGACGCAATGGCCAAGGCGGCTAACGTCGAAATCGTAAAGCGAGTCGATATCGGCGGCGCTTATGTTACCACCATGGTCAGCGGCGACGTTGGCAGTGTTCGCGCAGCCGTCGAAGCTGGCGCTGCGGCTGCATCGCAAGTCGGTGAGTTGGTTAGCAGCCATATCATCCCTCGCCCTGCCGAAGGTCTTGTGAACGCGTTTTTTAAGTAATCCTTTTTAATGGAGTGACAAAATAACCATGAAGGTTCTCGTTGCCAACTTAGGTTCAACCAGTTTCAAATACCGTTTGTTCGATATGTCGACCGAGCAACAGCTCGCGCGCGGCGGTGTCGAACGAATTGGTTCACCCGAGAGTCGCTGTTTCGTTGAAATCGGCCCGTATCGCGGTGAGTTGACTCAGCCTGTGCCCAACCATGGTACTGCAGTCGATGCATGCATCTCTCAGCTTACGCATCCAACCAACGGTTGTTTGCAAAGTGCCTCGGAGATCAGTGCCATCGGCTTCAAAGCGGTCCACGGAGGTCGTTTGTCTGGTGTTCAACGGATTGATGAAAAAGTCTTGGCGGCGATGGACGAAATGAATTCGGTTGCTCCAGCCCACAACCCGCCGTACATGGCTGCGATGAAACAGCTCGCGAGTATGTCGGCGCACATTCCATTGGTCGCTGCCTTTGAAACGGATTTCCATCAAACGATCCCTGAAGCTTGGAAACGCTACGCCATCCCGGCCAGCATTGCCAACGCTTTGCCGATCCGACGCTGGGGATTTCACGGTGCATCGCACCGGTTCATCGGTTGGAGAACGGCGCAATTGATGGGGCGCTCCGATGCTCGCATTATTTCTTGCCACCTTGGCGGCAGCTCGTCACTCTGCGCGATCCGCGATGGAAAGAGCATGGCAACGACCATGGGTATGAGTCCTCAAACCGGCTTGCCGCAGAACAACCGAGTCGGTGACTTCGATCCATACAGTTTGCCATTGATGATGGAACATACCGGGCTAACACTGGAACGATTGCTGCATTTGCTTTCGACTCAGGCCGGGTTGCTCGGGTTGTCAAACGGATTGTCAGGGGATGTTCGCGATTTGGAAAACGCTTCCGCGGCTGGCAACAGCGACGCGAAACTGGCGCTCGATGTCTATGTAGCTGACATCCGTCGACAGATGGGTGGCATGCTGATGGCTCTCGGCGGCGCGGACGCAATCGTCTTTACCGGCGGCATCGGCGAAAACGGCATGGGGATTCGGCAGTCCGTCTGCCAAGGTCTCGAAGACCTCGGTATTCGCTTAAGCCCAACCAGCAATGCAAGTGGTCCCATTGAGCGTCGCATTGACGACTCGCAAGGCAAGGTCCAAATATGGATCGTGCCTACTAATGAAGAATTGATTGTGGCTCGTCAAACCGTCGCCGCTATCCAAAGCTAAGCTCAGTTAACACAAGAGACAGAACCATGTTCGTTGCGAAAGTCACTGGAGCAGTTGTCTCCACTCAAAAGGTAGAAACGATGGTCGGCCAAAAGCTGCTCGTCGTTGAGCCTTTTCGTTTGGAGCCAACTCAACGCGCTGAGTTGGTAACGACCGGACGAACCTTTATCGCCGTCGATACGCTCGGCGCTGGAGTTGGCGACATGGTCTTGATTACTCAGGGTAGCAGCGCTCGCTTCACACCGGAAACCAGCAAACTACCTGTCGATTGCGTCATCATCGGCATCGTCGACACCGTTCATATCGAAAAAAATAACGTCTACAAACGGCAATAAGGCGAGCGGCAGGATGAAAACCACCAGATGTAGTTTGGGACCATTGTCCCGAACAAATAAACGGACGGGACAACGGTCCCATCCTACGGTAGATCTAGGTCTGCCGATCGTCTAAGACTCTTCGTCAAGAAATAACATCGCGAAACACCTATGCAAATCAACGAAAATCTTATTCGCTCCGTTGTAGAGCAAGTTCTCAGCGAAGTGCGAAGCAAGCAACCTTCGACAGGAACGTCAACGGCTTCGCCAAACGCCTCCAGTTCGGCCATGGGCCGCTTTGGACTGTTCGATAACGTCGATGACGCAGTGCGAGCCGCTCGGACTGCTTTCGAACAACTCCGCGAAAGATCCATTGCGGATCGACGCCGAATCATCGATCACATTCGACGCATCTCGATCGACAATTGTGTTGAGCTCGGCACAATGGAAATGAACGAGACCAAAGTTGGACGCCTCCAACACAAAATCGAAAAATTGAAAACGCTCGGCGAAAAAACACCGGGAGTCGAGTTCCTCAAAACAGAATGCTTCAGCGGCGATTACGGACTGGCGGTCATCGAGCATGCTCCATTCGGTGTGATCGGAGCCATCACGCCTGTGACCCACTCTTTGCCGACGATCACCGGCAACGCCGTCAGCATGATCGCGGGCGGCAACTCGCTCGTAGTCAATCCTCACCCGAGCGGCAAGAAGGTCGCGGCCGAAGGCGTTCGACGATTCAACCAAGCGATCCATGCCGACCTGGGAATCGACAACCTCATCTCGCTCATCTGCGAACCGACCCTTGAAACGGCTCAGCAGTTGTTCAAGCACCGCAGCATCGCTTTGATTTGCGTCACCGGTGGTCCTGCGGTCGCACGAGCCGCTCTCAACAGCGGCAAACGAGCGGTCGTGGCTGGACCAGGCAATCCGCCGGTGGTTGTGGATGAAACCGCCGACCTCAATCTTGCCGCTCGATGCATTATCCAAGGTGGCGCCTACGACAACAACTTACTCTGCATCGCGGAAAAGGAAGTCTTTGTCGTTGGCAGCGTTTTCGATGCGATGATGTCCGCTATGGAGCGAGCCGGTGCAGTCCGATTGTCGGCTCCTGAGATCGATCGATTGACCCAAGCGGCGATGCAAGTCGTTGGCGAAGGAAACGACAAGCACTACGCGGCTCGAAAAGAATTGCTGGGACAAGATGCGATTAAGTTGGCAGCGGCTGCTGGGCGATCCGTTGATCCCAATGTCGAATTGCTGTTTGGCGAAACATCGGCCGATCATCCCTTTGTCCAGACCGAACAGATGATGCCGTTTGTTCCGTTTGTTCGATGTCGCGATTTTGATGAATGTGTTCGCCTGGCTCAAGAAGCCGAGCATGGCTATCGTCACACCAGTATCATCCATTCTCGCAATGTCCGCAACATGACCAAAATGGCCCGGATCATGGACACGACGTTGTTTGTGAAAAACGGACCGTGCATGGCTTCGTTGGGCTTGGGTGGAGAAGGCTATCTGTCGTTCTCGATCGCTGGGCCAACCGGCGAAGGTGTGACAACACCGATGACGTTTACCCGCGAGCGACGCTGCTCGCTAATCGAAGACTTGCATGTGTTAGGAGGAGCCAGCCGACTGTCGTCGTAGTGAGCTATATAGCACGACGCGCAAGCGAGTGAAAAGGAATCGCAAGCAGTCACTAGCTTGCGCGTCGTGCTACAAGCAACTAAAAACAGTCAACACACCATGCAATCCGCACTTGTACTTGGAAATGCAACATCGACCGTCAAGCATCCCTCGTTGGAGAACTTGAAACTATTGGTATGTCAGCCACTCCAATTCGATGGCAAGACTCCGGACGGTGCACCCTTGATTGCAGTCGATCATCTCGGAGCGGGACGTGGTGAAACGGTCATGCTCACCAGTGACGGCGGTGCGGTCCGCGAAACCTTCGGTGTTGAAAACAGCCCGATTCGTTGGTCGGTCCTCGGCCTGATAGATGAAGTGAGGCTAAAGACTTAAGGCGTAAGGCTAAAGGTAGCGGCAAAAACGCAAGACAACTGACAACTGACAACTGACAACTAAAATCATTAACGCCAACTCCTCAGAAATCGAAAGTATCGTGCGTCGGGTGCTCGCCACCTTGATCGAGGGTGGCACGTCTGTGGCTAGCGTTTCGCAGAAGCCTTCGGAGCCTTCGACGTTGAGTTTGGTGGATCAGGTCGTGAGCGTATCGTTGCTCAAGAATCGGTTGCTTGGTACGAAGGTTTTGGAGATTGCCCAATCGGCTGTGTTGACACCAGCGGCACGAGACTACATTCGCGAATGCAGGGTCGAGGTCGTTCGGGGGTTGAAGCACTCGTCCAATGCGACTTCGGCGATAGCAGATTTCAAGGCTGGCTCGGCTAGCGTCTCAGGTTCAGGCTCAACCGATCGCGATCGTCCTCAGCGATTGATCGTGGTAGGCACGGCGGATTGGATGCCTGCTGTCGCCAAGCAATTATGTTCGAAACAAGCTAAAGTTTGCTCTGCATCCATCGATGACACGGCTGCTTTGCGAGCGGTTGCCGAGGGGATTCGGGCAGGGCATCAAGCTGCCGTGATGTTGGTTCGTTCGGCGCATGCAACATGCTGGCAAGCGGCTCGGGATGATGCCCTACGGCCGGCTGTTGTATCGAATTGGACGGAGCTGAACGATGTTTTGCGAGAGGTTCCTGCCAACGTATTGATCTTGTCCGCCAAGGCTTGGAACTTGCCGTCGTCTTGCAACACAGCAAGGCAGTTTTTTCAACACCTGCAAAACCGATCTTGATCGAAAAGGAATCGTACGATGCAACTCTATCAAGTCAATGGAACAGTCACGCTCAGCCGAGCACATCCAAGTTTGCAAGGTGCTTCGCTAAAGACCGCGGAAGCGTATGGCGATGTGCTCCTGGGACGCAAGACCAACGATCCGGACTTGGTTGTCGTATGGGACGATCTCGGCGCTTCGGAGGGATCGATTATTGCGGTTAGCGATGGCGCCGAAGCGGCCCAGCCCTTTCGCCCCAGTCAAAAACCGGTCGACGCTTACAACGCGGCCATCATCGACGAACTGAATATTGAACCAACCGTGGGATAGGCTTCCAGCCTGTCTCTTTCAACGTGACAGGCTGGAAGCCTATCCCACTATTGGATCGAACGATTCGAAACAGACTAACTAACTAACTAACCAACCAACTAACTAACTAACTAACTAACTAACTAACATT
>JAPLNL010000010.1 GCA_026692905.1 Planctomycetota bacterium
TTGATGCGTAAATGGCTCGGCAGGAGCCTCGCCCTCCCAATTTCCCCCAAAGCGTTTTTTTGGGCTCAAAGTGAGACGGCAGCTGAGACCCATTGTGGGTCTCATCTGCCGAGAGTGACTTTGCACTACTCACGAAGCTCTTTGCCTGTTAGATGCAGAAACACATGGTGCAAGTTGGGCTGATGTACTTCCAAATCGCTGACCGTACCGCCGACTCTTTGGATTCGCTCTAAGATCAAAGGCAATTCTTCGACCACGTTGTCTACGAAGCACACGAAACGATTGCGAGCCGGATCCCACTCCATTCCGGGTGGAGCCGCGACCAAGATCCCTTGCGTTTCGATGGCAACCTCGCGCCGCGCGCCGATGGTGTTCTCAATCAATTCTTCGATGGGACCATCTGCAACCACCTTGCCGTGGTCGACGATGACGATTCGATCGCTCCGCATCTCAGCCTCATCGAGATGGTGAGTCGTGAGGACGATGCTCGTACCTTGCAGGCTCAGTTCGTCCAGCATGTCAAAGATGCGCTGTCGGCTTTGCGGATCAACACCAACCGTCGGTTCATCCAAAAGTAGAATACTCGGGCGATGCAAGACTCCACATGCGATATTGACGCGTCGCTTCATGCCGCCGGAGAACTGACTTGTTAAATCGTTGGCACGATCCTCAAGCCCAATCCACTTGAGAGCCCACGCAACCCTTTCTCGCAATCGACGCGACCTCAAACCGTGAAGTTGACCAAAGCATTCCAGATTTTGCTTCGCGGTAAGATCTAAATAAATTGCCAGGTCCTGTGGAATAACCCCGAGTTGCTGTAGGACCTCCGGCTCACATATGGATTTGCCGAACAAGAGCACTTGGCCTTTATCGGGACGAACGCGACCGCACATCGAGCGGATCAAAGTTGTTTTGCCTGCTCCGTTTGGGCCAAGCAGAGCCAGTCGTTCGCCCGGCGCCACCGAAAACGAAGTACCGCTAAGCGCCTGATGCGAACCATACTTTTTCCAGAGGTTAACAACTTCCAGAGCTGGAGTTGGGCTTTGACTCATAGACGGAGTTTGTTGAGCGAGCAAAGTGGTTGGACTAGTCACGTTCTACGAATCTCGTGGGTACAGTTTGCTCGACTCGTAGCTGGATTCGAAAGAATTCAGCTGGTTCTGAATTCCTACAAATTAAGCTACTGTAGTTTTCATTCCGCCGCTAGCCAAAATACGGACCAGCGGACGACACGACGGAGCGTGCCTGCTACTTTTGTCGGAAGTGCCATTATAGAGACCTGACCGCGAGAAAGAAAATGCAGATGTGCGAGATACAATGAAATTTGAATGCTAGCATTTTCGAGGTGTTGAAAATCTCCGACTATACTGCTGAATTCCATGATCGCGACGGCGATCGACGCATCTATCCTCTTGTTTCGACGAGCTCGAACATGGCATGCCGGCCCACGCTATACCAAGTGAACATCCGAGTGACGTTGACCGCGTTGTCGAAGCAGATAGGACGAAAGGCTAGGTTGGATGATATTTCGGACGAAATTCTCGACGATTGGGCTTCGAAGGGGTTCGACTGGATCTGGTTGTTGAGCATTTGGCAGTTAGGGGACGCTGGTGTTGCAATATCCAGGTCCTCGAGTGTTTGGCGCGAGGAATTTCAGAAAACGCTCCCGGACTTGGTCGAGGAAGACATCGGTGGCTCCGGATTCGCCATCCAAGCCTTCGTGGTGAGTCGCGACTTAGGTGGCGATCCAGCCTTGGCAAGGCTCAGGGAACGGATGAAGGCAAAAGGATTAAAGCTGATGCTCGACTTCGTGCCAAACCATATCGCACCGGATCACGCATGGGTCAGGGAGCATCCTGAATATTTCGTCCAGGGCACAGAAAAACAGTTGCAGAGCCAGCCCCAAAACTATCGACCTGTCACCACGGCTAGCAGTGAGCGGGTTATGGCATTTGGACGAGATCCCTATTTTCCAGGATGGTCCGATACCTTGCAGCTGAACTACGGAAATGCCGAGCTACAAACCGCAATGCAGCAAGAGCTAATCCGCATCGCGACAGCATGCGATGGAGTCCGCTGCGACATGGCTATGCTCATTTTGCCAGAAATCTTTCATCGGACCTGGGGAATTGCAATCGAGCCCTTTTGGCCAACTGCGATTCGACGTGTGCACGAGCTCAATCCCGAATTCGTTTTCATGGCCGAAGTTTATTGGGACCTTGAGTGGGAATTGCAACAACAGGGCTTTGATTTCTGTTACGACAAACGCCTTTACGATCGCTTATGTGACGGACATGCTGGTCCGGTTCGAGAACATTTGAGAGCAGGTCTCGATTTCCAAAATCGGCTAGCTCGCTTTCTTGAGAATCATGATGAACCCCGAGTGGCTCACGAATTTGCATTTGCCAAACATCGGGCCGCCGCCCTTTTGACCTACCTGACACCGGGCTTAAAACTATTTCATCAAGGGCAACTGGAAGGGAAACACAAACGAATCTCTCCGCATCTTGTACGCGGGCCAGAGGAAGCGATCGATCCTAAGATTCAATCGTTTTACGAAAAGATTCTTAGCTTAGTTCGACTGCCAGTTGTCAAGGAGGGAGAGTGGCAACTCCTGCATGCTAAGCCAAATCGAGTTGACAACCCCTCAAACGAAAACATCCTAGCGATGAGTTGGAAGCATTCCGACGGTTCCTTTTTTGTTGTCGTTGTGAATATGTCCGAATCCCAAAGTCAAGCCTGTGTTGAACTGGAATGGGACGCGCCGGAGCGAACTATTGTTCGTTTCGTCGATCTGCTCGATGATGCCGTTTACGAACGAGAGGCCAAGCAGCTTTTCGACAAAGGCCTCTTCGTGGATTTGCCAGAATGGGGTGCGCACGCAATGCTTTGCACGGGTTAGCCGCTGGGCGCTAGCCTTGTTATTCACCCACAACTTTTTGACTTTGAACCCCTCGCCCCTTTTAGGCAACGTTGTGAAGCATTTCAAACAATGAAAACATTTGCTACGTTTCAATAGTCGCGTCGGAGAGGTGCAAATTTTGGCAATTCACTTGTGCCGACATTGACTTTTGATATTTGTCACTTAGTCCGGCTCGGGCTCGTCCCGACCGGACGCCGCTTTGGTGTCCTAATGGGCCGCGTGCTGAAAATGACAACTCCGGATTCGTCGCACCGCCTCTGGCGGTGCGACGAATCCGGAGGCACGCGGTCGGGCGGCGTGAATCTAGAACTCCAAAGCTGCGGACGGAGGGGCAAGCCCCCAGCCGTCCTGAAATGCTTCATAGCGTTGCCTTTTAGGGGAGAGGGGAGGAAATCGCACTGGTTTCGTCATTTCCCATATCGCTTTGACTTCCGTATCGGCTGTGTCGACGCAATGGGATGAAGTAGAATAAGATGAGTATGCCGAAGCCAATGGAAAGGAAAATCATGAGCATATCAAGCAAAATCACCGGTACTGAATTCGACTCGATGGTCGATCGAGGTGCGTTTGACGGTCTTGGTCCACGCAAGATAGAACTGATTCGAGGGGAGTTGTGTTTTATGAATCCAGCTGGACCGGTTCACGATGACTACATTGACTATTTGACTCGCTGGTCGACGGACAACACTGCGTCGAGCATTGCGAATATTCGCGTTCAATGCGGCTTTGTCTGCGATGACAATCGACCTGAACCAGATATCTTGTGGTTAAAGCCGCGTCGTTACGGCCGTACGCGTCCCACTGCCGCCGATGTGATGTTGTTGATTGAAGTTTCAGATAGCAGCTTGGCAAATGATCTGCGTGAGAAAGCCGATGTCTACGCCGAAAGTGGCGTCTCCGAGTATTGGGTGATTGACGTTCCTGCATCGCGAATCCATGTGATGACCAATAGCGATGGCAAGCACTACCGCAACATCGAAATCGTCGTACCACCGAATCCACTCTCTCCCAAGTGTCGCCCAGAAGCCATCCTCAATACGGCTGAGCTGTTTGAAGTGCGCGAAGAATAACCCAATGAAACATCTGTTCCTAATAGCATTTGCTCTTTTTATTCCATTCGCAGGCTCTGCGGCAGCTAGCGAGGTCGCTCGAAAAGCCGCAGCCCTTCCGAAACTCCCCGACGCCGTTAGCGGAGATTGGCTGATCAAACGAGTATCGAGACCCGCCGGGGTTTTTTCGACCGATCGCCCAGGTGAAATCGCGATCGACAACGGCCTGCTTCGTCGTTCGTTTTTGGTTTCGCCCAACTTGGCCTGCGTCGAGCTAATGCACTTGCAAACGAACGAGTCGATGCTCCGAAGTGTTCGGCCGGAATGCCGCGTTACGCTCGATGGCCAAGAGTTCGATGTTGGCGGCCTCAAAGGACAGCCTGTCGACAACTTTCTGCGCCCCGAGTGGCATGCTTCGCTAACGAACGACCCTGCCGCCTTTCAGCTTGCGGACTTCACCTCCGCCCCCATTCAAGCTCGATTCGCTTGGAAACCGCGACCGGAGTGGATGTCGACGAGCGCCAGTTGGCCACCCAAAGGAACCGAAGTTCAATTTCATTTCCAAGCTCCAAAGTCGCAAAGCGACGCCAAGCCATCTGCGGCAAATGGTGTTCGTATCGTGGTCCACTACGAAATCTACGAGGGACTTCCGCTCCTTTGCAAATGGTTCACACTCGACAACGAATCAGGGCGATCGATCCGATTGAATCGTTTTACCAGTGAAATTCTCGCTTGTGTCGAAGCGTCGAGCCAAGTCGAAGATCTTGCCGACCCCTTTCATCCTAACCTTCACATTGAGACCAACTACACCACTTGCTCGATGCATGGAGCCAGCGCACAAGTCGATTCGGTCCATTGGATGGAGGATCCAACATACAAGACTCAAGTCAACTATCTGCTCAAGACACAATGCTTGCTCGAATGCCGACCGCCTCAAGGCCCCGATGTCGACGTATCTAGCGGTACGACCTTCGAATCGTTTCGCACTTGGATTTTGGCCCGCGAGGATCGCGATGAAACTCGCAACACGTTGGCTTTGGGGCGAATGTACCGTACGATTGCGCCATGGGTCACTGAAAACCCATTGATCCACCACGTTCGCAGCGCAGATCCGCCTGCTGTTCGCTTGGCCATCGATCAAGCCGCCGAGGTTGGGTTCGAATTGGTCATCATGACCTTCGGGAGCGGCTTCAATATGGAAAACGATTCTCCCGAATACTTAAAACGAATTCGAGAGTTGGCTGACTACGCTCATTCCAAAGGGATCGCTTTGGGAGGCTACTCGCTCCTTGCAAGTCGATCGATCAACGCAAAGGATGACGTTGTCAATCGAGAAACAGGCAAGCCAGGTGGCTTTGCAAGATTTGGGAACAGCCCATGCTTGGAGAGCGAATGGGGCCAAACTTACTTTGCGAAATTGGATCGGTTCTTCGAAGCGACAGGCTGCGATGTATTGGAACACGACGGTTCTTATCCCGGTGACACGTGCGCTTCGACGAACCACCCTGGACACCATGGCTACGAAGACTCCCGCTGGCGGCAATGGGAACGGATCAACCGCTTCTACCAATCCTGTCGCAGCCAAGGAATCTATTTGAATGTTCCCGATTGGTATTTTTTGAATGGCTCCAACAAGATTGCAATGGGGTACCGCGAAACAAATTGGTCATTGCCTCGCGAGTCCCAGGAGATCATCGAACGCCAAAACATTTATGATGGCATCCGTTACAAACTGCCCACGATGGGCTGGATGTTTGTACCCTTGACGGAGTATCAAGGAGGCGGCGCCGCAGCGACGATCGAACCTCTCAGTGAACATCTAGATCACTACGAACATAGACTGCAGAACCTGTTGGGCGCGGGCGTGCAGGCTTGCTTTCGAGGTCCTCGGCTTTACGATACCGATGCAACAAAGACGATGGTAAAACGCTGGGTCGATTTCTATAAGAGCCATCGCGCGATCCTCGATAGTAGCTTGTTGCCACTTCGCCGCGCCGACGGTCGCGACTGGGACGGTTGGATGCACGTCAATCCCGAGCTTGACACTCCTGCAATGGCCATGATCTACAATCCGCTGGACCATCCGATCACTCGTGAGATCACGTTTCCGCTCGTCTTCAGTGGCCTCACGGAGAAAGCACACTGCAAAATCGAAGGGGCGAATCCCATTCCAATTCAACTCGATAGAAACGAAAAAGCCAAGGTCAAGCTAACGGTACCAGCCAAGGGCGCAACCTGGATTCAGTTTGCGAACTAGCCGATCTGGTTGCCGCGAGCTAGGTGACCATGAAACACACCAAACACACGAAAAGAAAACAGGATGATAAGTAGAGGAGAACAAAACGTACATTGTTCCCACTTGGTGGTATTCAAGTCACCGTATGATCTTATGGATATTGTCTTTCGTGTGGTTCGTGTCTTTCGTGGTTAACGCAGCCTCGCTTGATGGACGCGGACGTGCGGAGGATCGCGGAGTTTATCGCGAGTTTTTATAAATCCGTTCAAGCTCAATGAACTTGATCCAATATACTTTTGGCACCTGATGTTCTGCCAAGTTTGTTCCTGTTTTCATTTCGATCGTTTCATCATGAGAGTACTTGCAAGCCGTTCCGCTCTTTTCAAACTGTTGATTCTGACGGTAATACTTCAATTGGCTGCAAGTTCTGCAAACGCACAAGAAGCCCAAACTAAAAAAGCGAGCGGCCAAAAATCGCGAGAGGAGGAGGTCCGCTTAGGCTCGCAAACGGCCAAAGGGGGCTTTCAAAACGAAGACGAGATTCGGGATAAGTTCAACGATTGGCAAAAGGACTCCGACGCTCGCAAATGGTTAGAGGCAATGAACTACCGCCTCAACGAGATTGAGCAGGTCAAGGCGGCTAAGCCACATGGCGAGAAAGCCGATGTGGAGGTTCGAGTCAAAACGAAGTCCGGCGAAAAAGTTCATGGCATATCCATCAAACTAGTCAGCAACCCGCAAGGGTTTAATCAAATTGATAAGCGATGGCTCAAGACTTATGCAGATATGTGGAAGATGCCAGACGACGTCCACTCGGCATTGAAGCTGTTTGTGGGAGAGACTGCACCGATCAATCCAGGGCGAGACACACGTCGCATGTTTTTGAACGAGTTGCCTGAGTCGCAGCAGCAGGCGGTCGTCCGCTTTTTCAGCTCTCATCGCGGGCAGATCGTTTCGGATTTGTTTGCGGGCGATGGCGAGCACGCGGCTGGCTGGATCATGGTAACGCTCAAGACGACTGATAATGCGGCCGAAGGCAAGAAATCTCTTGCCGCCGACAAGAAAAGGTTGAGCACGCCCTCCATGAATTCAACTCAGGCCGCGGAAAAGCCGCAATGGATGCTATGTACGACAGTAGATGCAGTTGCGTTTTTTGGCGATGGCGAAGTTGAGATCACGCCCGCCGGGAGCTTGAAGATTGGCCGAATCACCATGCAGCGCAAAGGGGGCGACAATGGCCGCGAGTCAGCCAATATGCTGCAATTCAAAATCAACCCAACCGAACTTTTCGAGTTGCGCAAGTGAGCTGTTTTGGTCAGCGTAGCAGTGTAAAACGATTGTCCTCAATCGTTCCCGAATCGCAGATTTGCAGACGCCTTAACGCAGTACTTCGTCAAGCCACTCATAGGCAAGCATGCGTTCAAGTTTTGGGAAATCGTGCTTCGAGGATGGGGTCATTAGCATCAATCGTTTTTGATGCCTGTTTGGAGATGGTTCAAATAGAGAGTAAACTTGCTGAGCTTTTTCAAACACCTTTCGAACCCCGGCAACTTCGAAATTGCTGTCGTGGATTGGGGAGTTGGAATAGAAGCCGCGCGGCGCTAGAGCGGCGATGATCTCGTAAAAGTCGAACGGAACTTTGTTAGGGTCGTTGTCGTAGACATCGCGAATGCGAGGCATGTAGCGATCGCTGGTCCAGCCCTTCAAGTTGCCTTGATAGTAATCATGGAACGGAGTGAATCCGCAGCTTGAAACGACCGCTTTGATTCGATCTTCAAAGACGGCCGTGAAAAGACTATTGTGCCCTCCTAGAGAATGGCCGATGGTACCGATTCGATTTTTGTCCACCTGCGGTAGCGACTCAAGCACATCCACTGCGCGAATGTTGTTCCAAATCGCTTTCATGGAACCGCTCTCATACACCGCACCGGCGGTCTTGAAATCGTATTTGTATTCTCCAAAGGATGGATAGTCAGGCACGATGCAAATGTAGCCGCGTTCGGCCAGCTCATGCGCATAGTGCAACGATTCGCTGCCTCCTAAACCAACAGGTTCATCTTTGCCAATTGGAATGGTTTGGTGCAAGCACAGCATCGCAGGCGTCGAGCCATCCGCGAGGGCATCATGAGGGATCAAAAGCCAAGCAGGGACTCGATCGCTGGCGTCAGGAGAAAACAGAATTGCTTGCCGATCATATTTACCGACGCTTTCACGTGAGAGCACCGTGATACGTAGCGGCGCTTTTTTGGAAACGTCAGGCAGCGGCCCCATGACGCGTTGCATATTGGCTTTGATGTGCAAAACACGCAAAGCCCAGTCTTCTTTGGTCTTCACTGTCCGCTGGCCCCCAGCTGCATCGCGCACGATGAGCAACTGCGAATGGTCGGAATAAGCCAACTCCGTCGGTACTTCCGAAGCCAGATTTTGGTCCAGTTTCTGGCCAAGCGCGTGTCCGCCAGCAATGACGAAGGTCGACCAGAAACAAAAGAGCGTCTCAATCAATCGAAATTGCATATCAATTTTCTTCAGTTATCAGTTATCAGTTATCAGTGGTCAGTGGTGACTTTGGCGATCCACCTTAAGCCTTAAGCCTTACTCCTTACTAACTGCATGTGGCCGAATGCTGTTTCCTTTGCGGTCTGCAAGCTTGTCGCCTAATTCTGTGCGCCATGCTTCCGCCGCCTTTTGGAGTCTCGCGACCACTTCGGGATTGTCTTGGGCGACGTTTTTGGTTTCGCTCCGATCGTCCTTCATATTGTAGAGTTCTAGGCCGGCTTTTCTTGTCTCGTATTTGGCTGGGATGCCGCCTGTGCCACCTGATCTGCTGGCCAACGTTCGATACTGGTGTGGCAAGACCAATTTCCAGATGGGATCGCGAATCGCTTGAAGTTCGTCGTTGGCATAGTAGCATGGCATCGTCTCGTGTGGAGACACCGCTCCGGCTTGGCTAGTCATCAGTGGCAAGATATCGTGCCCATCGATCTTGTGTTTCGGCAACTCAGCTCCAAGAATCGAAGCGACCGTTGGCACGATGTCGACGGTACATGCAAGTTCGTCGCAGGTTGTGCCAGCTGGAATCTTCGAAGGCCATCGCATGAGGGTTGGAACTCGAATGCCACCCTCCCAAGCGGTTCCCTTTCCTTCACGGTGCAGGCCTGCTGAGCCAGCGTGATCGCCATACGATAGCCAGGGGCCGTTGTCGGAAGTGAATATAACGAGCGTCTTTTCGTCGACACCGACTTCTTTCAGCGTGTCTAAGATTTGGCCGACGGACCAATCGACTTCCATAACCACATCGCCGAAGAGCCCTGCTCCGCTCTTACCCGCGAACTTGGCGGAGACGTAGAGAGGAACGTGGACCATGGAGTGGGGCAAGTAGACGAGGAACGGTTGTTCGCGATTTTTTCGAATGAAATCTACTGCTCGTTCGGTGTAGTTGGTGGTCAATTGCGTTTGGTCTTCGCCCGTGACATCTGCGTCGATGATGGTTGTGTTTTCAATGAGAGGGAGTGGCGGATAGCCCGACTTTGCCTCTGGGTTCGCTGATCGCCTTGCGAGTTCCTCGGGATGATTGGGCCACATATCATTGGAATAAGGAAGGCCGTAGTAGGAATCGAATCCGTGATTGGTGGGCAGGAATTTTGGATGGTGTCCCAAGTGCCATTTGCCGATGCAGGTTGTGGCGTAATTCTTTTGTTTGCAAACTTCTGCCAGAGTCATTTCGGAATGGGAAAGTCCGATGTTGGCGTTTGGTCCAAGAGCCCCTGAGATTCCAACTCGTTCGTGATAGCAGCCAGTAAGCAACGCGGCTCGCGACGCAGAGCAAACCGCAGAGGACACGTGAAAGTCGGTAAATCTTCGCCCTTCACGAGCCATGCGATCCAAGTTAGGTGTCGGATAGGACTTGGCACCAAACGGACCGATGTCTGCATATCCCATGTCATCAATGAAGATCACAACAATGTTAGGGAGTTCAGCCGAGATCGCAACGCGGCAAGGCAAAATGCATAGAAGCAAAAGCAGGCAAAAGGATTTGACCAAGATGGCGTTCCTGTTTTATTCGGTGGAGGAAGGGGGGCTCACTCAATTGAGAACGGGTGAGCACGACGCGAATTTCGGCTTGTAGTATACTTTAGTCTGGCGAGCGGCTGTTCATTTCAAGTTCCTTTATCGATTTGTCAATGAAATACACAATGAAACGCCGAGCCTTTTTAGGATGTGCGATAGGTACTCTTGCGACAAGGCCCTTGTTTGCGATGTTGGACGATCCGTGGAATGAAGCAGGCACCGTTCTATCGGGAGCGGTGACAAGCGGGCAAATGCGTGCGGCGGTCATCTATGTTCGAGATGGAAATCATTTTTACCAACGGGCGTTTGGTGATGCTACGACGGTAGATGCGTCGTTTCTTTTGGGCTCGATCACCAAACCGATCGCCGTCGCAGCTGTAATGACTCTGTTCGATCAAGAGAAGTTTGGTCTCGACGATTTCGTCACGAAGTATGTCCCTGAATTCAAGGGGGATGGAAAAGATCGCGTAACCATCCGGCATCTGCTGACTCATGTTTCGGGCCTGCCCGATCAACTGCCAGAAAACGCGGACTTGCGAAGGGGCCACGCGCCGCTGGCGGATTTCGTGAAAGGGATTATGCGAGTACCATTGCATTTTAAGCCGGGTGCCCAATATGAGTACTCGAGCATGGCTATTTTGCTGGCTACCGAGATCGCGCAACGGCTCTCTGGTGTCGAGTTCAAGGAGTTCGTAGACAAGGTTGTTTTACAACCGCTTGGAATGCAGCACACGGCATTCGGGATGGGGCGATTGAAGCCAGAGGATACGATGCCGTGTCAGGTTGAATTTGGAGCGATCGAATCGGGAGGAGGCTCGCCGGACTCGAAAGGTTGGGATTGGAACAGTCCTTATTGGCGCAATCTCGGAGCCCCGTGGGGTGGCGCTCAAGCATCAGCGTCAGACGTGGGGCGCTTTCTCGAAGAGTTCTTGCATCCAACGGGTAGGATCTTCCGGCCTGAAGTTGCTCAGCTCATGATTCGGAATCACAACCAGGAGGGACTCGCGTCGCGAGGTTTAGGGCTAGATGTCGGAATGAACGATGTTGTTACCCATAGTTCGAGTAAGACCTTTGGCCATACAGGCTCAACAGGCACGATCGCTTGGGCGGATCCAGAGCGTGATCGGGTTTGTGTTGTTCTGACCACATTGCCTGCGGGCGCGAACAAGGACCATCCTCGCCAACTCGCCTCGGAAAAAGTCTCCCGACCATGAACAACACGATGGAATGTTGGATTGGAGGGGAAGTTCGATCCAGAGCGGTTTGATTCCAAAAGGGCATCCAAAAAGATGCAACGTGAAATGGCTAAAGGCAAAGAGGCTGATTAGCCATCAACAAAAATACAAATCCATTCCCGAGTTCGATTGGGCGGCTAAACATGGCTGACGTGCATTTCAGTGTGCTAGAGATCGAAGAAGGGTTTACTGTTTTGTGCTTTAGGAAGCCTCCAGCTTTTTGATCCACGACAAGCACCCAATTGAAGTCGCTGCTTTGTTGTCCAAAAGGGAAGTCGTCATGGTCGTCTCCAAGTCACTCAAGCGAGGCTTTGTCATTACCTACGAAGACTTTCTTACCCTATTGCCCGCATCGATGGTCGCAGCAGTCGAGGCAGGTTTTCAGAAGTTCAAAATGGAGGAAGATTCAGGGTATCATGTCGTCCCACTCACTCCTGATTTCGAAATCGAGATGGAGTGATGGGGGGTGAGTTGGTGGGACATCGAAGGCACTTTAGAACTCCGTCATGAAAATCTTCATCACCAACATCAAATTTTCGCAGCAGGGCTTACGTGCAGATCATGACGCTTCTGATGCCAACATTACAGCTCTAATTGCTGAAAACCGCAGATGGCAACGACAACTCCCCGATTCCGTAGGCGATTCGGTCGATGATTTCGTAGGTGGCTATTGGATCGAAAAATCTCTCCAAAGTGTGGGACGAGTTGGCTCCGCATCCGAAATCGAGATAGCTTGTTCGACCAATTGCAAGGCCGTTTGCACTTTGGCTTGATCGTCGCAAAGGACGTCGAGGATGGGCTGTCCTTCGGATAACGCATCGCCGATTTTGCAGTGCATACGAAGACCGACTGAAAAATCGATGGCTTGACCGGCGACCATTCGACCGCCTCCCATTGCGATGATTGCTTGTCCGAGCAATTGGCCATCGATGGCATTTAAATATCCAGTTGTTTTGGCTAGAAAGGTCTGGCTGCGGCCGAGATGTCGAGCCGTTGCAAGCGAGCCACCTTGGGATTGCACCATGCGTTCGAATCGGTCCATGGCTGCGCCGTTGTCCAGCAGTTTGCCAAGTCTGTTTCGAGCGTCATCGAGGTTTTGTTCACGGTGGGTGCAGATAAGCAATCGGGCTGCGAGTTCGATGGTAAGTTCACGGACATCGACTGGTCCGCCACCTTGGAGGATCGCGATCGACTCTTCAACTTCGCAGGCATTGCCGACCATATCGCCGAGAGGTTGTGTCATGTCGGTAATCAAAGCTGTTGTATTGACTCCTGCGAGTTTGCCAATGCGTATCAGCGAAGCGGCCAGTTCTTCGGCAAGTTTTTCGGTACCCAAAAAGGCACCGCTCCCGAACTTGACATCCAATACCAAAGCATCGAGCGACTCTGCGATCTTCTTCGACATGATGCTGGCGGTGATCAAGGGGATCGAGGGGACGGTTGCAGTGACGTCGCGGAGTCCATAGAGTTTTTTGTCTGCCGGAACTAAGGTATCTGTCGCGCCGGTAATCACACATCCAACTTGTTCCAGTTGGCGATGAATTTCGGTTTCGGACAGATTGGTACGGAAGCCATGGATCGCTTCGAGTTTGTCCAAGGTTCCGCCCGTGATGCCCAAGCCGCGGCCGCTGATCATGGGGACGTGCAATTCGCAGCAAGCCAATAGCGGCGCCAGGATCAGCGAGGTCTTGTCCCCCAGTCCGCCGGTGGAGTGTTTGTCGACGCGTGGTGAGTCTCCGGCTTGCTGCAATTTCGATCCGCTGGCGATCATGGCATCGGTGAGGTCCGAAATTTCTCGGTCGCCCATTCCATTCAGATAGATGGCCATCGCGAGAGCGGACATTTGGTAGTCGGGGATGGACCCGCGGGCAAACCCATCGATCATGAAATTGATTTCGTCGGTCGAGAGTGGGCGACGATCTCGTTTGTTTGCAATGACAACGGCGGGAATCATGTTTGCGTCAACCAAAGCTGCGTGAATGGAGTAAAATGACTGGTTCCAATGGGTGGCGACCCACAAATGGTATGATAACCGATTGGTCGCAGCTACCCTTGGTATTGGGGTGACAAATTCGGTGTTAGGAATAGGTAATCAAATAATGTTTTTTTGCATAAGTCATCGATTGGTCTTTCGCATCGTTGCATGCATTTTCGCTTTTCCGTTTGGATATGGCATTCTATTGGCTCAAGAGGTTTCCGATGCGGCGAGATTGGGCACGGCAAAGGATCAGGCTCGTGGCTTGGCGTATGCATTCCAATCTGCTTCCGCCAAAATGATGCCGAGCGTCGTCACTGTGCTCGCAAAGCGTGGGGATGTGGATGAGACACTCGATGAATTGGATTTACTGGAGGAAGATTCTTCGGCCTTCAATATAGGTTCTGGAGTGATCATTTCTGCCGATGGTCTGTGCGTCACGAACCACCATGTGATCAAGGGTTCCAAGGGGATACGGGTCAAGCTTGCGGATGGCCGGGAGATGATTGGAAAGGATGTGTTGTCCGATCCATCGAGCGACATTGCCGTCTTTCGCATTGCGAGCAAGGAGCCGCTGGTAGCTGCGGCGATTGGAGATTCGGATGCGTTAGTGATTGGAGACTGGGTGATGACCATAGGCAGCCCATTTGCTTTGGACCAAACAGTTAGCGTGGGTATTATCAGCAGCAAGGGCAGAACGATTCGCGGTTTGCTGGAGGGGCAACTTTTGCAAACCGATGCGACGATCAATCCGGGCAATTCGGGGGGAGCGTTACTTGACTTGGACGGTGCTCTCGTGGGGATCAACACAGCTATTCCAACGACGAGCGGTCAATTTCAAGGAATCGGTTTCGCGATTCCGATGCGAAGGGTTCAGTGGATCTCCAAGGAACTAATTGAATTCGGAAAGGTTCGACGGGCTAGGCTAGGTCTGACAGTCGAGGTCATTCCACAGTACATCGCTGAGGAGCTCAAGATTCCGGTTCGCGGCGGTGTGCAGCTTACCAAGATGGTCGCGGACTCGCCTGCGACCAAAGCGGGAATGGAGATCGGGGACGTCATTCTCGAATTGGCGGGGCAGAAAGTGTTTACGCCTGCAGATTTTAAGAGCTTGGTTGAGCAACTTCCAGCGGACAGGGCTTATCCCATTCGCTTCTTAAGAGACGGAAAACCCTTGACGGTTGAAATCCAGCCCGTTGCGCGCGAAAAATAAGTAGCTGTTATATGACGTTTGCTTTGATTATTTGACCTCATAGATAACGTCGTCTATGTGGGGACTACGTATCTATCGATGTGGCATATACCTCCTCACTGAACTAATCTGTCTGGGGGAGCTGGTTCGTTTAGGAAAAATAGGAAAATCAGAGAAAATATCCCTGACGATCTTCCCTAATGGCTTCACTTGGCTAAACTCGTGGTCACAAGAAGCGGTTTGGGAGCGAATGAATTTCTCCCGTTGATGGTTGCTACCACCCATCCAACATCCCTTCTTGCTTAGATCAGCAACAGTGAATTACATCCCTCCCCATCTTGTTTGTGGCGGGTTAAGTAAGTGATGTTTTACCTGGCCGTGTGGCCAATTTTTTTTCGTCGAGGAGACTACAATGAAGTTTCGCCCAGGATTTGCCCTAGGGCTGGCCACAATGTTGTTTGGGGCCGGTAATGTTTTTGCAGGTGATTGCGGTTGCAGCGCGGCTCCAGCCGTAGCTGCCAGTGCAGACGCTGGCTGTGGTTGTGCAGCCCCACAAGTTAGCTACGTTGAAAAGACCATCATGGTCCCAACGCAAGTTACCGAGATGCGAACTGTCAACAAGACAGCGACCAAGATGGAAGCTCGCACTCGTACTTACACCGTTACCAAACAAGTTCCACGTACCGAGACCAAGACCAGCACGACAACCGTGATGGTTCCCAAGCAAGAAACCAAACAAGTCACTTACACAGTGAACAAGTCGGTTTCGAGTCAAGTCGAAGAGTCGTACCAAGTCAATGTTGCCAAGACGGTAACGGAAGAAGTTCCCTACACTGTCAACGAAACAATCTACACCGACAAGGTCGAGACGTACAAAGTTCAAGTCCCATCCACCGTTACAGAGCAACAAACCTATCAAGTTTCGGTTTGCAAGACTGTTCCTGAAGTGCAGACCTACACGGTTCAAGTTCCAACGACTGTCAATGAAACCGTTGACTACACCGTTCAAGTTCCACACTACGTCGATGTCGTTCAGACCTACAACGTAACTGTGCCTGTAACAACACAAGAACAAGTAGCTTACACGGTTCAAGTTCCTGTTTACACAGACGAACAAGTTCCTTACACCGTTCAAGTTCCTGTTTACACAGACGAAGTCGTTTCGACCACTGTCAAAGTGCCTTACACCGAACAACGAACCGGCAGCCGCAAGGTTTGCCGTTCGTTCCCAGTACAAAGCACACGGACCGTAACCAAGGATCTCGGCTCCTACCAAACAGTGACTGAAGAAGTTGCAGTTGCAAGCGGATGTGGCGTTGCTGCTTCCTCCGGTTGCGGTTGTGCAGCTCCTGCAGCATCGTCCGGTTGTGGATGTGCAGCACCTGCTGCTCCTGCATGCGGTTGTGCAGCCCCAGCCGCTGGTTGCGGTTGTGCTACTGCTCCAGCTCCTGCGACACGAACGGTTTGCAAGAAGGTTTGGGTTCCAAACGTTGTGACAGAAGAAGTGCCAGTAACAACCATGCAAAGCCAAATGGTTGACGAGCCTTACACCTACACCGTTTCGCTATGCCGTGACGAAGTTCGTCAAAGCACGGTCAAGAAGGTTGGCTACACGACTGAGACCAAGATGCGAACGGTCAAGAAGTGCAGCATGACTACCGAGACCAAGACACGAACCGTGAACAAGGTCAACTACGTTACCGAAGCTCGGACACGAACGGTTAAGCAGTGCCAAATGAAAGCAGAAACTCGCCAACGAACCGTTAGCAAGACTGTTATGAACACGGAAACTCGCACGCGAACTGTCAATAAGACAGTAAGCGAAATGGAAACACGAACACGACCCGTTTCCAAGACGGTTATGAACACCGAAGAACGAACACGAACTGTTAAGGTTCCCAGCGTTGTTCAGAAGCAAATGACTCGTACCGTGAGCAAAACTGTCTGCACACCAGAAACACGCACACGTATGAAGACTGTCGTCACAAGCGTTCCAGAAACGATGACCAAGGACGTTGTCACAACGGTTATGGTTCCAGAACAAAAGACCAGCACGTACAACGTGACTGTCTACGACACTGTTAAAGAAGAGAAGACAGACACCTACAACGTCTGCGTTCCTTACACAGTTACCGAAGAAGTTGCTGTTACCGTCTGCAAAATGGTTCCACAAACCGTTACCGTTCCTGTTTCGGGTTCGGCAGCTTCCGTTAGCGGCGGATGTGCAGCTGCAGCTGCTTCGTCCGGTTGTGGTTGTGCAGCTCCTGCACCAGCCGCTTCAGCCTGCGGATGCAAGTAATTGGTTCGGGCCTGCTAGGCATCGGACCCTGTCCGTGACCAAAATAGGCCAAGAACTTCGATAAATCTAAAACGGCCCGTGCGAGGTAACTTGTACGGGCCGTTTTTCTTTTGACTGACCAAGCTACAATAGCCTACCGAAATCACCTTCCCCTCACTTTCCTCCAGTGCCTGCTATGACAACTCCAAAGAGACTGACCGACCCGTTTGGCTCACGCGACACCTTTCGTGCCCCCCAAGGCCAGCTTGGAATCTACCGACTCGCCAAACTCGAAAAAGACGGAATTGCTCCAGTCTCAAAGTTGCCCTTCTCCATTCGTGTACTCCTAGAAGCCGTTTTGAGAAACTGCGATGGCTACCAAGTGGCCGAAGCGGATGTGGTGAATTTGGCAAAGTGGAACGCAGTCAAGCCAGCTGAGCTCGAGGTTCCTTTCAAAGCAGCCCGCGTAGTCCTCCAGGACTTCACAGGCGTACCTGCAGTGGTCGACCTTGCAGCCATGCGCGACGGCATGAAAACGCTCGGCGGCGACCCGAAGAAGATCAATCCCTTGATTCCAGTCGATCTCGTCATCGATCACTCCGTACAAGTCGATTATTTTGGTGCCGCCGACTCGCTTTCCAAGAACGTTGAAGTGGAGTTTGAGCGAAACAAGGAGCGCTACGAATTCCTGCGGTGGGGTCAGCAAGCTTTCAATAACTTCCGCGTCGTTCCGCCGAACACAGGTATCGTCCACCAAGTCAACTTGGAGTATCTCGCAAAAGTGGTCTTTACGGGCAAGGACCATGCGGGCGCAGTCGCTTACCCGGACACGTTGGTTGGAACCGATTCTCACACCACCATGATCAATGGTCTAGGTGTACTTGGTTGGGGCGTTGGCGGCATCGAAGCAGAAGCGACGATGCTTGGACAACCGCTTTACATGCTGATGCCGGAAGTCGTAGGTATGAAATTGCTAGGTAAGTTGTCAGCGGGTGCGACCGCAACGGATCTCGTCCTTCGTGTGACCGAGATCTTGCGAAAGGAAGGGGTTGTGAACAAGTTCGTCGAGTTCTTTGGCGAAGGTGTTTCACGAATGTCGCTCGCCGATAGAGCAACCATTGCCAACATGGCTCCAGAATATGGCGCGACCATGGGCTTCTTCCCGGTTGATGATGAGACACTCGTCTACATGCGACGTACGGGGCGCACTGCCGACGAGGTCGAGCTTGTAGAACGATACTGCAAAGAGCAAGGTCTTTTCAGAACAGACGGCAGTCCAGACCTCAACTACACGAAGGTTTTGACTCTGGATCTCAGCAGTGTCGAGCCCTCTCTGGCAGGTCCAAAACGACCTCAGGATCGCGTTGCTCTGAAGTCGCTCAAGTCCTCCTTTTCGAAAGCCCTCTCAGCCCCAATCGCGGAACGGGGTTTCGGGCTATCCAACGAGCAATTGTCATCTTCTGCGACCGTTCACGACGGTCAGAGCGCAAAGATTTCGCATGGTTCGGTCGTGATCGCTGCGATCACATCCTGCACCAACACGAGCAATCCGTCGGTCATGCTCGGAGCTGGCCTATTGGCTAAGAAGGCTGTTGCACGCGGGCTTACGGTGAAGTCCTTTGTCAAAACGAGCTTGGCTCCCGGCTCTCGCGTTGTGACCGATTATTTGGACAAGGCAGGTGTTTTGAGTCCCTTGCAGAAACTTGGCTTCCATGTTGTCGGATATGGATGCACCACTTGCATTGGCAATAGTGGTCCGTTGCCCGAACCTGTTTCCGACGCGATCAACGAAGGTAATTTGGTTGCGGCAGCCGTGCTGAGCGGCAACCGTAATTTCGAGGGACGGGTCAATCCTCACACCCGAGCGAATTACCTAGCAAGTCCTGCATTGGTCGTCGCCTATGCGATTGCTGGAACAGTAGATATTGATTTCGAAACAGAGCCCATCGGGCACGACGAGAATGGTAAGCCAGTTTTCTTTCAAGAGATTTGGCCAACCCAAGAAGAGATCGAAAAGACGATTCAGGAAAGTGTCCAGCCTGAGATGTTTGTGAATTTGTATTCGAGCGCGTTCACTTCGAATGAAACGTGGAATGCAATTCCAATCACTCCAGGCGAACTCTACAAGTGGGATGAAAAGAGCACCTATATCCAGCTTCCACCGTTTTTGGAGGGGATCACCACCAAGGAGGGAACCATTACGCCGATTCAAGGGGCAAGCGTCCTGGCCGTGCTTGGCGACTCAGTGACCACAGACCATATTTCACCAGCCGGGTCGATCGCCAAAGATGGGCCAGCGGGACGTTTCTTGGTTGCGAACGGTGTCCATGCTCGGGACTTTAATAGCTACGGTGCCCGACGTGGCAACGACCGAGTCATGGTGCGAGGAACGTTTGCCAATATCCGCATTCGCAATGCAATGACTCCTGGCGTCGAGGGTGGCATCACCAAGTATTTGCCGACTGGCGAACAAATGAGTATCTACGACGCTTCGATCAAATATCAAGCGAGTGGAACGCCGCTCGTGATTCTGGCTGGTGCGGAGTATGGAACTGGTTCCTCGCGTGATTGGGCAGCAAAGGGAACACTGCTGCTCGGTATTCGGGCCGTGATTGCGACATCCTATGAACGAATTCACCGAAGCAATCTTGTCGGTATGGGAGTACTACCATTGCAATTCCTCGATGGTCAATCCATTCAAAGCCTTGGTCTAACCGGTGAAGAAACGATCGATATTCCATCATTGAGCGATGCTCTCCAACCTCGTAGTCTAGTCTCTGTCGTCGCAACACGTCCCGATGGCACGAAGCAAGCCTTTGATGCATTGGTTCGTATCGATACGCCAGTCGAAATCGATTACTATCGCAATGGTGGTATCCTCCCAACGGTACTTCGCAAACTAGCTGAAGCTTAGCACCTATGCGAAAACGAAAGCGCTTCGTCATTACGATTACCAAGGTTGCTATCGCACTTGCGGTAGTAACAACCGTGATCGCAATGGCCGCTTCCGGTTCAATTCTCATTTCAGGTGGTCGCAATTTCGAGGAAGGCGTACATCAGGTAGCATTAGGTTTAATGCTACTGGCCTATCTCTTTTTGATCTCCGTATTGATGAGCGTCAAGAAGCAGCAATGGGTTCCGCTGAATGTCGTCGATCAAGGAGATTTTTTGTTAGTATCGCCTTGCAATGTGAGAGATGCATTATTTCTTACTCAGCCTGAAGTCGAAGGATTGACGACTAGTTTGACTAAACTTCCTAGCTCGAGGAAGATAACTATTCGAATCGTCATAGCGAGGCAACTCTCAATCTCAGAGAGTTTTCTGGATGTTTTGAGTCAGTTTCCAAACGTGACCATGTTGGATATGCAAGACTCAAAAGTAACTTCCGAGTTTTGGAATAACTTAGAGGAATTGCCTAACATCGCCCATGTGTTGGCGACCAACGCTGTCCCAACAGACCTGCTTCGTAACATCTCGATTTCGTTGCCTGAGGTTCGATTTTGGTTGGACAAGCATCGACAGCTTGTTATCGGCACGCACCAAGCCATGAATCCAAGCGGCGCAAAATCATGAATTCTATGCGACTTGGCAAGGTTTATCTGATCGGAGCTGGGCCTGGCGATCCTGGTCTTATTACAGTCCGAGGGGCTGAGTTGATTGGTCGTGCCGATGCAATATTGCACGATGGACTGGCTAACGAAGCGTTACTTAGATACGCGTCGCCGCAAGCCGAAAAGATCTGTGTTGGCAAACATGGCCATGGCGGAATGTGGAGCCAATCCCAGATCGATAATGAGGTCATACGACTTGCCAAGATGGGCAAGTCGGTAGCTAGGCTTAAAGGCGGGGACACTGCAGTTTTTGCGAGAACGGCCGAAGAAGTTGATCGGCTGATCGAGGAGGGGATCCCGTACGAAATTGTTCCAGGCATTACGGCAGCCTTGGCGGTCAGCGCCTATGCTGGTATCCCACTAACTCATCGGGACTGGTCATCTGCAGTCGCGTTGATCACCGGCCGACTGCAGCCCGCAGACGGAAGCGAAGATGCGGAGGAGTCGCTTGATTGGGGTGCGTTGGCGAAATTCCCAGGCACTCTCGTACTGTATATGGGTGTAACAACCGCAGCGCACTGGAGCGGCAAGCTGATCGAAGCTGGCAAGCCGGCTTCGACTCCGGTCGCTATCGTACGACGCTGCTCATGGGCAAATCAGCAAGTGATTCGATGTGAACTTGGCACGATCGCCGCTACGATTGCATCGATGCCTGGATTGCGACCACCTATCATCAGTATCGTTGGCGAGGTCATCCAATTAGCGAAAACCATGGATTGGTTTTCTACTCGGCCCTGGTTTGGAAAGAAAGTTTGGGTGACCAGTCCAGAATACACCGCCAATACGCTCAGTAAGAAGTTTGCTGAACAGGGAGCCGAGGTCCTCCAGTACCCAGTCATGAGGATCGAACCACCCGTCGAATGGCAAGCGGTAGACGCCACGCTTAGAGAGCTGGATCGTTTTGATTGGATTGTATTCAGCAGTGTCTTTGGAGTTGACGGTTTTTTTGAAAGACTGCGAACGATCGGAAAAGATGGCCGGAGCCTTTATCGTTCCAAGCTAGCTGCAGTTGGATCGGGGACAGCGGCAGCGATTGCGAAGTACTCGCTAAATTGTGACATGGTTCCGCAAGTCGCTGGAGCAGAATCCTTGGCGGAATTGCTCATTCACCAGTGCAACGGCCAACAATTCCTATTCGTGAGAAACGCAGATGGTGAAACCTCCGCCATGACGCGACTCGAAGGGGCGGGCGCTGCGATTACGAGCCTGAATATCTACCGTCAAATACCTGTGGTCTCGCTGCCTTCAAGTGCTCTGAGAGCGATCGAGGCAGGCGAGGTGGACGCGATAACAGCAACGAGCCGAAACATGGCAAGTCATGTCGTTGCTTTGTTAGGAGAAGTGAGTCGTAAGCAAAAATGGCTAAGTCTTTCCCCTGGGATAACAGCCCGTCTGCATGAACTTGGCTGTGAAAATGTCCTAACCGCCAGCAACCCAAGCTTCGACGCTTTAGTCGAATTGGTCTAGAATCGTTTGAAAGCTAGGTCATGTTGGCAACTTGAACAGCTGTACCACTGCTAACCCCGTTGGAGGTGATCACTGCAGTCAAGCTGCCGGTGATGGTCGTCTTGGTGGAGAACGTTACCGTGAGTCGTGTTCCGGTAGCCGCGGTGACGGTTCCTATTGCGCCGTTGTTGAACACGATCGTGTTACTGGAAAGCGTAGTACTAAAACCGAAACCATTGATCACGATTGTGGCAGCGGTACGGGCAAGATTCGTCGTGCTAGCGGTCACCATTGGCTTAACCGCAGCAACTTGGATCGCGGTTGGGTTGCTGGCACCGTTGGTTGTTACGATCGCTGTCAGGTTGCCTGCACTTGGACGCGAGGAGAAGGTCACCGTCAAGGCGGTGGATGTTGCGTTGGTGACGGTACCCACTGCACCATTGTTGAAAACTACGCGATTGTTCAATGCGGTTGTATCGAAGCCTGTACCAGCGATGGTAACCGTGCTTGAGTCTGCGGCCAAATTAGACGTGGAAACCGTAACCGTCGGAGCTAGAGTTGCAACTTGAACTGCATCACCGCTGCTCAAACTATTCGTTGTGACAACGGCGGTCAGGTTTCCTGCTGTTGGCGGAGTCGTAATGGATACGGTCAATTGTGTCGCAGTCGCAGCGGTGACAATTCCGACTGCTCCATTGTTAAATACGACCGTATTGTTTCCAGGCGTTGTACTGAATCCGAACCCGCGAATCGTGAGAGTGGTTGTGGACAAAGTCATTGCCGCTGTGCTTGAGGTCACTGAAGGGATAACGTTTGCAACCTGGACAGCACTGCCGCTCGAAACGGAGTTGGTTGTTACCACGGCGGTTAGGCTTCCGACCGTTGTTGGTTTCGTATCGATTCGTACGGTAAGCGATGTGGCAGTAGCCGCGGTTACCGTTCCGACGGCACCGTTGTTGAAGACGACAGTATTCCTTGCAAAATTCGTATCAAACCCAACTCCATTAATCACCACACTGGCGGCACCTGCAGAAAGACTTGCCGTGCTTGATGTAACGATAGGGCTGATTCTAGCCACCTGAACAGCGGCCCCGCTTGATGCACCGTTGACGGTAACAACCGCAGTTAAGTTGCCAGCCACGACCGGTCTCGTGGAGAACGTCACCGTCAAAGAAGTGGAAGTTGCACTTGTAACCGTACCCATACCACTGCTGAACACTACCGTATTACGCGCGAGTGTTGTATCGAAGCCCGAACCCGCGATTGTGACTGTTGTTGCCGTAATCGTTTGACTTGTGGTACTCAGCGTTACCACTGGAGCGATGGTAGCCACCTGCACCGGCGTTTCCGAACTAATGCCGTTGGTGGTGACTACCGCATTTAGGTTACCAGCGGAAGCTCGCGTGGAGAACGTTACCGTCAACGCAGTAGCCGTCGCGGAAGTTACCGTGCCGATTGCACCGTTATTGAAAACAACGGTATTGTTTGCTGCCGTCGTATCAAATCGCGTTCCGGCAATAACCAACGTGGTTGCGGTCAATGCGAGGCTTGCGGTGCCAGCGGTTACCGTAGGACGAACGCCACCTACCTGCACCGGAGATCCGCTACTTACCGAATTCGTCGTCACAACCGCTGTTAGATTTCCCAACGAGGTGGGTCTTGTTGTGAACGAGACCGAAAGCTGAGTGGCCGTTGCTGCGGTGATACGTCCAACAGCTCCTAGATTGAAGGTGATGGCGTTATTGGCTGCAGTCGCGCTAAAGCCAAAACCGGCGATGGTGATGGCATCCTGTGTCGCGGTCACGATCGCTGTGCTGCTGGTGATGGTCGGAACCACGGTGGCAATTTGAATCGCAGAACCATTGCTCACGCTGTTGGTCGCTACTTGAGCCGTCAAGTTCCCAACAGAGGTCGGCTTGGTGACAAAGGTTACTGTCAGGCTTGTACTTGTCGCAGTGGAAACAGTTCCGGTGGCACCGTTGCTCAAGGTCACAACGTTTCGAGTGGCAGTTGTGTCAAAACCAAATCCATTGATCGTGATTGAGGACGCGTTGGGCGAAATACTTGTCGTGCTGCTGGTGATAACGGGTACCACATTCGCAACTTGAACTGCCGCACCATTCGTCACGCTATTGGTCGTAACTTGAGCCGTCAAACTTCCGGCTGCAGGCTTCGTAGTAAACGAAACCGAGAGGGAAGTTGCAGTCGCCGAGGTTACCGTGCCGACTGCGCCGCTGCTAAATACTACGGAATTATTTGCAGCGTTCGTGTCGAAGCCATCACCTGCGATGGTTATGGTCGATACATCACCACCTTGGTTGGATGAACCGCTTGTAACCACAGGCCGAACGGTTGCAACTTGTACTGCTGTACCGCTCGACATTGAATTGTTTACAACTGTCGCAGTTAAATTCCCTAGGGAAGTCGGGCTCGTGTCGATTCTCACCGTAAGCGTAGTCGCAGTGGCCGCTGTTACCGTTCCGACAGCACCGTTGTTAAACGTCACGGTGTTGTTCAAAGCAGTGGTATCGAACGCGAATCCATTGATAGTAATACTCGTTGCATTGCTCGCTAGCGTCGCCGTGTTGAGAGTCACACTTGGCAGTATGCTAGCGACTTGCACTGGTGAGCCACTCGATTTGGTATTTGTCGTGACCACTGCCGTTATATTTCCGACACTGGTAGGTTTAGTACCGAGCGTTACGGTAAGAGTCGTCGCCGTTGCAGCAGAAACCGTGCCGGCTGCGCCATTGCTTAACGTGACAGTGTTGTTGCCTGCCGTCGTGTCGAAGCCGATGCCCGTTATTGTTAGTGTGCTTTCAGAAGCGGACCGGTTTGTTGTGGTGGCGGTCACAACGGGTGTTACCGAAGCGACTTGCACTGCCGTACCGCTTAGAGCACCACTTGAAGTGACGATTGCGGTGAGGACTCCAGCCTTTGGTTTTGTTGAGAACGTAACGGTTAGCGAAGTCGCGGTTGCTGCCGTAACAGTTCCGATCGCCCCACTGCTAAACTTAACGAGGTTATTCGCAATCGTGGTACTGAAGTTCGTTCCTGCAATCGTGACGGTCGAGGCATCGGCAGCTTGAGTCGCGGAAGTGTTTAAAGTAACCGTCGGCGCTGTTACATTAGCTATTAGTTGTGCAACTTGAACGCCAGCTTCGCTTAATCGAGTCTTGGTCGTAACGCGTGCGGTCAGACTGCCGACGACTGTTGCCCTCGTGGTTAGATTGAGTGTAAGTGAGGTAGTCGTAGCAGCGGTCACCGCACCGATTGCACCACCGCTGAGCGCAACGGTGTTTTCGGATAGAACAGTACTGAAACCGAACCCATTGATGACGAGACTTGTTCCATTGAGTGCCAGACCGATAGTACTCGTTGTAACCACGGGATTGATGACTGCGACCTGCACTGCAGTTCCGCTGCTGACACCATTCGTGGTCACGACCGCAGTAAGATTACCTGCGGTTGGTTTTGTCGAAATGGAAACGGTGAGGGCGGTCGAAGTTGCATTGGTTACCGTTCCAATTGCACCATTGCTGAACACGACTGTATTGTTCGCTAGGGTAGTGCTAAAGCCGGTGCCCGCAATGGTCAGCGAGGTAAGACTTGCTAACAATTCCGTTGTGCCGATCGTTACCGTTGGCTTGAGCGAGGCAACTTGAACAGCGGTTCCACTGCTAACTCCAGCTCGAGTGACAATCGCCGTGAGATTGCCGGCCGGAAGCACTCCGGAGAAGGTAACGGTCAAGGCAGTTGCTGTTGCAGCGGTTACGGTGCCAGTGACATCATTATTGAACGCTACAGTGTTGTTGCCGGGGGTCGCAGAGTCAAAGCCAAACCCGTTGATGGTCAACGTCGCAGCAGTAAGCGCTAAGTTGGCTGTACTACTTGTCACGACAGGAACGACCTTTGCAACCGCCAGTGCGCTGCCGCTGGTCACCGAATTGGTAGTAACAACTGCCGTTAAATTGCCGAGCGAAGTTGGCCTCGTTGTAAATCGGACCGTGAGCGAAGTTGCGGTCGCACTGGTGACGTTGCCAACTGCACCCAGATTAAATGAAACGGTATTGTTGGCTAAGACCGTATCAAAACCGAAACCGTTGATGGTGACATTTTCTGAGTTGAAAGCCAGATTGGAGACGCTGCTGGTCACAACAGGCTTGATGGTTGCTACTTGAACAGCTGTTCCACTGCTGACTCCTTGGGTGACCACGATGGCGGTTAGGTTGCCTGCCTTTGGACGTGTCGAGAGTGATACAGTTAGCGCTGTGGTTGTTGCGTTTGTCACAGTTCCAACGGCACCGCTGCTCAAGGTGACTAAGTTATTGCCTGCTGTCGTGTTAAAGCCAAAGCCATTGATGGTTAACGTCGTCTCGTCGCCACCCCGGTTGGCCGTACTGCTGGTGATCACACCAATCATGTTGGCGACTTGTACGGAAGATGCACTGGCAACCGAGTTTGTGGTCACGGTTGCGGTCAGGCTTCCTATCGAGGTAGGCTTGGTGCTGAACGCCACGGTAAGCCGAGTTGCCGTGGCATTGGTTACAGCTCCAATGGCGCCATTATTGAATGCGACTACATTCCGGGAAGCGATAGCGTCGAACCCGATACCATTGATCTCAAGGGTCGACGAATCGATTCCGACATTAGCAGTGCTAGCGGTGACCAATGGAACTGTGGATGCAACCTGGACCGCGGTGCCGCTGGAAATGGAGTTGGTCGTGACTTGGGCTGTTAAGCTACCCGCTGCTGGCTTCTTGCCGTCAGCAAAGGTTACGGTAAGCAATGTGGCGGTTGCTGCTGTTACGGTTCCTTCAGCACCACTGTTAAAGACAACGGTGTTATTAGCAAGTATCGTGTCAAATCCAAAACCGGCGATGGTCACTGTAGTGGCATTTGCGTTCATACTCGCCGTGCTACTAGTGATGATAGGCTTGACCGTGGCAACTTGAACTGACGAGCCACTGCTCAACGTATTGGTGGCAACCGATGCCCTGAGGTTGCCCGCAGTTGGCTTGGTGCCAAATGTCACCGTGAGAGAGGTTGTTGAGGCGGCTGTGACGGTGCCAGTACCGCTGCTCAGTGTCACGACATTGTTTGCGGGGGTGGCGGAATCGAATCCAAAGCCATTGATTGTCATCGTCGTATCGTTGACGCCGGCGTTGGCGGTGCTGCTCGTAATCACAGGGATGATCGTTGCGACTTGCAGGCTTGTACCACTCGAAATGGAGTTCGTCGTTACGGATGCTGTCAAACTTCCAACGGATGTTGGTTTGGTCGTATAGGTTACCGTAAGACGCGTGGCCGTCGCTGTCGTGACGCTTCCTTCTGCTCCATTGTTGAATGTCACGACGTTTCGAGATGCGGTTGTATCAAATCCAAAGCCATTTATTTCGATGGTGGACGCGCTAATTCCGAGGTTTGCCGTACTACTGGTGACAACGGGGATCACGGATGCGATCTGAATCGCAGTGCCACTGGAGACGGTGTTGCTGGTGACGATAGCGGTCAGATTACCAACGCTAGGTTGCTTGGCGTCAGCAAAGGTAACCGTCAGCTGAGTCGTGGTGGCAGCCGTGACGGTACCCTCGGCACCGTTGCTGAGCACGACTGTGTTGTTTGCCAAAACCGTGTCGAAGCCGAAGCCGGCAATCGTAACCGTAGCAGCGTTGGCTGCTAAAGTGGTCGAAGCCGATGTAATCACGGGGGCGACCTTCGCGACTAGAACTGCAGAACCGCTAGCCGCTCCGTTTGTGGTTACGATCGCGGTAAGACCTCCTGCCGAAGTAGGTTTGGTGTCAAAGGTTACGGTCAAAGCGGTGGGAGTTGCATCGGTAACGGTCCCAACGGCTCCGTTATTGAATTCGACTAGATTGTTAGCCTCGACTGGATCAAAGCCGGAGCCATTGATCACAAGAGTTGTCGCATTGGCCGAGAGATTGAGCGATGAGTTCGCAACGACGACCGGGACCACGGTGGCAACCTGAGGTGTCGTCCCACTCGCTACGCCATTGGTGCGAGTGGTGACGGTCAGGCTACCGCCAGTACGCGGCTTGGTTGTGAAAGCGACAGTCAATGTAGTCGCGGTTGAGGCAGATACGGTTCCGATTGCGTCGTTGTTAAACTCCACGGTATTGCGGGACGGGGTTAGATCAAAACCGAACCCGTTAATCACGAGGCTTGAAGCATCCGCTGCAAGATTGGCTGTGTTTACCGTGGCCACCGGAGTGACGGTAGCGACTTGGACTTCTCCACCACTGCTATGACTGCTTGTTGTAACGATAGCCGTCAAGCTACCAGCCGTTTCTGGCTTTTTGTTAGTAGTGAAAGTCACTGTCAGTTCGGTGGCCGTAGCGGCCGTGACTGTCCCCTCAGCACCGTTGTTGAATACGACGGTATTATCGCTTGTCGTTGTACTGAAGCCAAATCCAGCGATGATTACGGTGCCTGAGGTTGCCGCCAAACCAGTTGTAATGTTGGTGACCGAGGGT
This sequence comes from Planctomycetota bacterium, assembly GCA_026692905.1. Taxonomy (GTDB): domain Bacteria; phylum Planctomycetota; class Planctomycetia; order Pirellulales; family Pirellulaceae; genus JBKCUI01. The sequence continues at coordinate 28,508 of JAPLNL010000010.1, forward strand.
TTGACCGTTGCAACCTGAACCGCAGATCCGCTCGCATTTCCACCCGTAGTCACAATGGCTGTTAGGCTACCAACACCAATCGGCTTGGTCGTAAACGAGACCGTGAGTGAAGTCGCTGTTGCGGAATCAACAGTACCAACAGCTCCGTTGTTGAACACGACTGTGTTGTCCGTTGCCGTAGAGCTGAAGCCGAAGCCTCGAATAATGATAGAACCGGAACTGGCCCCGAGTGATTCGGTACTCAATGTCACTGCAGGAATCACATCGGCAACTTGAGCGCTTACGCTAGCACGTGCATTGGTTGTGACAGTTGCATTCAGTGCACCGACCGATGTGGCATTGGTTGTGAAGGTAACAGACAATGTAGTCGCGGTCGAGGAGGTTACGGTGCCAACCGCTCCATTGTTGAAGGAAACGATGTTCTCCGAGGCGTTGGTGCTAAATCCAAATCCATTGATGGTTAGCGTCGCTGTGTTCGCAGCCAATGAAGCTGTACTACTTGTGATTACCGGAATGAGAGTAGCAACTTGAACCGGAGTTCCGCTACTGACTCCATTGGTCGAAACCACCGCAGTGATTGCACCCACGCTAGTTGGCTGTGTAGAAAGTGTCACCGTCAACGAAGTTGCTGTAGACGCGCTGACTGATCCAACAGCTCCATTGCTAAAGGTAACGCTGTTGTTGCCAGCCGTCGTATCAAAACCCGATCCCGTTATCGTCAATTCCGTTTCCGTTATGCCAAGATTCGTTGTGACCGCAGCCAGAATCGGTGCAATCTTCGCAACTTGAACCGCAGCACCACTACCGATACCGTTCGTGGTGACGAACGCGTTCATATTGCCGCCCGCGGTCGGCGCGGTATCAATATCTACTGTCAAACTCGTCCCCGTCGCGGCAGAGACAGTACCAATCGCTCCGTTCTCAAACAAGACGATGTTGTTTGCTGGCGTCACAGAGTCAAATCCCAATCCGTAAATGGTCAAGGTTGCGGCGTTGATTCCAAGCGTGTAGCTCGCGTTCGGCAGAATCAATGGGATCACCGATGCAACTTGAACATTGCTGGCAACGCCAGCGATTCCGTTTGACGTCACCGTCGCGGTCAAGCTTCCAGCGGCTTTGGGTTTTTTAGAGAAGAGTACAGTGATGGACGTTGCGCTGGCACTGGAAACGGTTCCTTCTGCATCATTGTTGAAAGTGACTGTATTGCCCAGCGAAGTGGATGCGAAACCAAATCCACTTATGGTCACGCTGGTCGCATCGGGAGATAGGTTCGAAATGCGACTGGTGATCACTGGTGCTACCGTTGCGACTTGAATTGCCGAGTTGCTGCTCACCCCGTTGGATGTCACCAGTGCGGTAAGGATACCTGCCGAAGTTGGTTTTTTATTTGCAAGGAACGCCACGGTCAACTCCGTGGCTGTAGCTGCTGTTACGACGCCTTCGGCACCGTTATTGAAAACCACCGTGTTGTTCGCTACAGTCGTGCTGAAGCCACGACCCTGGATGGTAATGGTATTTGCCGTCGCCGCAAGACTCGCCGTGCTGCTCGAAATCACCGGCCTAACGGTGCCGACACGCACATTTGAGCCATTGCTGATTCCATTGGTCGTTACCGTGGCATTAAGGTTGCCGGCAGAGGGTTGGGAAGTCAGTGAAACCGTCAAAGTTGTCGCCGTAGCAGCACTCACAGTTCCCGCCGCCCCAGAGTCGAAAACAATCGCATTGTTCGCAAAGGTCGTATCAAAACCGATTCCCACAACTGTCACCGTCGATGCATCTGCAGCAACACGTGAGGCGGTGTTGGCTAAGACCACTGGCGCCACGGATGCGACCGTCGCGTTGGAATTGCTGCTCAGTGTGTTGGTGGTAACGGTGGCTTGAAGCAATCCAGCCTTGGGTGGCTTGGTGGTCAACGTGACCTTTAGTGAGGTCGGTGTCGCTTCGGCTACCGTGCCCACCGCGCCTCCCACCAACGCCACAGAATTGTTCAATAGAGTCGTATCAAACCCATATCCCGTTATGATGACGAAACTAGCATTGACGGGAACTATGTTTCCAGCGTTGGACGTCACCACCGGCGTAATGGTGGCTACCTGTACTGCCGAGCCGCCGCTAATGCTGCTTACTGAAATCGATGCCGTCAAGTCCCCAGCCGTCACTGGTTTCGTCGAATAGGTAACCGTGATCGAAGTCGGCGTTGCAGCCGTGACTGAGCCAACGGCCGAGTTATCAAAGGTCACTACATTGTTCGCCAGGACCGGACTAAAACCGAAACCATTAATAACAAGAGTGGATTGATCCGCACCGCGATTTGTAGTTGAACTGGTAATGAGGGGCGTTATTCGTTTGATCTGAACCGCAGAGCCGCTTCCGATTCCACTACTGGTTACAACTGCGGTCAGCGGCCCCGCTGTCGCTGGCCTTGCCGAAAAAGTTACCGTCAGCGATGTATTGTCGCCGCTAGAAACAGTTCCAACAGCTCCATTATTGAACACGACTGTATTGTTGCCTGGGACCGTAGCAAACCCGAACCCATTGATGACTACGGTGCCCACATTTGCCGCCATATCCACCGTGCTAGCAGTAATCACGGGCATGACAGTGGCCACCTGAACACTCGAACTCGCTGAACTGTTGGTGGTCACAGTCGCTGTTAGGCTTCCGGCTGCCGTCGGCTTGACGTCAAAGTCGACGGTGATCGATGTCGGGCTAGCAGAGACTACGGTTCCGGTCGCATCGTTATTGAAGACAACGGTGTTGTTCAATGCGGTTGAGTCAAATCCAAAGCCATTAATAACGACAGAGGTTGCGTTGGCCGCTACATTGATCGTGCGAATCGTTACGACAGGCGTGACCGTACGGACCTGCGCTAGTGCACCGGCAACACCATTGGTAGTTACGGTCGCGTTCAACACGCCGGCGGATGTTGGTTTCGTCGAGAAAGCAACAGTAAGTCTCGTGGCGGTCGCTAACGTCACTGTACCAACTGCACCATTATTGAATGCAACCGTATTGTTTCCAGCAATCGTATCAAAGCCAAAACCGTCAATGGTCATCGTCGATGCGTTGGCCGCTAAATTGGTCGTAGCTACCGTTGCTACGGGCCTGACCGTCGCAACTTGAACGGCACCAGAACTACTGACACCGTTTGTTCGTACAATCGCAAGTAAATCGCCAGCTACCTTCGGCGGTGTCGTCAGGCTAACTGTCAGCGACGTTGCTGTCGCATTAGTGACTACGCCAACAGCTTTGCCATCGAAATCGATGATGTTATCGGCTGCAGTCGTGCTGAACCCGAAGCCGTTGATGGTCATCGTCGTGGCGTTGGCATCTAAGGTCCCGGAACTAGATGTCACGACTGGGACCACCGTAGCTACTCGAACATTAGCGCCGCTGCTAACACTATTGGTGACGACTTGTACGGATATAGGACCAGCCGCTGTCGGTGGGGTCGTTATCGACACAGTGAGTCGGGTCGAGGTCGCTGCTGTTGTCGTTCCAGCGGCCCCATTCGTAAAACTGACGACGTTATTGGCAAACTGCGTGTCAAAACCTGTTCCAAAAATAAAAATCGAAGAAGCATTCGCTGACAACGCGTCTGTGCTGGCCGTTACGGTTGGGACGACCGTCGCAACTTGAACCGGCGATCCGCTATCCTCCGTCAAAGTGCTGACGACAGCAGTTAAGACTCCTGCTTCACTCGGGGGAGTTGTAAATTCGACCGTCAATTCCGAGTCGGTCGCGCTGATAACCGTTCCGACACCGTCATTGAAATCGACGGTATTATTCCCAACGATCGGATCGAACCCGGACCCATGGATTACAATGGCCGGCACGTCCTGAAAGACACTTGTGGTGGTCAAATCTACCACCACAGTTAGCAAATCTCGTTCTTCCAACGATTCAAAGGGGACTCTTCTTGCGACCCGAGTTCGCTTGCGATCCGCCCGACGATGAGTTTCACGATCTGCCCCAAACCACGAAAGCACATTTAGGCGGGACCAGAAAGATGGGTTCTTAGCCATTCGAAATCTCTATCAAAACTGAGAGTAAACAAGGTAACTTTCTCGCCATCGACAGAACTTGAACAAAACATTGGCGGAAAATAGAGTGGGACTTGGAACTCCTCAAAAACCAACTTCACTCTCCATACAGGTAGAAAAGTTGGGGACATTCCTCCCACCTAATGGGGTATTTAGCAAGCTAACACGGCTAGGCTATTAAACTCGGCGAACGGTCAACCGCCCATTCGCCAGAGACTAGCTTGAATGGATTTGTTTGCATGCATTCTCTGGAGGTAGAAGCCACCTTTGAACATGTTTTCATTATCAACTTTGCCCAAAGCAATTTGATACTCGGGAGGGTGAGGCTCCTGCCGAACCGTGGTGCCCCCAGCTCGGCAGGAGCCTCGCTCTCCCTTCTTTGGAACTTGGCCTTACAAAGATGTGTGGAGTAGTGGGTGGGGTGATGCTCACGCTGGATCATTGCGTCCAGCTCTGCAGGATCCAACAATAGGTGCTACACTCATCGCTTATCACTTTCCCAAACTAAACCCCCAGTTCCGCACATTGCTATGTTTCGATTTTTACTTGCACTACTTTGCACAATGTTTCTTGGCTCAATTAGCTTCGCCAGACCTGACGAAGCTGTCTTAATCGCAACGGGAGACGCAAGTGGCCCTAAACAACCTCAAGCGGCGGTTTCCGCCGATGGTACGGTCTATGCCGTATTTGGTTCCGGCGAAGATATTTTCGTTTGCAGTTCAAATGACGGCGGCAAAAGCTTCAGCAAGCCCACCGTTGCATTCCGAGTCCCCAATCTTTCGCTTGGAAGCAGACGTGGGCCACGGATTACTGCCCATGGCGACACTCTGGTCATCAGTGCCATCGGAGGCAAACAAGGCAAAGTCCGAGATGGTGATGTGCTCGCCTGGCGATCCAACGATCGAGGCACAACATGGCAAGGCCCTGCCATGGTCAACGACACCGCCGATTCCGCTCGTGAAGGTCTTCACGCCATGGCGGTTTCCTCAACCGGCGAAGTCTGGTGCACTTGGCTAGACCTTCGCAATAAGCGAACGGAATTGGTCGCATCCAAGTCCACGGATGGCGGAGCAACTTGGTCTGCCAATGAACTTGTCTATCGCTCTTCGGACAAGAACATTTGCGAGTGTTGCCATCCCTCGATCGCGATCCATAACAAAACAGTACACATGCTCTTTCGCAACTCGATTTCAGGCAATCGAGATATGTATTTGACGTCCATGACGTTCCTCGGGAACAAGTCCAAAGCAGATTCGATCCGATTGGGCAACGAGCATTGGAAACTCAACGCTTGTCCAATGGACGGTGGCATGCTGGCAATCGATCAGAAAGGACGGGTCTCTACGATTTGGCGTCGAGGTCGTGAGATTTTTCTTGCAACCAACGACGGCACCGACGAGCAACTGGTCGGTGTTGGCGAGCAACCTTGGATCGCTTCGACAGCCAATGGTCCGGTCGCAATCTGGTCGACGCGGAAAGACGGCGAACTCAAGATGAAGATCGCCGATAACACCGAAGCGCAATCGATAACCGCGAACGCTCGCGACGCCGTCGTCGTCGCGGAACCGACATCAGGCAAAGCGGCTTACGTATTCTGGGAACAAAACGAGAACGGACGATCGAGCGTTTATGCTAAGAAGGTACCTCTCGTCAACACGCCATAAAGCGGGAGGGAAAATACCACGATTCGTAGCTGGATTCACCAGAATTCAGTGCGTTTTGAATTCTGGCGAATCCAGCTACGGTAGTTTTCCGCCTGCCGCTCGCCCAAGAAGATAACGTCCATCCTCGAAGGGCACTCTCGGCAGGAGTGACCCACGGACTATTCTGCTAGCGCGAGTTGCTTCGAGATCGTCACGAGAATGTTCTTAAACATTGGCGTTCGCGATTGTGGATCAACCGTCCTTGGCACTAGCACGTTCGATTCGGGATAATACATCATCGCGTTGCCGGAACGAATCTCTTCGAAGGCTCGAGCCAACAGGTTGTGCATTCGCCCCGTGTCGCTGCTCACGGTAACCAACTGATCATGCTCAAGTCCCATTCGTTCCATGTCGTCGGGGTTGATGAGAATAACGTCACGACGATCCTGGTGGCGATAGAGATCGTAGTCTTCGTAAACCACCGTGTTGAACTGACCTTCGCTCCGAACCGTCATCATGCGCAGCTGATTTTCGGCCAACTGCGTTAAATTCGGAAGCGGGTGCGTAAAGAGCTTGGCTCGACCGTCTTGCGTATTGAACTTGGGCGTATGGTACGTTCGCCCACCAACCTGAAACTCTTTGCCCGTCTTTGCGATAGTGTCGATCTCTTGGTAGCCGGGAACGACTTTGGATATCCAATGACGGATCGTATTGGTCTTTTGCATTTGCTCCCAGTCTACGGGTGTCGAATTCCCGAGAACACGTCGTCCGATCTCGGCGATAATGCTTACCTCGCTGCGAGGACCGGGCAATCTTCTCGGTCCGCCGTCGCTCAATCGCACGTAATTGAACATCGATTCTTGCGTCGATGGTTCGGGCTCTTCATCGCGCGCCAGCACTGGCAAAACAATGGTCTGCTTGGCAAGCCCACGCCCATGGCCGGTATTCATGGTTGTATTGAGCATGACCAGCATGTCGAGCTCCTCCAACGCTTGTTCCGCGAACTGAGCATCGGGATTCGAGCCGTATAAATTCCCACCGAGGCACAAGCCGAACTTCAATTCCCCGCTTTTGGCTGCCTCCATGCAGTCCAATGTATCACGGCCTTTGGTCGTCGGGAGCTTCACACCAAACTGCTTGGTCAAATTTTCGAAGAGCTCGTCTTTCAGCTTTGGCGTTACCCCAACCGAGCCGATGCCTTGAATATTGGAGTGGCCACGAATCGGCATGACTCCGGCACCCTTTCGACCGATCATCCCTCGCAACAGTGCAAGATTCGTGATCGCTTGTACGTTTTCAACGCCATGCGTGTGGTGCGTGATCCCCATCGTCCAGGAGAACACAGTTCCCTCGCTTTTGGCGTAGACATCCGCAATCTCCCGAATCGTCGGTTCATCAACGCCGCACTTCTCAACGATCTCGCTCCAAGGCGTATTGGCTAGTCCAGCCAAATACGAGTCGACGTCGTTGCAATGCTTCTTCAAATACTCGAGATCATGCTTGCCCATCTCGACAATGCACTTGGCGACGCCCGTCAGCAACGCTAGATCGCCACCGATATGCGGCTGGATGTAGTGGGTTGCGATTTTTGTGCCGAAGAACAAGCTCATCGGATCGCTAGGAACTTTGAATTTGACGAGGCCCAGTTCACGCATTGGATTGATGACCACAATGCGACCACCACGGCGGCGCAAATGCATCAACGTCGTCATCAGCCGCGGATGGTTGCTAGCAGGGTTTCCACCAATAATAAAAATCGTGTCGCAGTCGTCGAGATCCTCTAACACAACGGTGGCAGTTCCGGTCCCGAGTGTCGTTTGAAGACCAACCCCGCTTGCTTGGTGGCAGTAAAAGCTGCAGTTGTTTACGTTGTTCGTACCGTAGAGCCGTGCCATCAATTGCAACAGAAAGCCCGCTTCGTTACTGCTTCGTCCGCTGAAGTACCAAAACGTTTCGTCTGCCGAAAGTTGCTTGAGCTTCGCAGCGATCCGATCGAAGGCATCGTTCCACGTGATGGTGTGGTAGCGATCGCTTCCCTGCTCGTACAGAATCGGTTGGATCAATCGACCGCTGGTTTCAAGTTGTCTCGGGGACCAATTGCGAATTTGCGAGATCGGGTGCTTGGTCCAAAAATCAGCGGTGATGGCCGGTTGCATATCGGCCGCCATGGCCTGGATCGACTTTTTGCAAACTTCGGGAAAGACCCCTTTCTCGTTGACCATCCCCCCATGTTGGCCGCCCATTCCCAGCGCACAGGTCTTACAAGCGTTTCGGGATCGCAAGGCTCGATAGAGTTTGAACAAGCCTCCCGACTCAATGCCTTTTCGAAAGGTGTATCGTATCGCTTGCCAGCCGCCGCCTGCTGATAGTTTTTTCATGTTGAATGGGATGTCGCAAGGAAATCGTGAGAGGACTCGGAATTGGGTCTACCCAACAGGATACCTCGCTACCGTCTCACTGAGAAGTTCTCGAACTCATGGCTGGGTTCCGATTCAAAGCGATCTATTTTCTGGATATGGCCCGTCATCGAGACTTGAATTTGCTCCACAAAGCGATCTATCTCTTGGGATTCCGCTTCTACGACGATCTTGACCCTGCCGTCGTCGCAATTCTCGACGGTGCCCCGAACCGCAAATTTTCTGGCAATTTCTTTGGCGTTATAGCGAAAACCGACCCCTTGCACGCGGCCGACAAAAAACAAAATCGCTCGTATCATCATTACCCACATCTTCTTGATTTTGCTCCCCTCGCCCCTTTTAGGGGAGAGGGGCTGGGGGTGAGGGGGCTTACACTGTGTGTTGATTGGGATTTTGACTTCGCTTGCAATCTTGTGCAGTGCCTAAAAAGTCCAAACAAACCACTGAACCGGAGACATATTCCTGACAATTCTACCCCTCCCCCCCGGCCCACTCTCCCCGAAACGGGGCGTGGGGGCTTAGTATTTGAGTCCGATCAAGTAGCCGATAATGGCACCAATTAACAAGGCAGGAGGAAGCAAAATGGCAACCGTTAGACCAATCACCATACTTTTGTTCACGGGACTCTTGGTCTTGAGCTCAGTGCTTTGGGAGCCCATTAAGGTATCCCCCTCATCTGCCGTTTGTCCCCTCGATTCCAGGAACAATTGGTTCTCAATTGAATTCCTTTGAGCCAGACTGGAATCGTTCGAATGGATGGAACCATCCTGACCGATGTCTTCCGGATTAGCTCCCGTCTCCGAATCCAACGAGGGAGGCGGTGGAGAGGACCACGGGCCGCGGGACATCCTCGGCTGAGTGATTTGGGATGAATCGCTAGCCCAAGGCTCCAATCGTGCGGCAACCTCGGCGCAAGTTTGAATGCGTTTGTTGGGATCTTTGTCCATCATCTCTGCGATGATGTCAACGAATTCCTCGCTTATGTCGTCAACGAATCGACGCGGATGAAAAGGTGTCTCTTCGAGATGACGCCGAATTTTGTGCGCTGTATCCCCACCTGGAAATGGTACCTTGCCGCACACCGTGTAATAAAGTGTGCATCCGAGCGAATAAATATCGCTGACCGTTCCAACCGCCAACGGTGTGCGAATCTGTTCTGGAGATAAATAGTCGGCGGTACCCACAATTTTGCCAGCGCGCGGATCATCAACCAAATTTGCCGCAAAGGCTGCGAGTCCCACATCCGAAACTTTGGCCATGCCGTCGGGTGTAACTAGGATATTTCCCGGCTTGACGTCCCGGTGCACCATGCCTTGTTTGTGCGCATATTCGAGTCCAAAAGCAGCTTGCATGATGATGCTCGCAGCTTGCTCTTGTGGCAACGGTCCTTTGGCTTTGATCAATCGCCTCAAGTCCATGCCGGGGACATACTCGGTCACCAAATAATGCACGGTACCATCTTTGCCAGCATCGTAGGCTCGCACCAAGTAGGAGCAATCCAGTTTTGCTTGGAGTCGAATCTCCCGGGTAAAGCCGTCCAGAGTCGCAGGAGTCAGTCGTCCGGCCGGAAGCGTCTTGACGGCAACCTCGCGACCCATGACTTTGTGGATCGCTTTAAATACGTGGCCCATTCCACCTTGGGCGATAAACTCGGTTATTACGTAAGGCCCCAGCGTGAACTTGGTTTGCCCAATGCTGAGTTGCTCGGCTTGGTATTCCGTTAACGCTCCCTGTTCAATCAGCAGGGTGCGCAGAAGTCTGTCTTCGACTTCGATGGAAACGGGCTGCGATTCGGTGGCGCATCGAAATCGTAGCAATCGCATGCAGTATTCCCATTGGGAGTCTGCAATGAGTCCGCTGGCTAGTGCCGCTCTACGAAATTTCGATTCCAATTCAATTTGCCTTCAAAAACTTAAAATACCAGTAGGATAGGATTTAGCACGTAGAGGAAGTTGTAAAACCTCTTGGAGTTCGAGGCACTTCAGGAACTCTTACGAGAGCCGCAGGCAGAAAACTACCGTAGCTGGATTCGTGGTATGTTCATTCCTGCCGCTCGCTTTAGGAGATTCCACTACTTGCGAACTCAGCGCCATTCGAGTTCCTCAACCAAGACATGGATTCTAGCAGGTCAAACTCCTTGTCGGCACTTTTGTCGTTAAAGAATAGCGACTGTTTTGGTAAACTGATTTTGGAGCTTTATCCAAATCGCCTCGTCCCCAAAAGCAGCACGTTGAAAATGTTTAAAACTCGAACGCAACGATGGTATTGGAGCTGCTTTCTCTTGATCTGCTGGAGTATTTCGGCAGGCTGCAAACCGACTGCGGAAGGTAACACCGCCGCGACAAAAGCGGCGACTTCAGTTGCACGATCCAACACCCTCAAAGCGACTCTCGATCGCGATGCAAGCGACGTGTTTTTTGGGAAGGAATCCATATCCAAAATCGTTCTGCAGCTCACACCAGAACAGGAACGGAAACTCACCGAAAACGCACGGCAATACGTTCGATGCACTCTAATCGAAAATGGGGGCGCCGCTCTTGTCGATGTCGGCCTGAAGCTCAAGGGAGCGGCAGGTAGCTTTCAAGAGCTTTCCGGAAAACCAGCCTTTACCATCAACGTCAACAAGTTCCGAAAACAGCAATCGTTTCATGATCTCGATAAATTTCACTTGAACAACTCGGTGCAAGATGAACTCTACGTCAACGAATGGCTTTGTTCGTCGATTTGCCGCGATGCTGGTATTCCCGCTCCGCGCGTGACGCATGCTCGAGTATGGCTCAATGATCGCGACCTCGGTTTGTATGTCGTTAAAGAAGGTTTTGATACTCGGTTTCTGAAGCGTCACTTCCGCGACCCCACCGGCAATCTCTACGATGGCGGATTCTGCCAAGATATTGGTGCGGATTTGGAAAAGGACGCCGGAAATGGCCCGAGCGACTTGAGCGATCTCCGAGCACTTCAGGAAGCGTGTGAAGAGCCGGATCTCGAGTCTCGATGGAAACGCATTGCAGAACAACTAGACCTGGACGCATTCCTTCGTTTCATGGCCTTCGAAAGGATGACTGGGCACTGGGATGGCTATGTCTCCAATTGCAATAACTACCGCATCTACTTCCCGCCGGATTCGAACCAAGCATGGTTCTTGCCGCATGGCATGGATCAAACGTTTCAGGACGCGGGCTTTCAAACTTTTGGGCAGACGAGCGCTATCGTATGCAATTCGATTCGAGAGAATCCTGAATGGGACAATTTGTTTCGGCAACGTGTTAGCGAAATGCTACCTTTGTTTCAAGGAGATTGCCTTGCATCGCGTGTGCAAACCCTGCAGACAAGACTTCGGCCGGCACTAATGGAATCGAACCCGGATAGCATCGAGGAGTTCGACCAGCAGATGGAACAGTATCGCGAACGTCTCCGCGAACGTTATCACAACATTGCGCAACAACTAACTGAACCGAACCCACGACCGCCCGAACCTGAAATGGAACATGAACCGGTTTGGTTGGAGCTGGAAATAGGCGAAACGGTTGCGATTGCCGACTGGGAGCCCAAACAAGAAACAGAAGCTTCCCAGCTCAACCAAACCGAACCAACCGAGGGAGCTGACGAGCCATCCGCAATCGAGTACTCGATTGCAGTGGGGGACTCTGAGGACTGCATTGCTTCGTGGCGAAAAAGAGTACAATTGCCAGAGGGACGATACGTGTTTCTAGCCCAACTTCGAGTTAGCGATGTCGTGCCCCGCGAAAACGATGATCGAGGAATCGGCGGTGGCCTTCGAATTTCTGGCATAAATCGCGACAATGGCTTGGTATCTACCAGCGATTGGCAGGAAGTTCGTTACGATTTCCAATTGCTCGAGGAGCAGCAATCAGTGCAACTTGTTGCGGAACTCCGAGCCACGAAAGGCTCCATGACGATGAAGAACTTCCAATTGAAACGGCTAGGGCCATGAAACTATATGAACTGCTAGGAGATCCCGCTTGGCTCTTTGACTTTGGCTTCCCTATTGAGCAGATGGAAGGTCGCGCACCCAAGCCCGAGCGATTGGAATGGAAACTGAATGAGCAGTGCAGGATTCCCGCATTCAGCTCCCTCAGCGGCGCAAGAAGATTTGCAGAAGCCTATATCGCATGGAGTCCTGCTGGTATTTTCTTTCAAGTAATCCTCAAGGCATTTGGTCCTGACATGGCAGACACAAAAGCCCCCAATATGAACCCCAACGGCTATCGTTGTTCGCTCTATTTGGATACGAGATGGAGCCCTGACGTGCATCGTGCGACCTCGTTTTGCCATCGCTTTGATTTTATCCTGATTCGCCCGACCAAATCGATGCCGGAACAGCGAGGACATGGCGAGTTGGCACCGATCCAGCGTGCGCGTGCAGCACCCGCAGATGTTCATCCCAAAGACATCTCGGTTTCTACTTATCTTATGACGGGTGGCTATGAGATCAAAGCGTTTCTACCCGCGGAAACCTTGACCGGCTACTCACCCGAGGAATTTCAAGACGTCGGTGTGTTTTACACGATCAACGATTTGATCTACGGTAATCAGATCATGGCCAGAACCCTGCAGAGTCCCTATTTTGAGGACCCAAGTGTTTGGTGCCACGGAAAACTTCAGCAAGCATCCAACTAAATCCATGATCCTACTTAGACGAACCAGCCAACTGTTTGGCACGATTGACGGCCAATGCCTCCGTCCCGACACGCTCTCGGCTCTCTCTCTGGATCAAATCAAAGCGATTCAGCTAGCTACCGACAGCGGTATAGTACCCTTGGGCGAAGTGTTTGAGGTAACCACGGATCGCATTCCTTTAGAGCCGTTCCTGGTTATCGAGGGGAACTGCGAGGACGTTGATGGTCTCGCAGCTGAAATGCAAAGCGGCCAGATTTGCGTACTTGGAAATGTGGGTCACAACGCCGGTCGAAGCATGCGTGGTGGAACATTGATTCTTGTTGGCAACGCAGGCAACCAGCTCGCTGCAGGCATGGCCGATGGATTGATCTACTTGGCAGGGGACTGTCGCGATGGCTTGGCTTCGCCATTGCCTGGAAAAAAGTCAGGCATGCGAGGTGGCGATATTCTGGTTGCGGGGAGCGTTGGCAACCGCGCTTGCGAGCGAATGCGCCGCGGGACCGTCTTTATTGCGGGCAACGCCGGTGATTATTGTGCCCCTCAAATGGTAGCCGGCAGTTTGATCGTCATGGGAAGTGTTGGCTGCGACTGGGCGGGAGGCATGCGACGAGGAAGCTTGATTCTTGGCCGAGACACCTCGTCCAAACCATTGGCCTCGCTTTCGGAAGCGAGGGATTTTGAGTTGAGCTTTTTGCCACTCATATGGAAACACGTCGAGCATCGTCAGAACGAAGCCTTTGCCGTTCTCAATTTGTCGATCTCGTTTGCGCAATCGGCTAGCCAACGCGCTTTGAGAGAAACACCGAGTCCCCTTCGCATCCCTCGAACAAGATGGGTGCAAAGGCAGATTGCCGATCTGAATTGCAATGGACGCGGCGAAGTCTTGGTTTTGAAACGTGTCTCTTCGCCAGTTTAAAGTAGCGAACTGTAACATGAGGATTCCAATCCCAAAGGTTACCAGTTTAACCAGAAATTCCCTTTGGAATCGATTCCTTTGCGTTTTCGATTCGCTATGCTGAAAACGACTAGGTAAGTCACTTTTGCCATCAGGGACTTTTAATATTTGTCGTTTTTTCCGGATAGGGCTTGGAGGCCGTCTCACTTTCTTTTGGGAATTGCTTGCTATTTCAACGGGAGGGCGAGGCTCCTGCCGAGCCAACGGTGCAAAGGTTCGGCAGGAGCCTTACCCTCCCGAGCAATGAATGACTTAGGTAAACTCGTTGGAAACATGTTGACAGCGGTGGCCTCGCCCTCCCAATTCCCCCCAAGCGTTTTGTTGGTTTCAAAAGTGAGACGGCCTCCTTGTCCCGACCGGACATCGCTTTGGTGTTCTAAGGGGACGCATGATGAAAATGACACCTCCGGATTCGTCGCACCGCCTTTGGCGGTGCGACGAATCCGGAGGCACGCGGTCGGGGAATCTAGGGGAATCTAGAACACCAAAGCTGCGGACGGAGGGGCAAGCCCCAGCCGTCCTGAAATGCTTCGGAGCCTCGCCCTCAGGTCCCCTACTCACGTTTCGGGTTATGATTAGTGGCCGTCATGCTTGTGTTCCCCGTTGCCACGAATCACCACCTCTCTCCAATTCACCGAAGCCACCTCCCATGCGATATTTGAAAAACGCCCGATTCGTCTTGGGCATGCTGATGGCCGTCTTGCTCACTAAAGATGCGAGATCGGATGCTTTTGCTAAACTTCAGATGAAAAAGCTCGAAGCTGTGCATCGCGCCGTGGAAGCCCTTAAAGAAGATTGGCGAGCCCTTCCACGAAGCGGGCCGTTTCAAGAACATCGCGCGAACATTCATGTGCACTCGCTCTGGTCCCACGATAGCCGAGGTCGCATCGACGAAATCGTTGCAGCAGCCAAGGCAACCGGTACCAGCGTGCTCATGTTCAACGAACACCCAGCCGACCACTACGACTTTTTCACGCAAGGCCATCAAGGCATTCAAGACGGCGTCTTACTGATTCCAGGCGCTGAGTCGCAGGGCTTCCTGGCATTTCCAACGATGAGTCTGAAGGGCCTCAAGAACGGGACTCCTCAAGAGTTCTCGGACTTGGTGCGGAGCCGCGGTGGATTGATGTTTGTCTCACACCTCGAGGAAAGAATGGATTGGAACATTCAAGGACTAACGGGTGTGGAGATCTACAACACACATGCAGACTTCAAGGACGAGAAGAAGATGATCGAATCGCTGCGAAATCCTCTTTGGATTTTGCGAGCATCAGAAATGGTACGCAAGTATCCACAGGAATCCTATTCAGCTCTTCAAGATTACCCCACCGACTACTTGAAACGGTGGGATGAACTCTGCGCGACAGCTCCACACACAGGCGTCGCCGCAAATGACGCGCACCAAAATGTAGGAATGATTGCGCGTTGGGTCGAGGGGGACAAAGCGAGAGTGGAAGACCCGCTAGGAAAGGTTTTGGTCGAGCTGCCACTGGCCACCATTCCCAGCAACGTCCTAAATCGCGAAGGCAAGGCACTTGGCGATGAATTGTTTCGACTCCAGTTCGATCCTTACGAGAATAGCTTGAGGCATGTAGGCACACATCTACTGCTTACCGAGTTAACGGACAAATCGGTTCGTGAGTCGCTCGAGGCGGGCCGCGTCTTCGTTGCCTTTGATTGGCTGGCCGATTCCAAGGGCTTTGACTTCGCGGCAAGCGATGGCGACAAACGATTTGAAATGGGAAGCCAACTTGAATTTGCAAAGACACTGGTCCTGAACGCCCAAGCTCCTCTGCCGGTACACTGGCGTGTGCTCAAAAACGGAAATGTCATTGAGGAGTCTGCAGGGCGGACGCTTGCATTTCCTATCCCCCAAGCAGGCAACTATCGCGTCGAAGCTTGGTTGGACATTGCAGGCGAACAGATGCTTTGGATCCTTTCAAACCCAATCTATATTGCTCCTTAGGCGAGCAGTGGAATGGAAACGACCGTAGCTGGATTCGCAAGAATTCAGAACCAGCTGAATTCTTACGAATCCCGCTACGAAAGATGGTGTGCTTTTTTTCTGCCACTCGCCTTAAAAACAAGATCGCGGTCAACATGACAATCCTCCGTTCAATCCTTTGTTCGCTTTCGCTGTTTTGCTTGTTTGCGATCCACTGCACTGGCGATGAACCGGTCCTTAAAGCGGGAGCAGCCAAACGGGACATCACTCCTCAAGAACCAGTGCCGATGTGGGGGTATGGCGATCGGCACGCGGAACTCAGCCGAGGCACGTTGGATCCGCTCGAAGCCGCCGCCGTTGTCATCCAAGTTGGCAACAGCAAGCTAGCCATCGTGGGTCTCGACCTCGGGCGGTCGCCATCGGAATCTTCACTTCAACGTGTCCGCGATCGAATTAAATCCGAAGCGGGAATTGAGCAATCGTTCATCGCTGGTTCGCACACACACCACGGACCGGTGCTTGAGCTGATTGACGAGAAAGGGAAAGGAAAGAGACGATTCGACGCGGCGATTCGATATTATCAACTGATGGAAGATCGAATCGTGGAAGCTATCATCGAAGCTGACAAAGCTCTCGCACCGGTTACGCTGGCTTCCGGAGTGAGCGAACTCGATGGTTTCAATCGCAATCGACATACCAAACTACAGCCTCCGCCGGTCGACCGGACTCTCTCTGTGTTACGATTCGACAACGCGACCACGGGTGCACCGGTTGCAGTCATCGTGAACTTCGCGGGCCACCCCACCAGCATCTCTGCCAAAACACTTGAATTCTCAGCCGATTATGTTGGCGCCATGAAGAGAACGGTGGAAAAGGAACTTGGAGGCATCGCGGTGTTCATGCAAGGCGCATCTGGCGACCTTTCTATCAACAAAGGGGAACGAGGCGACCATACTGAGTTTGGCGCGACACTCGGTCGTGAAGTCGTCAAGCTTGCCTCATCCCTTGCGCCTGCCGTTCCGAACAAGCCATCGCTTGTCGTCAAAGAAGAACGATTTCTATTCGAGTCCCGAACGGATTTAAATAATCCGCTCGTTCGCATAGCCTACTCCGCTGCATTCTTTCCTGAATTGATTGCCAATTTTGTTGACGAATACGCAGATGGCATTCGCCCACGATTGACTGTCGCACTGCTCAATGGCGACGTTGCGTTAGTTGGTGTTTCGGGCGAGTTTTTTTGTGAACATGCGATGCGATTGCGAGCGAGGTCACGTACTAACGGCGGCCTGTTTTTCTTTGGTTATTGCAACGGCTATCACCAATACTTTCCAACCATCGAAGCTGCCGCAGAAGGAGGCTATGGCGCAGACAACCAAGTGGCACCAGCCGAAGTCGGTGCCGGTGAAAGGCTAATGAACACCGCACTGACTTGGCTGTTTCAAATGCAAGGAAAGCTCAAGTAAACAACAATCCGAAAGTATTCTCGCTTGAAACTCTGATTTGGCCTGCCGAATGCACTGTCGTCCATCGAGTGCGATTCAACAGTTCCAAAGTCGAGAAAGACAAGCATGACATCATCATCAACAAAAACCACCAAGCAAGTCGATAAACCAGTGTGGTTCATTACCGGTTGTTCGACCGGATTTGGTCGGCAGATTGCCAAGCATGTTTTAGATATGGGTTATCGAGCAGTGGTCACCTCCCGAGACCCGGACGACGTGCGAGACTTGGCCGAGCATGGAGACGCGTTGGTCCTCAAACTGGATGTAACCGACAGGGCGCAAGCCGAAGCCGCTGTCAAAGCCGCAGAAGAGCATTACGGTGGCATCGATGTGCTGGTCAATAACGCGGGTATCGGCTACTTCGCCGCGGTCGAAGAAAGCGACGAAACCGAAGTCCGCAAAATGTTCGATGTCAATGTCTTTGGGCTCTGTCGCATGATTCACGTCGTTCTTCCTGGTATGCGAAAACGCAACAAGGGGTTCATTGTCAATCTTTCCTCGATTGGCGGCCTGCGGTCCTTCCCAGCGTTAGGTTATTACAACGCGACCAAGTTCGCCGTTGAGGGTGTGTCGGAAGCCCTTTGGCAAGAAGTAGAACCACTGGGCATTAAGGTAATGCTCGTCGAACCGAGCGGCTTCCGAACAGATTGGGCTGGTCGATCCGCGAACGAAACAGAACATCTGATCTCCGACTATGCACAGACGGCGGACAGGAACATCAAACAACTGCGGGCCATGTCCGGCCACCAATCCGGCGACCCAATCCGCGCCGCCGAAGCGATTGTGCATGCTGTCGAATCACCCAACCCTCCGCACCGACTGTTGCTAGGCAACGATGCTTATGAGGGCGCGATCGCTAAACTCGACGAACTGCATGAAGAATTTACCGCATGGGAATCGGTGTCACGAGGAGCAGACTTTCCTAAAGCAACCCCTGCCGTGATAGCATGATTTCTTTCGCTACGGAAGGAATGTAGATGACAAAAAGGGTAAGCGCCTTATCAAAGGTCTACCAATTGATCGAGCCAAGCCCAGTGGTGTTGGTCTCGACTTGGAATGGATCAAAATCCAACATCATGACCATGTCATGGCACATGACGATCGATTTTGAGACTAAGTCTACCTTAGCACTTCTCACGTCGAAGGCAACGGCGAAAGTGGCTCACCGCTTTAGACATCTATGCAATGCCAGATCCCCTAAAAACATTTGGGAGGGCGAGGCTCCTGCCGAGCCAACGGTGCAAAGGTTCGGGAGGGCGAGGCTCCTGCCGAGCCAACGGTGCAAAGGTTCGGCAGGAGCCTCACCCTCCCGAGCAATGAATGACTTAGGTAAACTCGTTGGAAACATGTTTACAGCGGTGGCCTCGCCCTCCCCCGTAACGAATTGCTGTTGCGTTCCCAGGCGTGAGCCTGGGAACGAGTGGAAAAAAATTAATTCCAATTCCGTCAGGACCTGAGGTGTCACGCTGCTGCCGAGAATGTCTATCGTCAAGTGCACCGGCGCTGTCCTCGCCCCACTTGAAGCTACGATTGCACAACTAACGAAAGCAAAATCATGACCTTAACCGCTACCCCCGTCGAACCAGCAAACAGAAGTATCACCAACCGCATCGCTGCTCTCGTCTCGCGTGTCATGCAACAAAGCGATGACCTAGTGATCGTGCTAGAATACTCAGGCAAAGATGGTTCGATCACGCGTCGAGTAGTTAGCCCGATTCGCTTTGTTGGGACCGATCGATTCTTGGCGCTTTGCTTAACGAGAGAGGAACCTAGGCAGTTCTATCTGTCCAACTGCCGCAATGTCCGCGTCGACTTGGCCGCAAACTACACCATGCCCGTTGAGATGCTGTCGCTGGTAAACTAGGCTGTTTGAATCTCGTAAGCGATCGGCTACTGGCATTTGCGACAGGTCATGATTCTGCGCAAAAATTGGGACAGTTGGTGGCTATTAACAAGCGGTCACTAGAGCCAACGGAATCACTGAAACGAATCAAGCGCGGAGGCGGAGAGCTGCAGAGGCGCAACGATGGGTTTCTCTGCGTCATCGCGCCCTTGCATCTCTGCGTTAAATTTTCTTGAAGAAGTAGCGGCACGAAAGGCCAGGGAACAATTGGCAGGCCTAGCGTCACATTAACGCCATTCCCAAAACTAACGTGTTGGAAGTTGAAACGAATCAAGCGCGGAGGCGGAGAGTTGCAGAGGCGCAACGATGGGTTTCTCTGCGCCATCGCGCCCTTGCATCTCTGCGTCAAATTTTCTTGAAGAAGTAGCGGCACGAAAGGCCAGGGAACAATTGGGACAATTGTTCGACACTAGACTAAAGCAGTTGCCCTCAACTGCTTGGAAGTTGAAACGAATCAAGCGCGGAGGCGGAGAGTTGCAGAGGCGCAACGATGGGTTTCTCTGCGCCATCGCGCCCTTGCATCTCTGCGTCAAATTTTCTTGAAGAAGTAGCGGCACGAAAGGCCAGG
>JAPLNL010000011.1 GCA_026692905.1 Planctomycetota bacterium
GTTTTTGATAACGATCCCTATTGGGAGCGTTAGAGAGTGAAGAGCAAAAAGCAAATGGTCTATTCTGAATACTGAACAAATGTCCGATGATATTCTTGATCGATTGATGGCCGAGCTTCATCATCGAGTTGCAGAGCTGCCCGAGGGGTCCTACACAACAAAACTACTTCAGGGTGGTATTCCTAAGATGGGAAGCAAAATCCTGGAAGAGGCCAATGAAGTGATCGAAGCCGCTGGCGAACCTGGTGATGCTGGTGTCGAGCATACGATTCGTGAAGCATGCGATGTGCTGTTTCATTTGTGGGTACTGTTGGCCAGTCGTGGCATCGATGTCGATTCGCTACGTCGCGAGTTGGAACGACGCGAAGGGGTTTCGGGATTGGAAGAAAAACGTAGACGTGGTCAGGGGAGTGCATCGTGAACGCAGAGGTAAATCATCTTCGAATTGGTATTCCGAGCAAAGGTCGATTGAGTGAGCTTGCGACGGAATTGCTTTTGCAGGCCGGACTCAACTTTCGCCGTCAAGATCGATCGCTGTTTGCTCGTGTCAGCAGTATGCCGGTCGAAATCACATTCTTACGCACGGACGACATACCGACTCTCTGCGCCGAGGGTGCAATTGACTTAGGAATCACCGGTAGCGATTTGGTTCAAGAAGCGAACGCCGAGGTTCAAGTCCGTATGAAGCTTGGCGTGGGACGCTGCCGACTTGCCATTTGTGTGCCGACACATTCCGACGTGCAGCAGCCAAGTCAGCTTGCAGGCAAAAGGGTTGCAACGAGCTTTCCAAGCACAACCCAACGATTCCTTGAACAACACGGTGCACCTGTGCATTTAGTAAAGCTCAATGGGTCGGTGGAAGTCATGATTTCATTGGGGGTCGCGGATGCGATCGTGGATTTGGTTGAAACGGGCAGCACACTTGCTGCGAACCAATTGCGAATTCTTACTGAGATTGGTCAGTACGAGACGGTGTTGATTCAGAGTCCTGCATGCAAGGATCAAGTGACTGCGGACCGCATTGTTCGTCGATTGGAAGGGGTCGTGATTGCTCGCGATTATTCGTTGCTAGAGTACAACATTCCGCGGGAAAAATTAGCTGCAGCGGAAGCGGTCACGCCCGGCTTTACTTCGCCAACGGTAACGAGTTTAGAAGATAGCGGCTGGTGTGCGGTGCGCGCTATGGTCAAGAGCAGCGACGTGATTCCTATCATGGAAAAGCTGGAGGCGCTGGGAGCGTTGGCGATTTTAGAAATGTCCATCAACAACTGCCGGCTGTAGTCGTTTAACAGTCAGCCGTAGTAGGCGTACTGCGTTCTTTTGGTAGTACGCCTACGGCTGACTGTTCAACGAGAGTTCTCACCGGACGGCTCGCGTTGTGCCGCTACAGGAGGGCGAGGCCACCGCTGTAAACATCTTTGCAAAGTCAATTCCATTGAAAACCTTAGGGAGGGCGAGGCTCCTGCCGAGCCAACGGTGCAAAGGTTCGGCAGGAGCCTCACCCTCCCGAGCAATGAATTGCTTAGGTAAACTTGTTGGAAACATGTTTACAGCGGTGGCCTCACCCTCCCGAGCAATAAATTGCTTAGGTAAACTTGTTGGAAACATGTTTACCGTGGTGGCCTCACCCTTTCGAGTAGCAAATGCCGGAATTTGGCCAGAAAAGCCCCCTCTTGCGGGTTAGCCTATTGCGTTCAGGCCTTTGTAGTAGAATGATGTTTCGGTAGCGGAATCATCTGCACGCCCATTTCCTTTGGAAAAATTGCATCGTGAGCGAATCGGACGTTAGTCCTGGATCACATGGGGATGCTCCCCAACCATCAACAAACTCTCTAAACAACGAAAATGAATCTCTTCAGATAGTCAGCGATGATTCTCATGCCTCGGGTATGTTCACGAAAATTCGTGAAGCTTCGGGTACGGTTTATGGCGATATCGGAACTTCGGTTCTTTATACCGTGATGGAGTTGACTCGCGAGACGATACGCCTCAAGAATCATCATTTGCCGACGGATCAATTCAATGCCATCGTAGCGCAAGGTGGACCCGATTTAATTGCGGACGATGAAGCGCTTGGCAGTTTAAGTTTGATCTTTTGGGCGTTGGTATTTCTGACTGTAAAATATGATCTGCTCATCATGAGGGCGGACAATCGGGGTGAGGGTGGTGACTTCGCGCTGTGGGGTTTGTTGCGTGGTCATACAGGCAAAATTTTCGGGATAACACTGTTGAGTTTTTTGGTCGCTTCTGCGGCTGGACTTCTTGCCGCGGATGGCATTATCACCCCTGCCATGAGCATGCTTGGGGCTTATGAACCACTAGGTGATCCTTGGGCGATCATTGCAACACTGGCTAGTCTGTTTGTACTCTTTAAGTCGCAGTGGCGTGGGACGAGCAAGGTCGGTGGCCTCTTTGGTTGGTTCATGCTGCTCGTTTGGTTTCCCTGGATCGCAGCCAAAGGTTTGCCCTGGGTTCTTTCAACAGTTTCCGGCCATGGGAATGTTGGCGATCTTTGGTGTGGTGGTTTTGGCGATCACTGGCGGTGAAGCCAAGTACGCGGACATTGGGCATTTTATGCGCCGCACAAAGAAGCAATGCTGCGACGGCATGAGTATCGATCCAGAGGATTCAGGCCGAAGACCGGTGATGCTGGCATGGTACTATATTGTGATGCCTTGCCTGTTGATTAACTATGCCGGACAAGTCGGCTTTTTGTTGTCAAATGGAGTGCCGCCGAGGGCTAGTACTTTCTTTGCCATGACTCCCAAAATTGTGGGAGCTCCTGCTGCGAACCACCTCATCGACATAGCTGACTTGTGCATCGCGGCCTGTGCTGCGTTTATCGCCTCGCAGGCCCTCATCACGGGGATGTTTTCCATCGTCAAGCAAGCGATTGCATTGGGCTTTGCGCCGCGTCAACTGGTCAGGTACACGAGTCACGAAGCAGAAGGCCAAGTTTACATCCCATCTGTCAACTGGGCCCTCTTTGCAGGCTGTGTCTTCGCAACCTTGTCGTTTCGGACCGCCAGCAATCTTGCGTCTGCATATGGTATCGCTGTGACAGGCACGATGTGGATCACCACGGTTATGTTCGGATACGTAGCCTACTATCGTTGGGACTGGAAACTGTGGCATGTCTTGGCAATATGCTTACCGATTCTCACGATTGATATGCTCTTTTTCTTTAGCAACTTGACCAAGTTTGCGAGCGGTGGCTATTTCCCAATCGCAATCGCAACGGTGCTCGTCGTCATCATGGTCACATGGCAGTGGGGACGCTCGCAAATGGCGAAAGCGTTTTATGACTTTGGTTTTCGCGAAGGCAAGAAGATCGACTGGCTCGTGATGCTTCGAGATAAAGTCGATGAGATTCAAATCGCAATCGATGAAAACTTGCCTTTGGCCAGGACGCTTATCCAAGGGAGACGTCGATTGGTTGAGAGCGATCGAGCGGCCGTCTTCCTGTGTTCGCAACCGATTCGGACGCTCGAGGATTACACGCCAGTGACGCTGCGAGTGTTCCTCAAAAAGTATGGCGTGCTTCCATCACATGTGACTCTATTTCATATCAATCAAATTTCAAGTTCGACCTATGACAATGCGAATCGCTATGAAGTCATTAAGCTTGGCAACGATATTTATGCTGTCAATGTTACCTACGGTTACATGGAGCAGACCGATATTCGAGGAGCCTTAAAGGATTTGCAAAGGCGAGGAAAAATCAATATTGCGGCAGAACGTTGGATTGTCGAAGTGGGCGAAGAAGAAATCATCAGTCAACCCGATCTGCCATTGCTCCAAGCCATACGGATCGAAATGCTTCGTTGGGTGCTGCGTTTGTCAGCTCCAGCTCACAAATACTACGGACTAACCTACGACGCGGGCGTTTCGAAGGAGTTGATTCCGATTGTGTTTGGACGCAATGGAGTTCGTATCCGACTGCCAGAGCTTGAGGTTATGTCGGACCAGAATCCGACCCAGAGCGTAATGATTTAGCCGATAGGCGCTAGCCCCGGTTCTCGACGAAGGTCGAGCAATTAAAAAACCGAGGCTAACACCCAACGGATAATTGAACGGTAAGCAGTGATCGTCACTGGCCACTCAACCCAAGTGGAAATGCCGTCGCTTTGCGACTCTCGTTTCGTATGGTTATCCCTCTCCACGGATTGCATCCGTGGCTATCAAATGCCACTGCTCCGCAGTTCAAGACCATTCACATTAGCCGCACGGCGTTAGACGCGGTTCTCATCGCATGTCGAGCGATCAACGACCATCGGGTTGTTTGCGTGGCATTTTCATCCTCAAAAAAATGGGAATTGCCGCTTTCCGGGTTGACGGTGGTCCGTTACTCTGACAATTGCGGCCGGGCAAAAAGCGATCCCGACCTGCATGAAGAATTCGCAAAGTAAATGATTTCCCGAATGCTCGGTTTCGTAAGGCCGGCCAACGACTGAAAGAGATTTATGAAATTCAAGTTCCCAATTGTGATCATCGACGAAGATTTTCGGTCCGGCAATGCGTCGGGACTAGGAATCCGGGCGTTGGCGGAAGCCATCGAACGCGAGGGAACTGAGGTTGCTGGCGTGACCAACTACGGAGATCTTTCCCAATTTGCACAGCAGCAAAGTCGGGCTTCGGCCTTCATCCTCTCCATTGACGATGATGAATTCGCATCGGACGAAACGATGAAGTCGGCGCTGGAAAACTTGCGCAAATTCATTGCGGAAATCCGGTTCAAGAATTCGGATATTCCAATCTTTCTTTACGGCGAAACACGGACTTCACGGCACATCCCAAATGCGATTCTTCGTGAGCTCCATGGTTTTATCCATATGTTTGAGGATACGCCTGAGTTTGTAGCACGACACATCTTGCGAGAGGCCAAGGCATACACGGACGGGTTGGCGCCTCCCTTTTTTCGAGCCTTGGTGGATTACGCACAAGATGGATCGTATTCTTGGCACTGTCCCGGCCACTCCGGAGGCGTGGCTTTTCTCAAGAGCCCAGTGGGGCAAATGTTCCACCAGTTCTTCGGCGAGAACATGTTGCGAGCCGACGTCTGCAACGCGGTCGAAGAGCTCGGTCAACTGCTTGACCACACCGGCCCCGTCGCCGCCTCCGAGCGAAACGCAGCTCGAATTTTTGGAGCAGACCACTGCTTCTTTGTAACCAACGGTACCTCAACTTCCAACAAGATTGTTTGGCACTCGACCGTTGCCAGCGGTGACATTGTGGTCGTCGACCGTAACTGCCACAAATCGATTTTGCACTCGATCATCATGACGGGTGCAGTGCCTGTGTTCCTAACCCCAACGCGAAACAACTTGGGGATCATCGGTCCGATTCCGCTCGATGAATTTCGGCTGGAGAATATCCAAAAGAAAATTGAGGCCAATCCGTTTGCGCGCGAAGCACAAGCCAAGCACCCAGACCGTAAGCCACGTATCCTAACGATCACGCAAAGCACCTACGATGGAATCATCTACAACGTAGAAACGCTGCGCAAGTTGTTGGATGGCCAAATCGGCACGCTTCATTTCGACGAAGCCTGGTTGCCTCATGCGGCTTTCCATGAGTTCTACAAGGATATGCACGCGATCGGTCCAAACCGACCGGCTCCTTCGGATTCGATGATCTTTGCGACCCACTCGACCCACAAACTCTTGGCTGGTATTTCCCAAGCCTCGCAGATTTTGGTGCGCGAGCCGACCAACAAGAAGCTTGACCGCAACACGTTCAACGAAGCCTACCTGATGCACGTTTCCACTTCGCCGCAGTACGCGATCATCGCATCCTGCGACGTGGCAGCCGCCATGATGGAACCACCTGGAGGAACAGCTCTGGTTGAGGAGTCGATCATGGAAGCGATCGATTTCCGCCGAGCCATGCGCAAAGTTGACGATGAATGGGGCAGCGATTGGTGGTTTAAGGTCTGGGGACCAGATCAGTTGGTAGAAGAAGGGATCGGCGAGCGCGAAGACTGGATGCTCCGAGCCGATGAAAATTGGCATGGCTTCGGCAATCTTGCATCTGGCTTCAACATGCTCGACCCGATCAAGGCGACGGTCATCACGCCTGGCCTCGACGTCTCAGGTCATTTTGCGGAAACAGGTATCCCTGCATCGATCGTGACTAGGTACTTGGTCGAGCATGGTGTTATCGTCGAAAAGACCGGCTTGTACTCGTTCTTTATTATGTTCACGATTGGTATTACCAAGGGACGTTGGAACACGTTGCTCAGTTCCTTGCAGCAGTTCAAGGATGACTACGACAAGAACCAACCGATGTGGAAGATCTTGCCTGAGTTCTGCCAGCAGTATCCACGCTACGAAAAGACCGGTCTGAAGGAATTGTGCCGACAGATTCACGAAACCTACAAGAAACATGACGTGGCGCGGGTGACCACCGAGATGTACTTGTCGCCGATGCAACCCGCCATGAAGCCATCGGATGCATTCGCAATGATGGCCCACGATGAAATCGACCGAGTGGAAATCGATGACCTAGAAGGACGAGCGACCGCGGTCTTGTTGACACCATATCCACCGGGGATCCCGCTATTGATTCCGGGCGAGAGGTTTAACAAAACGATTGTTGAGTATCTTCAGTTTGCGAGCATGTTCAACGAAAAGTTCCCAGGCTTCGACACGGACATCCACGGATTGGTCGAGGAAGAACTCGAAGGTGGCAAGCGTCGGTACTACGTCGACTGCGTTCGCATCGACGAACCCTTGCCGGTTTCCAAGAAATCGGAAAAGGAAAGAGAAAAGATCGCACTCAAGGTTTGATGTTGGAGCGTAGCCTTTCGGCGGCCGATTTCGTGGAAGTCGGTTTAGCACATCAAGAATGTTGCGACCGTTGGGCACAAGGCCCTCGTTCGCTCTAGCCCGAGCAGCTAGAACGAAAAGAACACTTCGGATAAAGAAAAAACCCTGTAGTTCTCAAGGTAAAACAGGGCTTTTACCAAGGGTGATAGAGGGGGCTCGAACCCCCGACCTGCGGAACCACAATCCGCCGCTCTAACCAACTGAGCTACTACCACCATGTCTCGAAAAGTTTAGTAGGTTCAAGCAAGTCCGTCAACTGCTAGCCCCCAAAGCAAACCTGGGCGGAAGCCCACGGCCTCCGGAAAAAATGCTGCAACGCGGCTATCATAATGCCCCCGTTGGGGCAACGCTGTAAAGTATTTCAGGACGGCTGGGGCTTGCCCCTCCGTCCGCAGCTTTGGTGTTCTAGATTCACTCCGCCCGACCTCGCACCTCCGGATTCGTCGCAGCGGCTTTGGCGGTGCGACGAAACCGGAGGTGTCATTTTCATCACTCGGCCAATTAGAACACCAAAGCGGTGTCCGGTCGGGACGAGCCCGAGCCGGACAAAGCGACAAATATCAAAAGCGAACCCAGGGCTATCGGCGTGTGTGCCGTTGGCACATTTCAAAAAACGCCGCAATGCGGCGATCATAATGCCCCCACGGGGCTCTTCACCCTCCCCTCGCTTCGTTCGACACTCCCAGGGGGATGGTTTCTCAACCTGATGATCTCCAAGACCTTACGATCTCCGAGGGTGGGTAGAGTATACTTTTCCATCAGGCCTTCCCATCAACAAAGCCGACGAATGCTTCCCTTCTCAATCATCGTTTCTATGAACTTACGCAAATCCAACCTCGTGAACTTTTGCTTTGTTTTCTTCGTCGCATTTGTTGTTTTTCAGCAAAATGCTTTAGCGCAATCGCTCGAACAGGACCTAAAGCGTTTTTCGATCAAAGAACTTGCGGAAATGGCAAAACGCCATGGCGATCCAGCACGCGGTGCCATCACGTTTTTCCAACCCTCCATGTCGTGCTCCAAATGCCACTCCGTCGGCGAGGGTTTGCAAATCAGCCTGGGGCCAAATCTCGCCAATGCCAAAGAACCGCTCTCAAACGAAGGCATCGTCGAAGCCGTTCTCGATCCCTCCAAGTCCATCCGAAAAGGATTCGAATCCGCCAGCGTCTTAACGGCGGACGGCGAAACTATTACCGGCTTGCTAGTCGAGCGAAGCGAATCCAAAGTCGTCTTGCGCGATGGCAACAATCAACTGCTTACCGTCCTCAAGAACGATATTGAGAGCTTTGTCAATCAAACGCAATCGATCATGCCAGCTGGACAAATCAATCAGCTTGGCAGTCGCCAGCAATTTTTCGATCTGATTGGTTACTTGATTGAGATTCGAGATGGCGGTATCCAACGCGCCAAAGAATTGCAACCATCCGAGTCACTCATCACATTGAAACTGCCTGAATACGAAGACCATATCGACCACGCAGGCTTCATTCGAGATCTAGACGACAAGTCCCTGAAACGTGGAGAAGCCATCTATCAACGAGTCTGTGGTAACTGTCACGGTACCAAAGAGCAAGCTGGTTCGCTCCCAACCGCCATGCGATTTGCAGAGGGCAAGTTCAAGAACGGTAGCGATCCTTTGTCCATGTATCGCACTTTGACGCGAGGATTCGGTTTCATGCCAGCGCAAACTTGGATGGTGCCATCGCAAAAATACGACGTGATCCATTATCTTCGAGAAACCTATCTACGACCTCATAATCCTTCCCAGCTCGCGCCGATAGATTCAGCCTATCTCGCTGCGTTGCCCAAAGGAGACACGCGAGGACCAGAACCGAGCAAAATCGAAGCGTGGAGCGCAATGGACTATGGTTCGAGCTTAACTCACTGCTACGAGACTCCGGTCGGTTCCCTCAACATCGCTTACAAAGGGACCGCGGTCAGACTCAATTCAGGGGCAGGTGGTGTCTCTCGCGGTGATCAGTGGATGATTTTCGATACCGATACGCTTCGAGTTTCGGCAGCGTGGCATGCCGTAGAAGGGGACAAAGGTTCGCGGTTCATCGACTGGCGAGACATCCAGCTCAACGGCGAGCATCAGATCCATCCAAAGGTTAGTGGGCATGTCGTGTTGGCCAACGGAAACGGTCCAGGCTGGGCAGAACCAGTGTCCGGATCGTTTGTTGATGATCAACGCGTTGAGGGACGCGATAAACGACGCTATGGACCACTGCCAAAGCAATGGGGCAAATACCATGGCCAGTATCACTATGGCGCCAAAGTCGTCTTTGCGTATTCGATTGGAAATACGGAATTGCTTGAGTCGCCAAGTTCGCTTGCTGCTGCCGATGGCAAGCGGAACGTGGCCTTTTTGCGAACGTTCAATATCGGCCCACGCGATCGCGATCTTGTACTGCAACTTTCCGAGACCGCGGAGAACGGTTTCAAGGAAACCATTGGCGACAAAGCAACGCCGATGGCAGTACTCACATCGAACTTGGCCGCAGGCGTTTCACCGGTCACTCAGAAAATCTCGTGGTCCAATGAAGATCAACGGTTGAAAGTAACGATCCCAGCAGGCCGAGAAGCCATCCAATTTTCGCTCTGGATAACGGAGTTTGAACCGGAGACGAAAACCAACTTTAACACACTCGTAAAGTCGCTAGCAGCAGAACTCGCGGATGCCTCGCTGGATCTTTCTGCGTTGACGCGTGGCGGACCAGCCAGTTGGCCTCAAATATTGGAGACCAAGGTTGTTACGTCGTTTGACAAGGGCCCATTTGCAGTCGATGTCTTAACGGCTCCTGATTCGAACCCGTGGTTGGCTCAAATGCGTTTCTCCGGACTCGATTTCTTTGCCGATGATAGCATGGCCATTTGCACATGGGATGGAGACGTTTGGCACGTGCGGTTTGCGGACGATGGAGTCTTAAAGTGGCACCGTATCGCATCGGGTCTCTACCAACCTCTTGGCTTGAAGATCATTCGTGAAAAGATTTATCTGACGTGCCGAGACCAGCTAGCAATTTTGCATGATTTGAATGGTGATGGCGAAACCGACTTTTACCAATGCTTTAACAATGACCACCAAGTCACCGAGCACTTTCATGAGTTTGCGATGGGGTTGCAAGTTGACGAGGCGGGTAATTTTTACTACGCCAAGTCGGGTCGACATGCTTTGGTCGCTGTGGTTCCTCAACATGGCACGTTGCTTCGTGTGCCACCGGACGGATCACGTACCGACATTATTGCGACGGGCTTTCGTGCGGCCAACGGTGTCTGCCTCAATCCAGATGGTTCGTTTGTCGTAACCGATCAGGAGGGCTTCTGGAACCCGAAGAACCGAATCAATTGGGTAACACTTAATCCATCAGGCAAACCCAACTTTTATGGCAACATGTTTGGCTATCACGACGTAACCGACGAATCCGATTCCGCGATGGAGCCTCCCTTGTGCTGGATTACTAATGCGTTTGATCGTTCGCCGGCGGAGTTGCTTTGGGTTGATAGTCCTCGGTGGAAGTCGCTCAACGGCAGTTTACTCAACTTGTCCTATGGCTATGGCAAGGTGTTTTCTGTTTTGCATGAGCAAGTTGATGGCAAGCGACAAGGCGGCATGATTGAGTTGCCAATTCCGGCGTTTCCAACGGGAGTCATGCGAGGTCGTTTTCGTTCCCAAGACCAGCAGTTGTATCTGTGCGGGATGTTCGCATGGGCCGGGAACGCAACGAGCCCTGGTGGGCTTTATCGACTGAGAGCTACGGATCAACCGATGGTCTTACCGGTGGCCATGCACGTCAAGGAATCCGGATTGCATTTGACCTTCGCGGAACCCATTTCCCCTGTTTCGGTCAAGCCAGAGAACATATCGATCAAGTCCTGGTCGCTCAAGCGGTCGAAGAAGTATGGCTCCGACCATCTCAACGAAAAGATGCTTCAGGTTAGCTCGGCAGTCGTTTTGGAAGACGGCAAAACGGTTCGCATTGCCGTGGACGAACTGATGCCAACATGGTGTATGGAAGTAAAGTTTGCTTTTCAAACGAGCTCAGGAACGCCGACCGAGGGAGTCGTTCACAATACGATTCATTCGGTGAAAAAAGAGTAGAACGATGCATGATGACAATGAGCTGCCGTCGCTACGCGACTCATGCCAAATCAGTGCTATGCGTACCACGGATTGCATCCTCATCTTTACCAACATTTTGATTCAATCTGCAAATCTAATTCCCTTGAAATCAAACGAAAACCCTGCGATTCTCTCCCCCTCGCCCCGTTTCGGGTGCCTCATGGAAAGTCACATCGAGCGAGTTTAGGCAGAAAGATCGAACGCAGAAAGATAAGTCGCACAATTTTTCTGCGTTCGATCTTTCTGCCTTGGCCTTTGCGCTCTTGCAGAATATTAGGGTCGATTTTTTTCTAAAAGTGCCTTGGCTTTGTCGAGGTATCCTTTTGGGACGGGGTCTCCCGGGGATAGCTTAACGGCTGCGTCCATCGCCTTAACCGCTTGCTCCAGTTTGCCTTGCTTCTGCAATGCCAAGCCGAGTCCTAAGTGGGCACGAGCTAGCCGTGTGTCGCTTTGGATAGCAAGCCGGTAGGATTGGATAGCTTGATCCATATCGCCATCGCGTTCTGCTGAAATTGCGAGGGCAAAGTGTGCTTCTGCAAAGTCTGGTTTCAAGCGAACGGCTTCTTCGCGTTCGCGTCTGGCAGCTTCGAGCTGTTGTGAGCCCTCCAATGCATAACTGTAGGCGTAGTGCGCTCGTGCATCTTCGGGAAAGAGTTGCACGGCCTCTTTCAATGTAGTCAATGCGAGAGGTGCTTGACCTGATTGCAAAAACACGGATGCCAGATTGAGTCTCGGCCGCACCATCTCAGGCCGTTGCTTGATCAGCGCAACATAACCTTCGGCTGCGGCCTGGAGATCGCCTTTTGCGGCTGCGGAGTCTGCCTGCATTGCAGCAAATCGAGCCGCAACTTCTTGCTCATTGATCGCGCTGTAAATCTCATCGGGCATAGTATCGTATCGTTGGCCGGACAAAATCGCCGACTGCTCCGCTTGACCTAACATCGGATTGACTCCGAGCAACATGCGCGATCTCGTCAATTCGACGAGCACTTCTCGATTTTTGGGCGCGACACTTTTAGCTTGCTCAAGCAGTTCGGTAGCCATCTTCCAATTCTCTCGGACACCTGCAATTCGAGCCAATGCGATGAGTGGGTACGGTTGGTTCTTGTCGGCTACCAATGCCTTTTTGAACGAAGTCTCCGCTTCGTCGGTTCGGTTTAGGCCAAGCAGTGTATTGCCTCGGCGCATCCACAAGGGAGCATATCCTGAGGACAGTCCCGTTGCGATATCGTACTTAGCGAGAGCGAGAGTCGGGTCCTCTCGCTCAAGCAAAATAGCGGCCAGGTAGGGCCAACGCATTTCCTTGGGATTGAGTTTGGCGGCTTGGTCGAAGCAAATCAATGCTTCCGAATTCCATTCGTGTGCCATCAAGATTTCGCCGTATTGCCCCCATGCTTCGGCGGAGTTGGGTTTGTCCTCGACTGCTTTGAGCAGTTGGGCCGTGGCATGGGCGACGTTGCTATTGGCGGTTGTGAAATCGGGCTTGGGAACCTTGGGCATTGCGTTGAGGTTTTGGCTTATCCACCAAATGGCAGCGGATACGCCGACGGCAACAAGCAAAAATAACATGGGCCAATTCTCCCAGGCCTTTTTCGGCACAGAAGGACTGGTCGAAACAGGCTCCGGTAAATCTATTTGTTTTTCTATTTCAGGCGTTTCGTTACTCATCGTGTATCTCCCGCAAGGATTCGGCCACTGCCACGTTTTACAGTGATAGTCTGGTTGCTATCTCCACCAGGGAATTCCTCGATCTCGGTGCCTCCATTCGGCCAATAGACTCGAATCGCGTCGTAGCGCGCCGCTTTGCCAAGTCCTACGTGCACTCGCATATCATTGCAGCCTAAATATCCCGTTGATGGATTCAGGTCCCGAGTGATGACCCGCTCTCCGACTTGGATTTGAATTTCAGCGCCGATCGCCGACCGTTTTAGCAGCGGATCGATTGCCGATATGCTAAGCCAATTTCCAAGCTTGGGAAAATCGTTTCGATAGAGTCTGGCCGGACCTGCACAGTTGGTGACGAGGAAGTCGACATCGCCATCATTATCAACATCGCCATGGATAAGACTTCGGGAGACTTCCGTGCGTTCGGTGAAGTCGCTGCCACCGAGTCGTCGCTGAGATTCGAAGCCACCTTTGCCGTCGTTGAGGTAGAATTCATTGCGTTGGGCGTAGTCGCTCCAAAACGCATTGACATCTTTTGTTTCGGCGCGGCGTCCGCGTTTCACACCACCGTTTGCGATCGCCAGATCGACATCTCCATCGTGATCAAAGTCGGCGGCGGCAACACCAAACCCGGTAAACGGCAAACTGCTTAGCGATAGCCCAGCGGCAACCGTCCTATCGCTAAACTGTCCGACCTGGGATGCTTGAAAAAGGGTGTTGTATTCTCCGGCCAAGTGAGTCACAAACAGGTCGCTCAAGCCGTCGTTATTAAAGTCCTCCGAGACCACTCCCATATTCGCTTGCGCCTCGCCGAATCGATTCAATGCGACCCCGCGAAGGATGGCTTCGTTGCTGAACATTTGATTTTCGTATTGAACCCAAAGAAAGTTTTCTTCGCCATCGTTGGCGACGAAGATATCCATCAAGCCATCGCCGTTGAAGTCTTTGCAGAGTACGCCAAGTCCCTTGCCGACGCGACGAGCGATACCTGAAGGGACGGTTATGTCCTCAAATTGGGAATGAACCGTATCGGTAGCTGGCTTGCCAAGGTTTCGATAGAGTCGACCGACGGTGCCTGCCAGAGATTCTGGGCCGCAAAAGTCACGGCGTCCCGACCCATCTTCGCAGACGCTTCCCGGGTAGAAATCGACATAATTTGCGATGAACAAATCGAGCCAGCCATCGCGATCGAAATCAAAGAAGCTGGCTGCAGTACCCCATTGGAGATTTGTGATTCCGGCCTTTTCCGTGATGTCGTCGAACCTTCCATCGCCTCTATTTTGGAATAGCCGATCAGCACCATAGCGGGTGAGAAAAAAATCGAGGTCACCGTCGTTGTCGATATCGCCAACAGCCACTCCCATTCCGTAGCCTCCCGTTGCGATTCCTGCCCATTCCGTGATATCAGCAAATTTCCCGCCCGCTTCTTGTCGATAAAGTCGATCACCGCCGGCGCGTTCTTTGGCTCCCGGTTGTTTTCCGCCGATCAAAAGCAAGTCGAGATCTTGGTCGCCGTCGATGTCCAAGAATGCCGCACCGGAGCCCATGATTTGAGGCATCGAAAAACCGTCCAAGTCCCCGGGGTCGTGCACAAAGTTGAGCGACGACAATTTGGTGATATCGACCAGACAGGGTTGTTGGTAAGGATCCGTGCCAGTTGATTTCGTGGGATTGCCTTGAGGCAGTTTTGAGGAGCAACCGGCCAGCACAAGAAACAAGATTAGGTATGGAAGTAGGTGCATTTGGAAACTCAGGGAGGGAGATAAGCTGCGGTGCTACTAGGCTTTGTAGCAAATCCAGGTTAACGTGTGCATGAATGGCAGCTCATTGCATTTAGATTTTAGCGAGAATCCAGGAATCGTACTGGCTGATCCTGCGAATCCCATCCGAAAACAAGTTGCTGACGAAATCAGTAGGTCATCGCATGTTCCAATCCCTCCGTCTTCGAAGATTATTGTTGATTTCGATTTTCGCATCCCTATTCGTAGTCATTGCAATTCAGTTTTTTTTGCCCACGATCAAATTGGATACAGCAGTGATGCTGGCGGAGTCCAGGAGTTTGATTGAGCAAGGGCAAGTTCCGAAGGCTGGCCTAGTTCTCGACCAAATCTTGCAGGCCGAACCTGACAACGCCGAAGCTCTATTTGAACGTAGCAAACTCTGGCTTCGGATGGGGGAGCGGGAAAACGCCGTTTCGGATCTGCAAAATATTCGAAAGACGGGAGTATCCGTCCAGTTAAACAAGCTCTGCAGCGACGCTTGTTATTTAGAAGGTACACTTCATTTGGAGCTGCATCGGGCTCGCGATGCTGAGAAGTGTTTCTTAGAATCTTGGAAACGGAATACCGATAGTCTTCAACCGTTGGAACACGTTTTGCGATTGTACACGCTGCAAATGCGCCGAAAGGATGTTTTGAACATTCTTGACCAAATTGAAAAACGACGGTCACTGCTGTTGGAAGAAATGGTTCTGCGAGTCGATGCAGGATTACCGATCATCGATGAGAAAGATGCAATCGCCAGACTGACTCAATTTGTTGCGGGTGATCGACAAGACGAGTGGAGTTGGAGCGCAATGCTGAGGTACTACATTGTCGGTGAACGGTATGACGAAGCCAAGGATTTGGTTTCGTCCATTCCGAATACGCTAGCCGCAAAAAGTCATTTCATCGGTCTGAAAACGATTGGTCAATTGCAATCCTCCTTGATGGAGGAAGCGACCGCGACCATGAATATTGCGAGCACAGACTCTCCTCCTGATTACTGGTGGTGGCTAGCTGCGGGGAATTTAGCGGAAGCAAAAAAACAATATCAGATCGCAAGCGACGGTTATCGCCAAGCAGTCGATTTGCAACCTGAATCTGGCTATGCACGTTATCGATTGGGGATTGCCCACGAATCGAACGCTGCTGCTGAATTGGCATTTCCTCAGCTAGAAGCTGCGGCTAGTATCGACAGACTGCATCAGCTCACGGGAGTCATCACTCGGATGGTCGGAATGCCCAATCGCGAATTGGGAAACGCGATGATTCGAATCGCCTCGATTTGCGACGAGCTTAACCAAGTGGAAGACTCAAAGCGATGGAGGAACCTCGCTCTCCAAATTGACCCAGAAAACGATCTCGCCAGCAAAGCCGTTGCAAGAGCAAGTCGACCAACTCCCTTTGCTGGCAGTTCCATCTCAAGAAGTCCTCTTTTGGTTCAAAAAGAGATACAGCAATGGCTGGCCGCTTCCGTTGCCCATACGAATCCAAAGGATGCGACGGCCGATAGCCCGCCGGTCAATCGTTTGCAGATGGAAGACGTTCATGAACGAGTCGGATTGGACTTTCAGTACTTCAATGGCAACACAGGCAAAAAGTACCTTATCGAAGCCATGGGGGGCGGGATAAGTATCTTGGATTTCGACGGTGACGGCTGGCCAGACTGCTACTTCCCTCAAGGAAGTAGTATACCTAGCAATCCATCGGACTTTGGTCAGATAGATCAACTGTATCGGAACGTAAATGGTGAGCGTTTTGTCAACGTAACCCAAAGTTCGGGAGTTCTTGAAAACGGCTATTCGCAAGGGGCTGCAACGGGTGACATTAACAACGACGGATTCCCAGACATCGTTGTCGCCAATTTTGGTAAGAATCGCCTTTTTATGAATCAGGGCGATGGGACTTTTCGGGACGCGACGGATCAATGTGGTTGGACAGAATCAGAAATGAGTTCGAGTGTGGCACTTGCCGACTTTGACAATGATGGCAACCTCGATTTGTATGTTACCAATTACGTGGACGGGATTCGCGTTTGTCGGGATGCGAATGGCAACATCGCCACGTGCAATCCACAGAATTTCACGGGAGTGCAAGATCGCCTTTTTCGCAGCACAGGTGACGGCGTGTTTGTGGATGCAACCATTGGCAGCGGACTTGAAGCGATCGATGCCAAGGGGCTTGGTGTGGTTGCGACCGACTTAGACGATGACGGCTTGGTCGATATCTATGTAGCCAATGACACAACACCGAATCAACTTTTCAAAAACCTTGGCGGACTTCGCTTTCAGGATATCTCATTCGAATCTGGTACCGCCTTGAGCCCTGAGGGGCATGCGCAAGCGGGCATGGGCATTAGTGCAGCCGACTACAATGGTGATCTTAAGACGGATTTGTTGGTAACGAACTTTTACAATGAGTCCAATAACTTGTACACCAACCTTGGCTCGATGAACTTCACCGATAGCGCGCAGGCTGCTGGCCTAAGTCGTCCGTCCAAGTTCATGCTGGGGTTCGGAGCACAAGCAGCGGACTTGGACCTAGATGGAAATTTGGATCTGATCGTTGCGAATGGTCATATTGATGATGTTCGTTGGAAAGGCGAGCCATGGACGATGCCAACGCAACTTTTCCACAATCAAGGGAACGGACGTTTTCAAGAACCCAGCCAATTATCGGGCGACTATTTTAATGAAAAGCAACTAGGTCGTGGCGTTGCGAGCCTTGATTGGAATCGCGATGGACGTCGCGACTTCCTTGTGGTTCACCAAGATCGCCAAGTGGCTTTGCTTGAAAACCAAACCGACACAACCTATCGAAGTCTCTCGATTCGACTCATCGGTAAGAAGTCGAACCGAAATGCAACAGGTGCTCGCGTCGTAGTTGAGTCGGGAGGAATTCGTAGGAGGATGGATCTAAACGGCGGCGATGGTTTCTACTGCACTAATGAACGAACCATGTGTTTTGGACTTGGCTCAAGTTCTAAAGGCCAGTTGCAGATATCTTGGCCGTCGGGTGTTACGCAATCGATTTCTTTTGATGGTGAAACGACACTTACGGTCGTGGAGCCCGAGAGCGAGCGGCAGCATGCAAACTAACTTAGCACGACGCGCAAGCTAGTGAATAGCACGACGCGCAAGCTAGTGAATGGGAGAGTAGATTCACTAGCTAGCGCGTCGTGCTAGGTACGTCGCTCTGGGGATATTGGACCATCTCCGGCCTAGCTGGCCACGCAATGGCTCGGCAGGAGCCTTGCCCTCCCAAGAGATGAAATCCCCAGCCCAACTGAATGAATAGAGTGAAAAAGGCTGGTTACCAGAGTGAAAAAGGCTGAAAATCGTGAGAATCGCATAGCTCTATCCTTCGATCAACGACCCTAATGCGGCGTATCACCCCACAAAAAACCCATTTAGGGGGCGTGAGCGGCAATAAAATCTCGAAAAAAATGCTGAAAATAATTTTTTCTCCCGCCAAAGCAGACGAAATGTTTGTTAAGCTCTGTCTTACGGGACGACAATCACCGTTAGCGGTCCTTAGCAACCGTTAGTCCTCTTTTTTCGATCTATCCTTGTTCTTGGGAGACTAGAAATGTTCATTTCGTTGAGTAGAAAACCCTTTCGTCGAGGTTTTACCCTCGTCGAATTGCTGGTGGTCATTGCAATCATTGGTATCCTTGTCGGCTTGCTACTGCCAGCGGTTCAGGCTGCGCGCGAAGCTGCACGCCGTATGTCCTGTTCGAACAATCTCAAGCAAATTGGGTTGGGGTTGTTGAACTACGAGAGCGCTTCCAGGGCTTTCCCGGCAGCTGCGGTTTGGAAGAGCGGAAGCATGGGCAGCACCGCTGTTCCAACAGCTGGCCAACAGCGAAACTTCTCATGGGTTTGCGGTGTGCTTCCTTACACCGAAAACCAAACGATTTTTAGCGCGATCAATTTCAATTTGCCGCTGGCTGGTCCAAACGCTACGGACGCGGCTAATGCAACTTTGGCAAATCCGCTAGGCTACCAAATGTTGTCAGATGGAACGCCTATTGTTTCAAAGAAGATCCCAATGTTCTTGTGTCCATCCGACCCTGGCTTCGGTGGTCCTACTAATCGGTACAACATTGCATGGAACAACTATGCAGGTGCCGAAGGCTACGATTGGTGGAAACGTGCAAATCACCCACTAAGCGGTTTCTTCAACTTGAACACCTATACGACAATTTCGTCGATCTCTGATGGAACATCCAACACGCTGGCTGTTGTTGAGGCATCGACTCAAGCTTTCGAGCCAAAACCTGGCATCGCTGGTCACCAGAAGAATGGTGGTGGACAACCACGTGGTGGTGGATCGGATAACGCTGTTTTCCGTACACTGTTAGTATCGGCAAACACGGCAGGGGATGTATCAGGTGTTTGGAATCTGCCTAGACCTGATGGAGCAACTACGGGTTTCTGGTGGGCAGGCGGTCCATTCACGATGCAGCCAACCTTTTTGCATTGCTTCGGCATCAACAACAACTGGCCAGGTGCTAGCAGCCGACATACGGGCGGTGCACAAGCTGTGTATGCAGACGGGTCCGTTCACTTCCTATCGGAAACGATTGACTATCCTGGTGAACAGACCAATGGTTACGCACGAGGAGCTGGAGTTTGGGGAGCAATCAATACGATTACGGGTGGTGAAACCGTACAAGTTCCTGAATAGTTGAAGCACATTAAAAACGAAGGAGTTAAGAATGCGAAAGTTTTGCCATGTCGGCTTGGTTTGTTTCGGATTGTTTTTGGTCATAGGTTGTGGTCCTTCCAAACCGACTCCTCCATCTGAGGAGAAGATCAAGGAAATGAACGCAGCGATGGACACCGACATGAAGAGCATGATGGGTAACATCCCCAAGAAACCCGGTGGTGGTAAGTAGTTTTGGCAACTCTTGCCTCGAACTCAAAGCAATCCGAGATCGCATCTCGGATTGCTTTTTTTTTGTACCTTCTGGAATACCTCTATGACACGAATCAAGTATGTCGTTGCAGCTCTTGCTCTATCCATACTCGCTTTCGAGGTGGTACGGCAGGCTGGAAAGGAACGTGTGCCTGTGGCGGTGAGCGAGCGAGTCCCAACCCCTCTATCTTCTCCGACGACCGAACACTCCAAAGAGTCTTGGTTCACTGATGTTTCTGATGCAGTCCATTTGGATTTCGTCCAAGCGGTAGGGCCCTTCGGGACGCATTTCATGCCAGAGATCAACGGCTCTGGCGGCGCACTTTTTGATTGCGACCGGGATGGCGATCTCGATTTATTCCTCGTCAACCTTGGGAAATCCCCTAAAGCATCGCGTGATTTCCCACCGGACGTTAACCTTTCACACAGACTCTATCAACAACAGGCGAATGGCGTTTTTTTGGATGAGACGAAATCATTCGGTTTAAGCAAGACCAGCGGTAGCCTAGGCAAGACACAATTGGGAAACGGCTGTGCCATTGGCGACGTCAACAATGATGGCTTTCCTGATATCTACATCACCAACTACG
The DNA here is from genome assembly GCA_026692905.1 of Planctomycetota bacterium. Lineage (GTDB taxonomy): Bacteria > Planctomycetota > Planctomycetia > Pirellulales > Pirellulaceae > JBKCUI01. The sequence continues at coordinate 19,883 of JAPLNL010000011.1, forward strand.
GTCCAGATCAACTCTATATGAATCAGGCAGGGACCCAATTTGTCGATGTGACAACTGCTTCAGGACTTGGTTGTGCCGATTGGGGAACAGCTGCGGCCTTTTTCGATTACGATCGTGACGGTTGGCTCGATTTGATTGTCGTCAACTATTGCGCTGACCCTCGCTATGATCACTCCATCGCCTGTGGATTTACCAAAAGTACGGTCAGCTACTGCGGACCTCAGAAATTTGAGACCACCATTGATCGCTTGTATAGAAATGAAGGAGCTGCATCGATTCAAGATGGAGTACCAAAGTTTACCGATGTGACCGATGCGTCAGGCTTTGGTGCAAAATCTACGTATGGGCTAGGCTTAGCCATCGGCGACTTTGATGGCAACAAGTGGCCGGATGTCTTTATCGCAAACGACATGGGAGAGAATCGTCTATGGATGAACCAAGGGAATGGTACTTTTCTTGAGGAAGCGATGGAACGTGGTGTCGCGTTGAACGGTGATGGCGTGAAGCAAGGGTGCATGGGAGTTGCCTGCGCCGACTTTGACCACGATTCTGATTTCGATCTCTTGGTGACGAATTTGGTGACCGAGGGAGCTACTCTCTATGAAAATGCGGTGAACGGGTTTTTCGTGGATAAGTCGCAGTCAGCGGAGCTCTTTAGGCTCACCAGGCGACACACGGGTTGGGGCGTGGCTTGGGTTGACCTCGATCTTGACGGTACGCTCGATCTGCCGATGGTAAACGGCTTTGTGGTTCCGGATGGCTCCATGTTTCCTCCTCATGGCGAGGACACCTTTCAAAACAAAGTGGTCGAAGTAGCCAACGATGAGGGCTTTTTGAAAAGATACCATGACAAGAACCAGCTGTTGTTAGGTAACGCAAAAGGAACCTATTCGGACCAAAGCAACTTTGCCGGCGGATTCACGCGTTCTGCAAATTCCACCCGCGGTCTCATCTTCGGCGACGTAGATCAAGATGGTGACATTGACTTAATCACAACGGCAATCGGTGATCGGGCCCGAATGTACCGCAATGAAGTTCCACGCCATGGACACTGGCTGAAAGTCGATTGTCGGTTGCCGGTCTCGGGACGGGATGCGATCGGTGCGATCGTACGCATCCGAACGGACAAGGGCTCGTGGACTTCTCAAATCGCACCATCGACGAGCTTTTTGTCGAGCAATGAACCCTGCATTCACTTCGGTCTCGGCAATGTCGAGCGGATCGAGCGGATCGAAGTGGATTGGCCAGATGGCACGTCCGAATTTTTTCCTGGCGTGCTTGTTGATCAGCGGGTGTCGCTGGTCCAAGGAACCAGTGCTTCCAACTCAAAGTAGTAGACCAGCGATCATGCGTACGTTCCAGCTTCACCTTTGGACCACTTGCATTCATTTCGGTTTCTTGAGTTTGTTACTGCTCACGCATGCATCGACTCTTTTTGCTCAGGAACCCGTGCCCGCACCACCACCGTTATTACAAGAAGCGGCACCCCCTCCAATTACCGATCGCACAGAGGATCAGGTCGAAAGATTTCTTGCTAATGTTCCAACCTCAGATCCATATGGACCAGTGCCTGGGCTTCGCGTTTGGCGGTCCGAAGTTTTTCGGTCTGGCGACATTCTCACCGTGGTTGTAGCCATATGTGTTGCACTTTGTTTGATAGCGCCAGGTGTCTACGTGTTTTATTCTTCGTTGCAAAGTGCATCGTTGAATTTGGAGAGCCTCAGTAAAAGCGTCAGCCTGTTGTGCATTTTGGCGATGGCTTGGGTTTTGTTGTTTTATTCGCTCGCCTTTTCTCGAAATGCCCACACATATGGAGTTCTGGACAGGGAGGTCGATGTCATGGATCGCAAAATAGCGCCTGGCAACATCTACATTGGTGAGCTAACTCATTCAGCCTTTGGCGGCCTCGGTTCGATGTGGGCCGCGGGCAACGTGCAACATCCTTTGAGGCGCATTGGTGATCAAGTTCCACACATCTTGTTTATGACCTTTCAAATGATGATTTATTTGCAAGCCATCGTGCCTCTTTGCATCGTTGCCAGCAAAGGGATTGGGGAATGGGCTGCGATTCCATTTTGGTTGCTTTGGAGTGTCGGCGTCTATGTGCCGCTTTGCTATTGGACACAGGGTGGCGGATGGCTTGCGGAGTGTGTCGATGCGAGCAGCGCAATTCCGGTGCATTTAGCCATAGGGTTCACCGCTTTAGGGCTTTGGTGGATCAAAACGCCATCAAATGCGCTGGTCGAAAAAGCTTCTCATCCGATAGGGTTAGTGACCGGATGGCTACTGTGGATTGCGGGGATGCTGGTGCTGGGGGGTTGTCGAACGCTAATGGACCCTGGCTGGACACCTGACTTACCCAATTTCTTTCTAGCTGGGTGCATGGGCCATTTGACATGGGCCGGTTTGCAATTCAAGGCGTCTGGCAACCGAGGTAGTTTGCTTTGGCTGTTTGGTCCGATAACGGGAATGGTGGCCATATCGTCTGGTAGTGCGAGCGTATCTCCCGAGTTCGCCATCGTGATTGGTTTTTTGGGGTCCTTAGCAGCACGACTTACACTCCTCATCAAGAAGAACGAACCTGTAAGCCTGCTGTGGCTCGTGTTTGCGGTTCATGGCGTCAGTGCCTTAGCGGGACTGATTCTGACCGGCGTATTTGCAAGTGCGGAAGTAGCAGGGAACGATATTTCTGGCAAACCCATTGTTGGGTTGTTCAATGGGAACGTCGAGTTGCTGCGGGTCCAATTGCTGACCGGTGCGGTTTCGGGGGTCGTAGCGTTCATTGGTGGTATTCTTATAATGCCCTTAGCTAGTTTTTTCGGGGCGATTTTGAAGCGATTCTTCAAGCATTCGATTGCGGGTGTCTCAAGTGATTCAATCTGATCGGAAAAAGACAAGGCGTTACGGATGGTTAGGTGCAGCGATTTGTTTGGCGTTGGGAGGCTGCAACTCGAAACCATCCGACTCGGCATCTGGAACCATTTCGAAAGGAAACGACAGGAATCCACCGAAGAGCCTGACAGCGCCGGCTCCGCAGCCCAAAACAGAGCCCGTCCCTTTGGACGAATTTCAGCAAAGTCATGAACGCATGTTGGCAACGCTAAAGGCAGTCGATAAGCAATCGCAACTAGATCACCCTTTCCTCGGCGTACGGCCGCTCAAGATGGCTGAGCTCGCATTGAAGACCAGCGGACCAAGCGCCTCCGCATGGGACAAAAGTGTCATGCATGGCCTCTATGGCCAGCAGTTGTTGCGAGCAGGGAGGACCAAGGAAGCTCTCGTGCAGATGCAAACGTCCACCGACTTGGTCGATAGCCTGGGTGATTCCATCAAGCTCGATGTAAAGCAACAGATCTACTATCTTCTGGGGGTCGCTTATCTCCGTGACGCGGAAACCGTCAACTGCGTTCACTGCATCAATGGAGAGCGTTGCTTGTTCCCAGTTAGCGGAGAAGGTGTTCATGAGGACAAATCGAGCAGCATGGGCGCCATTCGGTACTTCGAAAAAGCCCTTGAGCTTGCCCCGGGGGATCTCAAGGCCCGCTGGCTGCTCAATGTGGCTTACATGACCATCGGCGAGCATCCGAGCAAAGTGCCGGAGCAATATCTCATTGATCCAACCAAGTTTTCAGGAGGGCAATCGCCTGTTGGAGAGTTTACCAACAAAGCAAAGGAACTGAATGTCAACATCAAGGGCTGCGCGGGCGGAGTCATTGTCGATGATTTTGACGGCGATCTGGATTTGGACGTTGTCTTCTCGACTTGGGAAACCAACGGTTCACTGCGTTATCTTGTGAACAATGGCGACAACACCTTTCGCGACGAAACAGAGCAAGCCAATTTGAGCGGGATCTTGGGCGGCCTTAACTTGGTCCAAGCGGATTACGATAACGATGGCGATATCGATATTCTCGTTCTGAGGGGAGCATGGCTAGAAAATCACGGCCGACATCCCAAGTCGCTGCTTCGCAATGATGGCAAGGGTCATTTTTTGGATGTCACCTACGCGGTTGGATTGGGCAACGAGATGTATCCCACTCAGACTGCTTCCTGGGCAGACTTCGATCATGACGGCGATTTGGATTTGTACGTCGGCCACGAGGGTTTCCCGAGCCAGTTGTTTCAAAACGATGGAGCAGGAAGATTCAAGGATATCGCACCTGCGGCTGGAGTTGTGAATGGTCTACCGACCAAAGGGGTGGCTTGGGGTGACTACGACGGCGATAGCTGGCCCGATATTTACGTGTCCAACTTGGGTGGCCGAAACTCGCTCTATCGCAACCAGCGCGATGGAACCTTTGTCGATATGGCTACCGAGCTAAAAGTCGATGGCCCCTATTACAGTTTCCCAATTTGGTTTTGGGATGCGAACAACGATGGTTTGTTAGATTTGTACGTTTCAAGTTACAAGCCCGGAGTGGAACATGTCGTTCGGGACTACCTCGGTCAAGCGGACGAGAACGAACCGGATGCATTCTACTTCGGTACTCCCGATGGAAAATTCGAGGAACGCAGAGAGTCGTTGGGCTTTAGCCGTGTGACGCAACCCATGGGGATCAATGCTGGGGATATCGACAACGATGGTTTTCTCGACATGTACCTTGGAACTGGTTACGTGGACTACGAAGGATTGATTCCAAATCTTATGTTCCACAACCAGCAAGGGAAGAAATTGGTCGACATCACCTTTTCAGCTCGGGTCGGGCACTTGCAAAAAGGACATGGCGTTGCCTTCGCCGATTTCGATCATGATGGTGACGTTGATATCTTTGCGGTCATGGGCGGTTGGTTTTCAGGGGACGCATTTGCGAGGGCCGCATTCGTCAATCCTGGTACGGACAATCACTGGCTTTACGTTCGTTTGGTTGGAACCGAATCAAACCGATTCGGTGTCGATTGCCGGGTCCGAGCAACACTGAAGAATAGCGACGAAACCAAACGAAACGTCTATCGTTGGATGGACTCTGGAGGAAGCTTCGGCGCCAATCCACTTCGTATTCATTTGGGACTGGGCAGCAATGAAACGATCGAGGAATTGGAAGTGTTCTGGCCAAAGACCGGCAAGAGCCAAATCCTAAAAGACATCCCGGCAAATCAGTTTATTGAAATTACCGAAGGGAGCGATAGCTGGCGAACTCTGAAGTACTGACCTCCAACGACTAAAAATTAGGCAGAAAGATCGAACGCAGAAAAATAAATGCGGCTCATCTTTCTGCGTTCGATTTTTCTGCCCCTAAATTCGGTATTGAATCAACCATGCCCATTCAATGCAGCATTCCCATCATGACCATGACTCAGGATGAATTCAGCGCCCTGGACTACAAGGTTATGCAACATGCGTTCGATAGCCAAAATTCAATCGGCAGTCTTGCCGATGAACGGGTTTATCAGGCAGACTTCGCAACACGGCTAATTCATGCGGGTTTCCACGTTGCTCGAGAGGTCGAGATTTCTTTATCTCATAAATCATTTCAAAAGTCTCTCTACTTAGATCATGTCATTGATCGCAGAGCAGTATATGAACTAAAGGTAGTAAAGGCACTATCAGATGCCCACCGAGGCCAGCTCCTTACATACCTGAATCTTCTCAACTTGGAACGAGGGAAACTTATCAACTTCGCCTTTCAAAAGGTCGAAGCCGAGTTCGTCAATGCAGCAATACCTTTCGACGCAAGAAGATCGTTCGACGTGGATCGATCGTGTTATCTTGGTCCCGAATTTTTCATTAACTTGATTGTAGAGCTAATTCGAGACTGGGGTACTTCTTTAAGTATCAACCTCTACCTTGAAGCCGTGACTGCCTTGCTTGGAGGATTGGGGAAAGTGGAAGTGATGCTTCCAACGAAACGTGCCGGAATTGAGCTTGCATCTCAACGATTTCTGCTCGCCTCGCCGGACGATGCATTTCAGATAACAGCGATCACCAAGACTAACTCAGGATACGCTTCCCACCTGCAACGATTGCTAAGCATAAGTCCTCTGAGGCAGCTTCATTGGGTGAACATCGCTCGCCATCATGTGCAGTTCATTACGATTCGAAATGAGGCAGAAAGATCGAACGCAGAAAAATAAATGCAACTCATCTTTCTGCGTTCGATTTTTTTGCCTAATCTGTTTTGGGATTGGCTAAACGTCGCTCGACATCAAGTTCAGTTCGTGACGATTCGAAATGAGGCAGAAAGATCGAACGCAGAAAAATAAATGCAACTCATCTTTCTGCGTTCGATTTTTTTGCCTAATCTGTTTTGGGATTGGCTAAACGTCGCTCGACATCAACTTCAGTTCGCTACGATACGAAATGAGGCAGAAAGATCGAACGCAGAAAAATAAATGCAACTCATCTTTCTGCGTTCGATTTTTTTGCCTAATCTGTCTTGGAATTGGCTAAGGGCGGATATGTTTCAGATAACAGCGATCACCAAGACTAACTCAGGATACGCTTCTCACCTGGAACGATTGCTAAGCATAAGTCCTCTGAGGCAGCTTCATTGGGTGAACATCGCTCGCCATCATGCGCAGTTCATTACGATTCGAAATGAGGCAGAAAGATCGAACGCAGAAAAATAAATGCAGACTCATCTTTCTGCGTTCGATTTTTCTGCCAAATCTGTCTTGGAATCGGCTGAGGGACGATATGTTTCAGATAACAGCGATCACCAAGACTAACTCAGGATACGCTTCCCACCTGCAACGATTGCTAAGCATAAGTCCTTTAAGGCAGCTTCATTGGGTGAACATCGCTCGCCATCATGTGCAGTTCATTACGATTCGACATGAGGCAGAAAGATCGAACGCAGAAAAATAAATGCAACTCATCTTTCTGCGTTCGATTTTTTTGCCAAATCTGTTTTGGGATTGGCTGAGGGACGACTTAGTCGTCGTTCTGTGGCTGGATTTTTCCAGCCGCTGGGACTTTGTTGCTGACCGAGTCTTTATTGCTCTTGTCTCCGGATGGCGGACCGATTTCAAGGCCACCCTTTGTTTCGCTGGACGACTTACCTGCAGGTGCGGGCAGGTCAGCCACTTCGGCTTCTGGCTTTTTCGATTCAATTTCTTGGGCTGGTCCTTTTTCTGGCTTGATCGGCTTTGTCGCACCGGCTGTAACCACTGCACTGGAATCGACGACTGGCAAGCTCGTAACAACTGATCCATCGTAGTCCGCAGGGACGCGTGTCCAGTATGTCTTGTATACCGTACGCATTTCAGTGTAGGGGACCGATCGAGCAATTCGCTGAGGGACTTGGACTTTCTGTACGACTCTTTCCATAATCGGGGTACGAATCGTTACGTCTTGCGTTACCACTTCTGGTTTGTAGGTAACCGTCTGAGTCTGGACTGGGCGGACGTGTGTCTCGGGCACATACTCGATTCGTTCACGTGGCACTTTGCGAGTGACAGGTTTTTGAACGGTTGTTGGCACCATGACTTTCTCTTGAACAGCTTCCATGCGTTGAGTCTGCACGGGGACCTGCTGCGAGACAACTTGATTTTCCATTCGGGTCGTGGTGATTGGCACTTGCTGCTGAACCATTTCGGTCTGCATGCGTGTGCTAGTAACAGGCACTTGTTGCGAAACAATTTGGTTTTCCATGCGTGTCGTCGTGACTGGGACTTGCTGTTGAACCATTTCCGTTTGCAAACGAGTCGACTGCACAGGGACTTGTTGGGAAATCGTTTGAGGCATAAAGCTCTGTTGTGGAATCGCAACTTGCTGATAGTTGGGTTGATATTGCAACTGAGCAAAAGATTGCGATGGTGCTTGGTAAGGGACCCAACCGAGGCCCCCGCGCTGATAGTTTTGGTATCCGTTATAAGGATTGGTATCGTAGCCACCTCGCTGCCAACGTAAGTGATAGCGAACGTCACCCGGCTGCACGTACTGTTGCGCGACATAGCCGCCGGCATCGACCACCGCTGGTTGATAGGTCGTTACGGGCTGAAACGCAGTGTAGTTTTGCGTCTGGTACGTTGTTTCGGTAACCGGACGTTGAACCGAGTAGTTTTGTGTTACCAGCGCCGTTTCGGTAACGGGGCGCTGCACCACCTGCTGTTGGGTTTGCATTGTGGTTTCGGTGATTGGCCGTTGGACCATGTAGTTCTGTGTTTGGTAAACCGTCTCTGTTACCGGCTTTTGAACAATGATGTGCTGAGTTTGGTATTGTGTATCCACGACGGGACGCATGGTCGTGACGATCTGCTCAACTTGAGAAGTCTCATTGACGTAAGTCGTCTCGTCAACCATCTCGGTTTTGACGACTTGTTTGTAGACGGTGTAGGTTTCGTTGCGTGTCGCGGTTTCCGTGACGGGTCGTTGAACGGTGTGCTGTCTCTGCTCGACTCGCGTTTGTTCAGACGGACGATAGCTGACGATCTCCCGTTCCAGCATTCGGTCTTCGTATTCGATCCTATAAGATGTGAACGGGACCTGCTCCTCGACCGTCACCTTTTGGAGACGAGTCGTAGTAACGGGATCGCAGCACTGAGCGTTGGCCTGCTCGCCAGCAAAAAAAGCCGCTCCCGAAACAGCCATTGCCGATCGAAGGAGGAATTGAAAAGCCTGTCGCTTGTGAAATCTTGAGTCCATAACGCCACTACCTTTAAGAAATTCGGAAACGAGTCATGCTATTGTGGTTTATTAGGACAAGTCTTTCAAATAAGAAACCGAATCCTTACGGATAATTCCCGTTACAAGTGCTTAGCGTGTCGATCTTTAGGGAAAGTGCATTTTTTGAAACCTTAACGGGAACTTGGTTGCCGTCACAGTCCTTGTAATCCGCATACACTACACAAAGCAACACGCCCCACATCCCAAACAACCCAAACAACCCAAACCGCCAGATTCCGAACCAATGATTGCACCTGAGTCCGAACGCTCACCAAACTACCAAAACACACCCGAAGCCGGCCACCTTCGACAGCACTGGTGTGCATTTCGGGAGGAATTAGGGAGTGTTTTGGTGGTTGGACATGGCACTCGCAACCCGAGTGGAGCGAGGCAACTTTTGGAATTGGTCGCTCATATGCAGGCTAAGGAGCCGAACGCCAACATTTGCGGCTGCTTCCTGGAACTCGCCGAACCGACGATCGAGCAAGCGATTGAGCGACTTCACGAGCTTGGAATCAAGAAGATACTTGTTGTGCCTGTCCTCCTCTTTACTGCCGCTCATGCATTGCAGGATATCCCTGACGCGGTTGCCGTGGCGGCTACCAAGTTTGGAATCGAGGTGGTTGGTCAGACGGGCTCGCTCGGTACGCACGAGTCCGTTGTCGCACTTTCTCAAACTAGATATTCCGAAGTGACGTGCCTTGAACAAGGCTGCGTGTGTCCAGAGAACGGCTGTGCTCAGGTGCAATGCCCGTCCGGTCGATGCGAGGGACAAGGCAAACAGATGGGTCGTATCGGACTGGCGATGGTGGGACGTGGGACGAGTGACCCGTTGGCCCTCGACCATATGCGTCAGTTGACACAGTTAAAAATCAAGCAACTTTCCACGGTTGCAAACCAAACCGGATTCTTTGCTGGCGGGAAACCTAACGTCGATGGGCTTCTTGAGGAAGCGTCCCAATGGGAGTGCGATACCGTCTTGGTTCAGCCTCATTTGCTCTTCGAAGGGGAATTGATAGAACAACTTCGAAGCAAGGTACGGCAATGCCAAGTACAATTTCCAGACAAGCAATGGTTCGTATCGCGAACGCTCGGCGCTGACCCAAAACTGGCCGATGTCTTTTTGGCGTTGGCAAGTGAACAACTACAGCGTTAAGGCAGAGCACGACATCTAAAACAAGGCACTACGCAATGCTTACTTGGTACCAAATCACTTGCACCGTGATGGGTTTGCTGATCGTGTTTGCAGCGGATCGCAAATGGACGTATTCGCAGGATGAACCGGTTGCTGAACTTGATGAGCCCGCGACAAAATTCGAGCTTCCGCAAGATCCGCCCGATACCGCTGCTGGAGAACTGATCGAGTGGGAGGGGTGGTCCTTTCGTTGGCAGTTTCGCAACATCGAAGGGCTCATGCTTAACGATGTCTACTTCCAAGGACGCAAGGTTCTCAAGTCGATTAATTTGGCGGAGATCTACGTGCCTTATGCCCCCGGAGCACCGCGTCCCGAAGATTTTTCGTTAGGTGGTTTCAAGGCAAACCCGATGCCGTTGCAAGTCGGCCGCGATTGCAATTCTGCCGGAACAGGCTGCAAGCCGTTTAACCGAGATGGCACGCCATCCACGGGACCGACCGCAGACGTCATGCTGCACGAGGAGCCCATTGGTTTTTCATACGCAGGAGTCAACGGGAGAGCACCTGGCAAGATGCTGGTCCTCTGGAGCATGGTCCATTTCAAGGGAACGGACGATGGCTATACCTACGTGCTGCGGTGGAAATTCAGAAACGACGGTAGTTTGTGCCCAGAAGTGGGAGCGACTGGCGGTCTGCAGCATTTGGGAATAGGAGCAGGATCGGACGCGGGACTTGTGGTTGGTAAAAAAGAAAATGGTGAGGCCGTCTTTGCTCCATCGCACGTTCACAATTTTTACTTCCGCATCGATTTCGATATCGACGGGGCGGAGTCCAATGTTGCAGAGGAGTTCAGTTACGAAGCGGACCCGGAGGATCGGCAAGCAGCCCGCGGGCTGTGGCGTCCGTTCGAACGGGAAGCGGGACGAGTGCTCTCCGAAAATGTATTCCGATCCTGGCGAGTCAAGAACACGAAGTCCCTAAACGCGATGGGCCGAGCAAGGTCCTATCATTTGATGCCGGGAGGGCATGGCGCATGGAAGGACGGTGGGTTTCCGGTATGCACTGGCGATTTTTTTATTACCAAGTATCGGCCCAACGAGTTCCCTTACTCAGCAACCGACAATCGCAGAATGCTCTCAGCCCTGGCGAACTACTTGAACGATGAGCCGGTCTTGGAAACCGACGTAGTCGCGTGGTATCGACTATCGTTTGTGCATCATCCTCGCACCGAAGATTGGTCCGCACAACCCATCGTCTGGAACAGTTTCGAACTTATGCCCAGAGACTTTTTGGACTCAAGCCCGTTGAAGCCGAAGAAGTAGCCGTGGGATAGGCTTCCAGCCTGTCGATCTTGCTACGAAACACGCGAATCATACGAAAATGTCGTAGCGAAACTCGTCAAGAGTTTCGGTCGTTTAGGCTATGCAACCGAAAGTCTTGACGACTTTCGCTACACCAAAGTCTAATTTGGCAGAGCAAGAAGCTTCACAGCGTTGCCAACTCTCTCAAAGCTCTTTTTTTGGATCATAATCCGTACGGTGGTCTGTTCCGAACAGTACAATCGAAGTTTGCTGATTCTTCCTGTCGTTGGTTATCTTGCGACACCAGCGTTAAACCTTCCACGACTTAGGTGGCTCTATGAAGCGACACTTGATTTTGTGTTTGTGGATTCTTTCTTCGACACTTTTGATTCCGATGGCGAATGCGGACGAGGTATCGATGAAAGACTCCAATTTTGTAGAAACAACCCGACTGATTGTTCATCTATTAAAAAACGGAAACGCCGCTTTCGTTGACAAGTTGCTTGCTTCTTTATCCGCTACACCGTACCTGAATTCCGAAGCCTATCGAGAGTTGTTGAAGTGGAAAAACGATCAGAGACCCGCTGCAGAAAAAATTCAGGTTGCGACCAAGGAGCAAGAGACAAAATTGCTTCAAGACAAAGACATCCAAGAGTCGATTGGCAAGTTGCGTTCCGCAGTCAAAGCGGAGAACTATGCAAATGGAACCAAACTCCTGCTACATCTAGAAGAAAAACACAACATCAAATTTGCCGATGTCTTTTTTGCTCAAGAAGAAATGAAAGGCTATGTGAAGTCTTCCGAGTACCAACTGTACCTGGAAAAACGGCCTCAAGCGCGTCCTTAGGCAAGTGGCAGTTTGGAGCCAGCGTTATTGATTCGTGCAAAAATGTCACCGAGTTACTCGGTAGGCCCACGAGGCAAAGCCATTGCCTCGTCCTTAACTGCGGAGCAGTGGTTCGTATCGCATTGGTTTGCTTATTGATGTTCAATGCATTCAACCACGATTCCTGGAATAAACCACCAGTGCCCGCGAAGCGATTGAGGACAATCGCTTTACACTGGGGGCAAATCGATGCTCCATAGATTCTTTCCGGCTGTGTTGTAATGGGTTACCGTCATGGCCCGGGTCTTGGCATCGATCTTGACCAAACCGAAGAACTGGAAGCCGTCCGATGGTGGTCGATTCCCTTTCATGCCGTCGGGAATACCCTTGAATTTCAACTGAGGACCGAAGGTGTTATCAAACTCGCCCGGTCCGAATGTTCCAGCATGAAGCGGGCCACTCACAAACTCCCAAAACGGATCGAAATCTTGGAAGACGGCTTTGCTCGGATCGTAGTAGTGCGAAGCCGCATAGTGTACATCCGCCGTCAACCAAACGGTGTTTTTGATCTGGTTGGCTTTGATGAAGCTCAGCAGATCGGCAATCTCCAGTTCACGACCGAGCGCCGGGCCGTCGCCGTTTGCTCCGTTCTCGAAGTCCGCCTTGCCATCGCGTACCAGCAACCCGATCGGCATGTCGCTGCAGATGACTTTCCAGGTCGCTTGACTCGCTTTGAGTTTTGCCTTGAGCCACTGCAATTGCTGTTTTCCCATATAAGCCGATTCGTCGTTCATCTCCGTCTGACGGTTCGGTGAGTTTGCACCGCGATAGGAACGAAGATCGATGAAGAAGACCTCTAACAGCGGTCCATAGGGAATCGTTCGGTAGATGCGAGACATGCCATCGTTGGTTGCATGGATCGGAAGATAGTCTAAGAACGCTTGACGCGCCCGAGCCGAAAGGAGGGAGACACTCTTAACGGTATAGCGGTCATCTTGAAGCTGCTGGCCGGGGTACCAGTTGTTGAGCGTTTCGTGATCGTCCCATTGCACAAACGAAGGCACCTCGGCATTCAATCGCCGCACGTTGGCATCCATCAAATTATATCGGTAGTTTGAACGGTACTCTTCCAAGGACTCGGCCACTTTGGCCTTACCCTCGATGACTACATTCTTCCAAATCGAACCGTCATCCAATTTCAACTCGCTAGCGATCGGATTGTCGGCGTAACAGACGTCGCCTGAGTTGACAAAGAAGTCAGGAGAGTGGGTTCGCATCGTTTCGAAGGTGGTCATGCCACCGCGGGCAAGGTCGATACCGTATCCTTGGCCGGCCGTATCGCCCGACCAAGTGAACTTAATATCGCGTGGTTCGGTAGAGGGAGTCGCAAATCGACCGGTGGCAGGCGCGCTGATTTTGGACGAGTCGTTGAGATCTTGAAAACGAACGCGGTAAAATTGCGGCTCGCCCGGCTTTAAGCCGAACAATCGAAGTTTCGCGGTAAAGTCGGAATGTTCAAATGCATCTGGCCCAACAATCCGTCTTACGTTCTTAAAGGCCTCGTTGTTCGAGAGTTCGACGATCATCCGGGACGGCCGGTCGGCACGGCTCCAGATGGTGGCGGCATTGTGCGTGACGTCGCCCGATGCAACTCCGCTGGTGATATTGGGAAGCAAGCGGTCCTGCGTGATCTCATCGCTGAAAAGCGAGCGGCTTCGGGTCGCAACGTATGCACCTACGCTAAGCTTGGCCAACATCGCATTAAAACGGCGTCGCTCTATCGAAATCGTCATGATCGAACTCTGGAAGTGATACGTGAGGTAGGGAGGCAAAACAAGAATCGTAGTAGCCTTAGCATGGCACAACTTGACTCGCGTTGCGATGGCTGAGAAGTCCTATTTTGCTTTAAATTTCAGTGAAGAAAACGGAGCGTGATGCTAAAAAGAATTTGGGCAGAAGTCTTAGAGTGAGTAAACCATTAGCCGTACTTCGGTAGCCGCGAAGCCAATGCGATTTCTCCCCCTCGCCCCGTTTCGGCAACGCTGTGAAGTATTTCAGGACGGCTGGGGCTTGCCCCTCCGTCCGCAGCTTTGGTGTTCTAGATTCACGCCGCCCGACCACACACCTCCGGATTCGTCGCGCAGTGTAGAGCGCTTGTCTCAATCGCTTGGCGGGCACTTTAGGCCCCATCCCGCTGGACAAAGAAGCCACGACTTGAAGGTGCAATTGGAATGCGATTGCGGTCTGCACTTCCGAAACGATTGAGGACAATCGTTTTACACTCGCCTTTGGCGGACGAATCCGGAGGTGTCATTTTCATCACGCGATCAATTAGAACACCAAAGCGGTGTCCGGTCGGGACGAGCCCGAGCCGGACAAAGCGACAAATATCAAAAGTCAATGTCGGCAAAAGTGACTTTCCAAAATCCGTACCTCTTCGACACGACTATTGAAACGTAGCCAATGTTTTCGTTGTTTGAAATGCTTCACAGCGTTGCCTTAGAGGGGCGAGGGAAGCAAAGTCAAAAAGATGTGGGTAATGACAAGGCTAACGCCCGACGGCAAATTGCCCGGTCAAACAAGTGACTCTTCGCCTCAGTATTTAGGCGAGAATTTTCGTACGCAGAGATGCGGATGTCGCAGAGAGTCGATCATCCCTGTTTTACAGAAACAACTCGCACACGATCGTACCAGCCGAGCAAGCAGACTTCGCCGATGTTTGCCCAGTGAGCGTTTTTGGACCAGAGCGACTGGCCGCAACTCGGGCACTGCGGGTCGTCTGCGTCCGGCTTGCGCGATACCCTTTCTTGCAGCGACGGGTCGGTCCAGACGGCTTCGCATTCGTCGCACAGCACGCAGCCGGTCAGACGCTGGTCGGTGATGCAAACGCGTATTCGGCACAGGCCGTCGCCACAGACGGGACAGGATTCGACATAGATCAAAGGTGCGGTCATGTTAGTTGCGTGTCGTTGGAAACAATCAGAGTAAGGCGGACTGGCAATGATGGGAAAACGAAATCAGCGACGCACCATCAAAATGGAAATGCGGTGATAACGTTGCTGCCCCTTACAACCAACCGCAATTTTTTCGTTGCTGGATTTTTTTTTCGTCCGCCAGCTTCTCCGCCGATGAACCCGATGGCCTTGTCAAATGTTATCTCGTAAACCATGGAGCCGTCATCCTCTTTTTTTGTGGTCCCCTTTGCACCCTTCTTTGCCCGAACGTAACCTTCGTCGATCGTGGTCAAAAAAGGCTTCATGCCTCCTTTGAAAACACCGTGGGAACCGGGTCGGTTTGGTTGATCCTCGAGGTGGCGTGCAATGTGCTTGAGCCGATGCCCCTCTTCGGAACCTGGCCCGTAAACGAGACCGGCAGGTGATTCGTAGCGATTGCGGCCGACTTCGGTAAGGAATCCGTAGAGAGGGTCCGTGTCGTCGGATTCGTTCTTTGGTTTCGTTGCGGTTTTGGCCGGTTGCGATGGATTGTTGTTTTCGGATTTGCCAGATGTGTTGATTGGTTGATCGCGTTCCTCATCGGCCTCATCGACAATTTTGGTTTTTTCAGCAGGTTTCTTTTTTGAAGAAGCAGTTTCCTGTTTGCTTTCCTTTTCTAAATCCGGTTCGACATCCTTTCCCTTTTTCGCGGGTTTTGAGGTTTCATTTTTGTTGGTGTCGTTATTGGTACTCTCGCCTTTTTTATGGGTCGCTTTTGCTGGTTTTTCGTCCCCGACCATACTGGCAACGCTTGGCAATCTCCAACCGAACCATTGATTGAGTCGCGGTTGCAAAACGACGTAGACAATCAATATTCCAAGAAGAATGACCGCCCATTTAGTGGGTATCATGCGTAGAGCGTTTACCGCAGACTCGCTTCGTGGTTTTGTCGCCATGGTCTATGAAATATTTAAGAAAAGCGGGAGGAACGGGAAAGACGGTGACAAGTGTACCGAAGGGAGAACCACGAAACACACCAAACACACGAAAATTTAGAGGACAATGAGCGACTCGCTCAGTCTTGAGCAGACCGCACAGTTTGAAGGCCATCTTGCAGGATGCCCAACCTGTCAAGCGATGTTAGTCGAAGTAGCTGGCGGAAAGGAAACGTTGGATGCTGCGGCCGCGCCCTCGATTCGGCTTTGCGTCGCAACGTGGCTTTGAAGGTACTCGATCCGTCACTGGCAAATATCACTGGCAAATATCGCTGCGGCTCGCCAAGCTTCCCCCCATCAGGACTGCCAATGCTCAATCGCACCCTGAAAGGACTCGAATTAGGTCCTGCCTCCCCAGCAGCCCCGCCTGCGATTATCCCGCCAACGGCAAAGTAGCATCACAGAGCCTAAAGCTAGAGTAAAGCGATTGTCCTCAATCGCTTGTCAGGCACCTAGCACGACACACCTAGCACGACGCGCAAGCTATTGAATCGACAATCCAATTCACTAGCTTGCGCGTCGTGCTAAGGTAGTTTTCATTCTTCCGCTAGTGCACAACCTACGTCGCCGATATGTCGCCGCAGCTCCCAAAACGATTGAGGACAATCGTTTTACACTGACTAAAGCCCGCTAGCGGTGGCTTTTTTGTTCTTTAAAGCGTCTTAAAAGCGAACAAAACACCCGAAACCCCCATATGCCGTGTTGAAGGTTCATTAAGGAATCGTTAGGTTTACGCCTAATACAACTTGGATTCCCTCGTTTTTAGGAAAAAAGACCAATGCACAATCGTGGAATGATTGCAAAGGCAATCGGCGCACTTGCCCTTGTTTTAATAGGCGGATTTTTGCTCTCGGCAAGCGTTTTTGGCCAAGCTGCCGAGGCGACTTCACCTGCACCGGTGGAAACGGCAACGCATGCACCCGGTGGCGAAGCAAATTTAATTCTTCCAGACATTGGCAAAGTTCCTTTCTTCGGTATCCCAGGGACGTACTTGCTGTATGCAGGACTGTTGGTCTGCGTTGCCGGCTTGTACTTTGGGATGCGGATCTACCGTGAGCTTCAAAATATGCCTGTTCACTCGACCATGCTCGAGGTCTCCGAGTTGATCTATGAGACGTGCAAAACGTATCTGATCAATCAAGGCAAATTCATGGCCGTCCTCTGGGCCTTCATCGCGATTGTGATCGTAATGTACTTTGGTTGGCTCTCCGAAATGACACCATTCAAAGTCGGAATCATCGTCTTTTTCAGTATCGTCGGAATCTTGGGCAGCTATGGTGTGGCATGGTTTGGAATCCGCGTCAACACGTTCGCCAACTCGCGAACGGCTTTTGCAAGTCTCAAAGGGCTGCCTTATCCGGTTTACGCAATTCCAATCAAAGCGGGGATGAGCATCGGAATGATGCTGATCAGCGTCGAGCTGTTGATCATGCTCTGCATTTTGTTGTTCATTCCTAGAGAGTACGCGGGCTCTTGCTTCATCGGCTTCGCCATCGGTGAAAGCCTCGGAGCCGCTGCGTTGCGAATCGCGGGTGGTATTTTCACGAAGATCGCCGACATCGGCTCCGACTTGATGAAGATCGAATTCAAAATCAAAGAAGACGATGCTCGCAATCCAGGGGTCATCGCAGACTGCACCGGCGACAACGCGGGCGACTCGGTCGGGCCAAGCGCCGACGGATTCGAAACGTATGGTGTTACCGGCGTGGCTTTGATCACCTTCATTCTGCTGGCGGTGACCAAGAAGGCTGGCGATGACTACGAAACCATTCAAGTGCAATTGCTGGTCTGGCTGTTCGTGATGCGGGTCATGATGATCGTCGCCTCGTTTGTTTCTTACTACATCAACGAAAAATGGACGCAAGCCAAGTACGCGACGGCTGCCAAGATGGACTTCGAAATGCCTCTGACCCGTTTGGTTTGGATCACCAGCCTCATTTCCATCGCGATTACCTATGCCGTGTCGTATCTCATGATTCCTTCGTTGTCTGGGAACAATCAGCTTTGGTGGCAACTATCGACGATCATTTCGTGTGGAACGTTTGCAGGCGCTCTGATTCCGGAACTGGTCAAAGTCTTTACCTCGACAAGTTCGAAGCACGTGAAAGAAATCGTGACTTCGAGCCGCGAGGGTGGTGCATCGCTGAACATCCTTTCCGGATTGGTGGCGGGCAATTTCTCTTGCCTTTGGCTGGGTGCGGGTATCGTTGGTTTGATGGCCATTTCCTATGGAATTTCAACGCAAGGGCTCGGTAAGCTCATGGAGGCCGAGGCGGTCTTTGCGTTCGGTTTGGTTGCCTTCGGATTCCTCGGCATGGGGCCGGTGACCATCGCGGTGGATTCGTATGGACCAGTCACCGACAACGCGCAAAGCGTCTTCGAACTATCCCTCATCGAGCAAGTGCCCAACATTCACGCCCAGCTAAAATCGGAGTATCAAATCGATGCGAACTTCGAAGAAGCCAAGTACTTGCTCGAAGAGAACGACGGAGCCGGGAACACGTTCAAGGCGACAGCCAAGCCCGTGCTGATCGGAACGGCAGTGGTCGGCGCGACCACGATGATTTTCTCGATCATCATGTCGTTGACACATGGTCTGACGACACACCAAGAGAAGCTGTCGTTGCTTTACGCTCCGTTCGTGTTGGGACTCATCTCCGGTGGCGCCATTATCTATTGGTTCACAGGTGCATCCATTCAAGCGGTGACCTCGGGAGCGTATCGAGCGGTCGAGTTTATCAAAGCCAATATCAAACTGGATGGCGTCACCAAAGCATCCGTAGAAGACAGCAAGAAGGTCGTCGCAATCTGCACTCGGTTTGCCCAATTGGGGATGTTCAACATTTTCATGGCCGTCTTCTTCATCACGCTAGGCTTAGCTTTTATCGAACCTTTCTTCTTTGTTGGCTACCTATTCTCAATCGCAATTTTCGGGCTCTATCAAGCGATCTTCATGGCCAATGCGGGTGGAGCTTGGGACAATGCCAAGAAGATTGTGGAGGTGGAGCTCAAGCAAAAGGGGACTCCATTGCACGACGCGTGCGTGGTCGGCGATACGGTCGGCGATCCGTTCAAGGACACTTCGAGCGTGGCATTGAATCCGGTGATCAAGTTCACCACCCTCTTCGGCTTGTTGGCAGTCGAACTGGCGGTTAAGCTCAAGGAGGTCAAGGGGCCTGAGCTCGGTATGTGGCTGGCAATCGGTTTTTGCAGCGTCGCAACGATCTTCTTTTGGCAATCCTTTTACGGTATGCGAATCAAGAGCGAGAAAAAGTAATCGATGCTACTTTATCACCACCCCGACTTTGCATTGCATGACACCAAGAGCCATCCAGAATCGGTGGCTCGCATTACCCGTGTCAATCAAATGCTAACGGACTCTGGGTGGATAGGTAAATGCACGCTTCCAGCTTGGAAACCGGCGACCGCCGAGCAATGCGAGCGAAATCATCCTCAAGCCTATTTGAAGGAGCTTGAGGATTGGTGCAAGCATGATGCAGGCCGAGTGGAGGTGGACACCGTCGTTTCCACAGGGTCATGGACTGCCGCCACGTTGGCTGCGGGTGCCGTTTGCGATGCCGTGCAGCGGGTGGTTGCGGGCGAGGACACGACGGCCTTCTGTGCCATTCGTCCTCCAGGGCATCATGCCATGCCAAACTCGGCCATGGGCTTTTGTTTGCTCAACAACATTGCGATAGGGGCATTGCAGGCACGTGCCTTGGGATTGAACAAAGTTCTTATAGTCGATTGGGATGTCCATCATGGCAATGGGACTCAAGCGACATTCTGGGAAGAGCCCACCGTGGGCTTTGTATCTATCCATCGTTTCCCGTTCTATCCAGGGACCGGAAAGGCCGAGGAAACAGGAAGTGGCCGAGCCCTCGGTACGAAGGTCAATATCCCGGTTGCGGCAAGCGTTCCGCCCGAAGAGTTTCTGAAGCGACTGTACGATTCAACAGAGAAGCTCGCCAATGCGATGAAGCCGGATTTGATTTTGCTCAGCGCAGGCTTCGACGCGCACCGCAACGATCCAGTTGGCGGACTAACATTGGAAGCGGAACATTATCGGCAAGCTGGTGAGTGGATCGCACAATTGGCTCGTCACCACTGTGGTGGCAAAATGGTTTCCATCTTAGAAGGTGGCTACCATCTCAAGCACATGCCCGAATGCGTCGACGCTCATCTGCAGGGTATGCTTTTTGATTTTGCTCCCCTCGCCCCTTTTTAGGGGAGAGGGGCTGGGGGTGAGGGGTTTTGCACTCGGGTGGCTTCTAAATCTTGGTCTTAATTGCCTAGATCGTTTCAGAAGTCTAAACAAATCGATGGCCAGGAGACTTACGAGGCCAATGACAAACGGCGCCAAGATTCCTTGGTCTTGAGTGGTCGTAATGGCGATGATTCCAGTCGTGATTCCGATTAGAAAAATTAGCGGTTGGACTCGGGTGCGACCAGCGAGACTTGCCGAAAACCAGCCAAGCAACGGCTGCTAAAACCCAGCTTCCAAAAAGACCGCATAGCATCGGAAGCGAATATAAAGAATCTACGTTGTTTCGCAGTTGATAACAGCAAAATGCAACCAAGAGGCCGGAACAAATTGCAAAGTCCACCCAACCATGCGGATGCAATTTGGAACATATACGGAGCCAAACGACACTGCAAAAGCCGAACTTTGCGTTGGCACGTAATTGGCGACGACTTCACCGGAACGACCGTCCCGAACTGCAATCGAAACGCCATCGTCGAGCAGGCTCAAGATATACGACTTCATCGTCGGAGCTCATACAAGAACCGCTTTTGGGTTCCTGCGCTAGATGGAAAATTCGGTTCTGTCACCAAAAAGCTCTTCGTATCTTTGATATGCTCCAGTCTTATCGGAGGGGGAGTTGGACATGGAATGGAATCCACAGTTGTTCCGCTAAAGAAATCGTCTGAGTCCATTTTCCCTGGTCGTAACCGAATGGCATGCTTGTCTACTATGCATAGCGATTCACTATACTCCTGATTCGAAAGCTGGATCTCTCGAGTCTGCATTGCGTCGCTGGCTTTCATGTCCATCCATTGCCAAACGACTTGATCGTCCGGTTTTGGTTTTTGCGTCTCAAACGGTGGGATAGGCTTCCAGCCTGTCGATTCAGTCGAGACAGGCTGGAAGCCTATCCCACTTTTTTGTATGGCTCTTGCGTTTCCCGACTGCGTGAACCATAATCACTCGCATGATTCACAGCTTCGCAAACTTTTCGTTCTACTACTTTACCGAGTCCCGTTCGGGCCTGTGGAGTTTTGTCGGTAGCTAAGCGAATCGAACCAAAACAATTCCCAACCTCAAGGCCAAACACCTTGAGGTTTTTTTTTGCTCTGAACGACCTTGCTCGTTCTCCTTCCAATTGGAGTTAGTCGAAAATGATCGTCGTGATGGAAAAGTCGTCGTCAGACCAACAAATCGAACACATTGCCAAACGCATCAGTGAACTTGGCCTCAAATCACACGTCATTCGAGGAACCGAACGGACTGTGATCGCCGCCGTGGGTGACGACCGCAAAATCAAAGTTGAATCGTTTGAGAGCTATCCAGGCGTTTCCGAAGTTCTCCCTATTTTAGCGCCGTACAAGATGGCTTCGCGCGAAGTGCGTGCGGACGCTTCGCAAATCAAAGTTCTCAATTTCCGAGCTGGCAACGGAGCGGTCGGTGTCATGGGCGGCCCATGCTCAGTGGAAAGCGAAGAACAAATCATTGCCTCCGCGCGAGCCGTTCGAGATGCTGGCGGAACCGCACTTCGCGGTGGTGCGTTCAAGCCTCGAACGAGCCCCTATGCATTTCAAGGTATGAAGGAAGATGGCTTGAAGTTGTTGGCCCTAGCTCGCCAAGAAACCGGCTTGGCGGTTGTGACTGAGGTCATGAGCCCAGAGGATGTCGAGTTGGTGGCCAAGTATGCGGACATTCTCCAAATTGGCGCCCGCAACATGCAAAACTATCGGCTACTCGAAGCGGTCGGAAGATCGGGCCGTGCGGTGTTGCTCAAGCGAGGACCGAGCGCCACGATCGAAGAGTGGTTGCTGGCGGCGGAATACATTCTCAACGAAGGCAACCCGGACGTCATGCTCTGCGAACGCGGTATTCGCACTTTTGAATCGCACACGCGATTCACGTTGCCACTCGCAACGGTCCCTTACTTGCATCGCAAAACGCACTTGCCAGTCATCGTCGACCCAAGTCATGGTACGGGTCACTCGTATCTTGTTACCGACATGGCAGCGGCCAGTGTCGCCGCAGGTGCGGATGGTTTGATCGTCGAAATGCACCCGAACCCCGAGAAGGCATTGAGTGACGGCTATCAGTCTTTGGACTTCGCCCAGTTTCATGCGATGATGAAAAAATGCAAAGTCATCGCAGATGCCTTGGGCAAGCAATTCGGCTAGAGGCACATCCCGATGTTATTTGCTATTCCATTGGCCGTTAGGCGCTAGCCTTGTCATTACTCACATTTTTTTACTAAGTTCCCTTCGCCCCTTGTAGCCTTCTCGGGGAGAGCGACCGGTCTAGACACCCTCCCGCTGGGAGGGTCGAACTTAGCGAGGGGAGGGTGAAGTGCCAACAACGATTGCAAAAGGCAGTTCACCCTCCCCGGGCCGAAGGCCCGACCCTCCCCGAGGGAGGGTGACTTTTAATCTCCGGGATTGCAGCATTGACGTTCTATCCGGTTCCGATTGGAGCATTCAATAAAAAACTCCGCTTGGCTGAAAAACACTTGAGCACCTCGTGTCCTAAGTTGAGCGATTGGATTGCGGAAGTCGGGCGATGTGAGTTGGAGCCAGTGTGGGATCGCGAGCCCTTTGAGTCTTTAGTACGCGCCGTAGCGCATCAACAACTGCACGGCAAGGCAGCCGAATCCATTCTTGGTCGGTTGATTGCCAAGTTTCCTGACCAGCCGTTTCCGACTCCGTTGCAACTATCCCGAATGCGAGTGCACTCGTTTCGTAAATGCGGTTTTTCGCTGGCCAAAACAGAGGCGATTCAAGGTATCGCCAAAGGCACGATCAAGGGATTAGTACCTACCCGTGAAGCAGCCAATCGCATGAGCGACGAGGCTTTGACTGAAACGCTTACGGAATTGCGAGGCATTGGAAAGTGGACGGTCGAGATGCTGTTGATCTTCACGATGGGGCGACTTGACGTCATGCCAGTAGACGACTTCGGAGTTCGCGCTGGCCTCAAGCATCTCTATGGTTTTGAGGACTTGCCGAAGAAAATGGAATTCCCAAAATGGACCGATGCGTGGCAACCATACCGAAGCATTGGCGCTTGGTATTTGTGGCGGTTAGCGGACGCGCGTAAGTAGATTCGGGCGAGCATGGCAGATGGCACGCGTACCCTGCAGTGCGGGAAGCCCGAGTTTGCGAAGGGCAGCGACTGGCAGCGACTGGTGGGCTTGTCCTACCGAAGTCGCAAATGCTTGGCGTGCTACTGTGCGCAGCGCGTGCTTGTCGGTTCTAGCACACCAAGCATGTTGCGAACGTTGGGCACGAGTTCGCTTTGGCACGACAGCTTAGTTCGCATTGGCACAAAGACGCTATGGTGCCCATCGGGTGCCCAACGTAGCCATGCGATTTCGGCGACAATCAGCTACAATCACAGCTTGATCTTAATAAATTTTGCGACGCTACGGCTTCCCAAAACTTAGGAAATTCAACATGCAAAGGAGTAGGTTCGATGGCATTGAGCGCTAAAAAACTGCAGGAAGTAATGAAGGAGAAAAGGCGACGGGACAAGCTGCCGCCTCGGCCAGTGATTGTGGAACCGCTGTCGTTGACATTGAAACCTCGCGAACTGAGCAAAATTACGGAGCGGTGTTCCAATGTTCTGTTGGCCATCGAAACCACGTTGGTTCAAAGTGCTCGCGAGCTCTCGCAAGTCGATGACTTGGTGGTCAAGCAAGCACTTACCTCATTGATTCGCCAAACACCAGCCACCGACGAACCGGTGGCATGGGTTGTTTCACAGCTGGTCGCTAAGCGTGCAACGCTTGCAGTCAGCGACGAAGACTGGTCTGACTCTCTACGCGCGATATGCAACTCTGTTATCCAACACAGCAAAAGCAATGCGGGCTCGTTTCGTTACCTAACCCACGCACGAGCTTTTTTGATCAAAGCGCGTGCTCTTTAGCTTGGAGCCGTGGTGAGTAGTACAAAAGTTATGTCATACCCTTGGGGGTTGGAATAGTTGTTGGCACTTCACCCTCCCCTCGCTACGCTCGACCCTCCCAGCGGGAGGGTGTCTAGACCGGTCACTCTCTCCTAGGGGGCTTCATGGGTTACGAGGGGCGCGGGGAGCTAAGTCAAAAAGATGTGGGTAATGGACAAGGGGGGCGCTAGGCAAATGACCGTCACTTCGCAGTCCAACCTCCATCGACCGTCAACAAACTACCGGTACAGTAACTGCTCGCTTGGCTCGCTAGGAAAACGACAGCACCTTGGATTTCTTCTAGCCGGCCCCAGCGTTCAAGTGCGGTTGCTCCGAGGATATTGCGTTTGGCATCTTCGGTGTCCGCAATCGGCTCGTTCATTGGAGTTAAAAATGGGCCCGGGCAAATCGCGTTCACCGTGATTCCATCCTTGGACAACTCGATGGCAAGCGATCGAGTCAATTGCACGACTGCACCTTTGCTGCTGGCATAAGGTGTTCGATTGGCCAATCCCACACAGCCGAGTGTGCTCGCCAGATTGACGATTCGGCCATACTTCTGCCGCTTCATGTGTGGAACGACGTGTTTGGCGACGTACCAAACTCCGGTAACGTTCACGTTGCTCACGTTTCGAAAGTCTTCGAGCGAGAGCGATTCGATGGGCCCGCGAATGTTGATACCGGCGTTGTTGATGAGAATATCGACGCCGGATAGTTTCTCGACCGCTTGTTCGACAAACCTCGGGATCGATTCGGTTTCTGCGATTTCCAACGCCATCCCATGCACTTTTTGGCCGGTAGCAGCTGCGATAGAATCGGCGACCCGTTCCGCATCGACGGATTTTCTGGAGGTCAGCAGCACCGTTGCGCCGCAGCTTGCCAGTGCGGTTGCCATGGCGGTTCCCAGTCCACGCGAGCCGCCTGTGACGATCGCTCGACGACCTGTCAGATCGAACATTCGAGGGCCTAAAAGCCAAGATTCCGGGATTGTTGTCATGAACATTCGCAGTGAAGAGGCAATAAAACGGTCGAGAGTCGATGCTTGGACGCGGGTTGCACTTCCGACTGCGGCGATCTGGACTAGAATTCAGCGGCCCTTAGATTAGCGTTCGGACGTGTTTTTTGCGACCGACTCAACCTTGAAAACTGATGACCAGAAAGAAGATTCCAACCGATGCGTGACTATGACGTTTGTGGCCTAGGAAATGCCATCGTCGATATTTTCTTAGAATTGGACGACGCGGAATTCGCAAGCCTCGATTTCGAACGCGGCACCATGCGGCTTGTCGAAGCGGACGATCAACGCAAATTGTTGCACCAATTTTCAGAGAGCAATCGCGAGCTTCGCCTGGTGAGCGGCGGTTCGGTTGCCAACTCCGTGATCGGCGTCTCACAATTGGGTGGCCGATCGGCATTCATCGGCTGTGTCGGCGACGATCGCTACGGACTGCACTATGCCGAGGAATTCAACGCCCTCAAAATCAATATTGGCAACCCGATCATGGTGGGTCAAACAACAGGAACTTGCATCGCGTTGATCACCCCTGACGCAGAGCGAACGATGCGAACTTGCCTGGCCGTCTCCAGTCATTTGGCGGCAAAGCATGTTGATGCTCCTCGCATTGCCAACTCGACTTGGTTATTTATCGAAGGGTATGTGTTTGCGAATCCATCGACGGGCCAAACCGCAATTCGCGATGCCATCAAGGCCGCCAAAGCTTCGGGCACCAAGATCGCGTTGACCTGCTCCGATGCCTTTATACCTGAGGTTTTCGGCGAGGCATTCTTGGCAGCGCTGGCCGAAAGCGATTTGCTGTTTTGCAATGCACCAGAATCGATCGCCGTGACCAAGGCGGCGAATAGCGAAGAGGCTTTTGCAGCTCTCAAATCGTTAGTACCAAACTGCGTTGTGACAGACGGACCGCATGGCGCGTTCATTCGATTCGACGGAGAGGAATCGCACGTACCAGCTTTTGCATGCCACCCAAAGGACTTGACTGGTGCCGGCGATATGTTTGCAGGCGCTTTCCTCTATGGAATTACCCACGGCTATGCACCGGCCATCGCAGCTCGCGGCGCTAACTTCATGTGCATGAACGTCATCACTCAAGTCGGGGCTAGGCTTCAACAAGACGCGAAAGCGCTCTGGGAACAGGGGCTGGAAGATCACCGCGCCGACGACGTCGGCGGGTGATTAGGGGTAGACTATGGGGTTTCCTCCCCCTCGCCCCGACGGGCGAGGGTTAGGATTAAATCAACAGCCCGCGAGCCCCGCAGCTACGAACTGTCACCGTTACACGGCTACACGGCTACACGGCTACACACATTTCCCCAACAAAGCGAGATGGCCTCCTTGTCCCGACCGGACACCGCTTTGGTGTTCTAATGAGGCCGCGTGATAAAATGACAACTCTGGTTTCGTCGCACCGCCCTCGGCGGTGCGACGAATCCAGAGTTGTACGATCGTGTGACGTGAATCTAGAACTCCAAAGCTGCGGACGGTGGGGGCAAGCCCCAGCCGTCCTGAAATGCTTTACAGCGTTGCCTTACGCCCTTCGGTCAATATCGTGAAATAGATAGTGTTTTTTCTATCTCTTAAAGCCTAGACTAACAGACCGCATTTCGCCTGAGTTTGGCTTTTGATACGAATGGGCAGAAACGATTTAGAGGGCAAAACATGACGCAAAACAAAAATCGAAAAGCCATGGGTTTCCGTTTTCTCTTTGTTTGCTTTGTCGCTATCTCAACCAACTACTTTGCGAGCCGTGGCAATGCCGACGATTCGACGGCTGGTATTGGTGGTACCAAATCGGACCAACTCTCGGAAAGCTCACAAGAAGAAAAGAAAGCCACATTGGATCTAATCCGGAATGGCAAGAGCAGCGAAATCACTGACGATCGTGCTGAAAAGTTTGTCACGATGATGCGGGCTCAGTTCCCCTATGAGTCACTCCGTCCCAGATTGGCCTACGAAACAAAATTAACAAAACCACAACGCGTTCGAAAACTGAGTCAAGTTGTTGTGTCCGACTTGATTGACTATGAATCCAAGAAAGGAAAAGGTCACCGGACCAGCGGTGAACATGTTCGACCGAATTCATTGGAGTTGCTGCACAAAGAAACGGTTCGAGATTTTGTTGCGAGAGATGGAAACGGATTCGGGCGGACTCCTCCACCGAGCGCAATCTATTTGGAACTCACTTGCAATCCACCCATTCCGTTCGATTCGGTTTCCGACACATCCAAAACCAACACCGCAGGTCAGCTAGTCAAAGAAGACTCGTTTTCTGGTGATTTCCCTTCACCGTATCGGAGCATTGAAGGTGACGAACGAAGAGGTTCCCTTGCCGCCCACGTTGCAAATGACATCAAGAGATTTGCCATAGAGTTTCCTCTGATGATCCCTAGTCGAAAGTTTTTTGATCGATTGTACCAAAGCACTCGCGACGAATTCGTTTCACCACGTAGATCCGGTCATGTCATGTCGGTCGATCAGGTCTCAGGCTTTGTGCCACATCGACTTGATCGGCGTCCTCAGATCGAACCTTGGGATTACAGATCAAGTATTCTCTTTCGAGACATGCATCTTGAGAAACCTGGAATGGGCATTCGAGGTAACGACAAGATTGACAAGGAGGATCTCGATGCATTCCGCGAAATCGATCGGACGGCGCCAAAGGATGCCGTTTGGTTGCTCCGTAGTTTAGAGCTTGTCAGTCTATTACAACACGATACTCCAGTTGCTTATGTTTCAAGCTATCTTCCAGACATGGAAAAACTAGCAAACGTGGAGACTCGCCCATTGCATTCTTTTGAAAAAGAGTCACTGCCGAAGCTTGAGTTCGACGAAGATTTAGTGATTGCCGCGAGAACAAACGAGATACGACTCTTGGGTTCAATCCGGGCATCCGCAAGCTGTTTGAAGTGCCATGAGGTTGAAACCGGGACGTTGCTAGGAGCGTTCTCGTATCATCTGACTCGCGCTTTACCGATGAAAGATCGAACTTCGCCTCAACGAGGCCAGCAAGTTGAACGTAAGCCGTGAGCTGGGCCGAGCATGGAATGTGCCGTCCACCGGTCCTTAACTCGCCAACAAATCCCTAAGCACAACCAGCATCGCGTCGATCTGTTCGTCGCTGCCGACGCTGATCCTCAGGCCGTCGCTCCAGCCTGGGTAGTTCATGTAACGAATGAGGATACCGTTCTTCTTGAGCGATTCGTATAACGGCTTCAATGGCCGATCGGTTCGAGTGCACCACAAGAAATTAGCATGCGATTCGATCACGTCGAATCCGAGATTCCTCAAAGCCAGTAACATCCGCGAGCGCGTAGCAATGATCCGAGCTACGTTATTTTCGAGCCAAGCTTGATCGGAGATCGCAGCCGTGGCCCCTGCCAGCGAAAGCATGTCCGTATTGTACGAGTCCTTGACCTTGCGCAACGTCTGGACAATTTCTGGATGAGCGACCAAGTAACCGAATCGCAGGCCAGCTAATGCGTACGATTTACTGAGCGTTCGCGTGATAATGATCTTCGGGTTTTGTTGGATGAGCGAGATACAGTTCGTCGGCGCAAAATCTACATACGCTTCGTCGACGACCACTGGGCAATCGACGCTATCGGCCAATCTCAAAATGGAATCGTGGTCGAGCAGCGTTCCGCTTGGGCTATTTGGGTTCGGCAAGTAAATCAGTTTGAGCGATTCGTCGTTGCCGTAGAAACGTTCCGAAAGTCCAAAATTCTTGTCGAAGGCAACTTCTTCGAATTGGGCCGATTGAAGTTCCGCGAGCGTGCGATAAAGGATGTAGCTTGGGTACGGGAGTCGGAGCTTCTGACCATCTCCGACGAACGCTCGGGTTAGGACGGTCAGACAGTCATCGCTGCCGTTGCCACAAAGAATCATCTCTGGATCGACACCCAGCACATCGCCCGCAGCCCGTCGAAAGGACGTACCCAGCGGGTCTGGGTAACGTTCTAATTTTGAGGTCGCTTGATGAATCGCATCGATCACCCGAGGTGAAGGCGGGTAGGGATTCTCGTTCGTATTAAGCTTGATCGCCTTACCCGTTTGAGGCTGTTCGCCTGGGGTATAAGGACTCATCGACGCGATTTCGCTGCGAAAGAGTTTTTGAATAGAGTCGTTAGTCATCAAGTCTTTGGGTTCAGAGGGTCTATTTGTGCGGAAGAGGCCCTCGCACAAGAGTACGACACTTATGGCTGCTCCACTTAAGTCCTGACCCGGTTCGCGCTTCCCCCTCGCGAGAGCCACTTCCGCACAAATTCAGAAACTCTCTAGGGGCGAAAGTTTCTGGACCTACGAAAGTATTGCAGCGCATAGGAGGATAGGAAAGGGGCTTTTTCCAATTAATTGTTCGGCGAATAGAATTCCCGCAGTTCCTCGGGCTAGTTCACCGTTCGTCTGGCTTTGACATCTCCTGGGATTGCGTTTGGTCTACAATGAGCCGAGCGGCAGGTTCTGATAAACCTAGCACGCCGCGCAAGCTAGTGAATTGGAACGTAAATTCACTAGCTTGCGCGTCGTGCTACGGGGGTTTCCGTTCTGCCGTTCGCCTTAAGACAAAACCGCCGAAATCTTGGTTCGGCATCAGAGCTCAATATTCAATCATTTCCGATACTATGCGACCTAGCGAATCCACCACACTTTACTTCAATCAAGCCGCGGACCAGCTCAAGACGCCGCAATGGCTTCGAAAATTGCTCATCACTCCTAAACGCGAAGTGACCGTTCAAGTCTCGTTCGAGCGAGATAACGGGGACGTTGAGACGGTTCTCGGCTATCGAGTTCAGCACGATAATTCTCGTGGCCCGATGAAGGGCGGTTTGCGTTACCACCCTGCCGTCGATTTGGACGAAGTCCGGGCGCTCGCTTCGCTGATGACCTGGAAAACCGCTGTGGTGGACTTGCCGTACGGGGGAGCAAAAGGAGGAATTGGGATCGACCCGAAGACCCTTTCCAAGAAAGAGCTTGAAAGGATGACTCGCGCGTTCGTCGACCAGATCCACGAGATCGTTGGCCCCGATAGCGATATCCCGGCGCCTGACATGGGGACGAACCACGAAGTCATGTCTTGGTTCCGAAATCAATGGGAGAAATACCACGGCTTCAATCCGGCTGTCATCACGGGCAAACCGGTCGAAGAGTATGGTGCCAAGGGACGGGAGGAAGCGACCGGACGCGGCGTCGGAATTCTGGCCGTAAAATTGCTCAAACGAATCAATGTGCGGCCCGATCAATGTCGAACCATTATTCAGGGATTTGGAAACGTCGGATCGCATGCGTCGAAGTTCTTGTTCGAGTCCGCTTTTCCGGTGATTGCAGTCGGTGATGTAAGCGGCACCTACTTCAATCCAAAGGGTCTGAACATTCCAGAAATGTTCTCGTACTCGATCAAGAACAACAACCGACTTGAAGGCTACGCGGGAGCTGAGAAGCTGCCCAGTGAAGCGTTGTTGGAATTGGAGTGCGACCTGTTGATTCCGGCTGCTCTGGGGGACGTGATCACCAAAGAGAACGCGGACAACATAAGGGCCAAAACCATTATCGAGGCAGCCAATGGTCCAGTCGATCCAGAAGCGGACGAAAAACTCGCGGCACGCGGTATCATGATATTGCCCGATATTCTTGCCAACGCCGGTGGGGTCACGGTGAGTTATTTCGAGTGGGTGCAAAACCGGCAGCATTACCGCTGGAGCCTCGACCGAGTTCGACAAGAGTTAGATCGGACGCTAACCGAAGCGTTCGAAAATGTTTGGCAGCAGTCAGCGACCCATTCGGTGTCTCTGCGAACAGCCGCGTTTATGCTGGCCATTTCCAGGGTCCAGCGAGCGACCGAACTCGCCGGCGGAACGGGCTGAGTTTGTACGTCATTGTTTGGGAGGGTGAGGCCACCGCGGTAAACATGTTTCCAACGAGTTTACCTAAGTCATTCATTGCTCGGGAGGGTGAGGCTCCTGCCGAACCTTTGCACCGGATACTCTATTACAATGTGAGGTCTCCGATCCTCTAAGTCTGCCATTTCTTTCGGTTCACGTCCCTTGAATATCCAACCATACGGAACACCTGAAGGCCAATGGCCACCGCTTATGACCCCATGGTGGTTTCGACTCACCGGCCCAATGCGCCGACGCGCTCTTCAAAAGCAAAAGATCGTTCGTGTCGATGTACAAGGCATCGAACATTTGAAACAAGCCATTGCAAACAATCATGGCGTCATGCTTACTCCCAATCATTCTTTCCATTGGGACTCGTACTGTTTGATCGATGCCACCAAAGAATTGCGGACACCGTTTTACATTATGACGGCGTGGCAGGTCTTTGCGATGAGCAAGTCGTTCGAGCGTCACTCCATGCAGCGCTGCGGTTGCTTCAGCGTGGACCGAGAAGGCTCTGATGTCCAGTCGCTAAAAACAGCCGTCGATGTCCTTCAAAATCAGAAGCATCCTCTATTGATATTTCCCGAAGGGGACGTCTACCACATGAACGATCGAGTGACTGCGTTCCGAGACGGAGCAGCCGCGATCGCTATCTTGGCAGCAAGAAAGGCGTTGCGGCCAATTTCCATCCTACCCGTTGCGATGAAACGCTGGTACACACAAGATCCAACGCCAAGTTTATTGCAAACTATTGGACGCCTAGAAAAGCGACTCTATTGGCGTCCGCAATCCTCAATGCCGATCAAGGAGCGGGTTCTGCATGTTGCCAAAGGTTTGCTGTCGCTCAAAGAAATGGAGCATCTGCGCATGCCCCAAACCGGCTCGCTCAGCGAACGGGTTGAGCGACTCTCTTCAACATTGTTGGTCGACAGCGAAGCGCGTTACGGGCGACAAGCCAAGCAAGCCTTGATCCCGGAAAGGGTCAAAGAAGTGCGACGGGCCATCATCGAAGCTCGTGAGACGGCAGCTGGCTCTGCCACACCAGAACAAGAAACGCAATGGACTGCAGACATGGATAACAATTGTATAGCTACCCAGGCAACTACCTAGAAGAAAACCCGACCATCGAACGCCTCGCTGAAACACTCGATAAACTCGAGGAAGATGCCCTCGAAGCGTCCTACCCCACCGTCCATGCGGATCGCGAAGTACTCGTCCGTTTTGACCAACCGATCGAGCTAGCACCTGGTAAAGAAAAACGCATGGTGGCCGCGGAACTCACCGACCGAATGGAAGAACGCGTCCAGTCGATGCTCGACGAAATGAACGCCCAACGTGAAAAGCAGAATTAATTCGCCATGTTTTCATTGAACAACGTTTCGAAATCCTTTGGCAACCTGCAGGTGCTGAAACCAACCACGGTCGACTTTCACACGGGCGAATCCACCGTCTTGATCGGGCCGAGCGGTTGCGGTAAAAGCACCTTGCTCCGGATTTTGGTCGGATTGATCGACGCGGATGCGGGTACCATCCTCTTCGATGGAACGCCGCTAACCGTGCAGAACATCCAACAACAGCGTCAACGGATGGGATACGTCATTCAAGATGGCGGTCTCTTTCCACACTTGACCGCCAGACAAAACGTCGGACTACTAGCTTCGCATCTCGGTTGGGATCAAGCCAAAGTCAAGGCTCGAGTGGAAGAGTTGGCTGAGCTAACCCGACTGCCACGCGTCGCACTCGATCGGTACCCTTCGCAAATCTCAGGCGGTCAGCGTCAGCGTGTTGGTATCATGCGAGCGTTGATGTTGGACCCAGCGGTCATGTTGCTGGACGAGCCGATGGGCGCCCTCGATCCGTTGGTGCGATTCGATCTCCAAGAAGACTTGCGAAAGATCTTTCGAACGCTCGGCAAAACCTCCATCATGGTGACACACGATATGGGCGAAGCTGCCTTCTTTGGCGACCGAGTCATGATGTTGGGTGAAGGTGAAGTGGTTCAAGAAGGACGGCTCGAAGAGTTGATCCAAAACCCAACCAACGAATATGTCGCTCGATTCATCAACGCCCAACGAATACCACAATCATGAAAAGTCTCCTCGCTGTCGTTTTCGTACTTGGGTGCGCAAGCTGGCTTTGTTCGAATGCCCAAGCTCAAGAGAAGCCAAAAGTTCGCGTTGGTTCCAAGAGTTTTACCGAATCGGTCATCCTGGGTGATCTGCTGTACCACTTGGGGAACCAAGCGGGGGCAGACATGGAACATCTTTCGGAACTAGGTGGCACGCAAGTCCTATGGAAGGCCCTGGTCAAAGGAGACATCGACGCCTACGTCGACTACACGGGTACGATCCAGGAACTGCTATCGAAGCTCGTTGAGCCTGGAGTCGAGGTGCGAACGGAAGCGGACATGCGAGCCGCTATGGACAAGCTGGATATTGTCATGACGGATCGAGTAGGTTTCAATAATACGTACGCGCTGGGTATGCGAGACGCTATCGCTGAAAAGCTCGGCATTACCAAGATCAGCGATCTGCGAGGCCATCCCGAGTTAAAGTTCGGGATTAGCGATGAGTTTATGGAGCGAAACGACTGCTGGCGACAGTTGCCAGCCAAGTATCGGTTGCCCCATAAAGACGTTCGAACCATGGACCACAATTTGGCTTACCGAGGCCTCGCACACAACTCGATCCAAGTGACCGACTTGTATACGACCGACGCAGAGATCGAGTTTTACAAATTGCGAGTATTAGAAGACGACAAAGGATTCTTCCCAACTTACTACTCGGTCATTCTCATGCGAAAGGATTTGGCGAAACGAGCTCCCAAGGTTGCTGAGGCCTATTTAAAGCTTGAGAATGCGATCGATTCTAAGGCGATGACGGGAATGACGGCCAAGGTGAGGCTGGATCGGCTATTGGAGGCAAATGTGGCGGCCGAATTTTTGAACGAAAAGATGAACCTATCGATACCGTACCAAGGAATTGGCCCGCTGGCCGAATGGAAGCGGTTCCTTGGGCGATTTACCAAGACGACATTGGAACACCTTTTTCTTGTTGCTGTTTCGCTGACCCTGGCGATTGCGACCGCCATTCCGCTTGGTATTTTGTCTGCAAGAAATGAAGCATTTGGTCAGACGATTTTGGCTGTGGTCGGCGTTATCCAGACATTGCCCTCCATGGCGATTTTGGTTTTCATGATTCCGTTGTTTGGCCTGGGTGCTTATCCAGCGATCGCCGCTTTGTTTTTTTATAGCTTGCTACCGATCGTGCGAAACACATACGCCGGCTTAACACAAATACCCAAGGCAACGATCGAATCCGCCGACGTGTTGGGGCTGGGGCGGCGAGCACGATTGAGATTGGTTGAGCTGCCCTTGGCCTTGCCCTCGATCTTGTCGGGCGTGAAGACGGCGGCCGTGATCAATGTCGGAACGGCAACCATCGGCGCGTTTATTGGTGCGGGTGGCTATGGCGCACCGATTTTGACAGGCATCCGTTTGTCGAGCATCCCGCTCATCTTGCAAGGGGCGGTACCTGCGGCTTTGTTGGCACTGATTGTGCAATATGGCTTTTCGATCGTAGAACGCCGCTTCGTATCGCCGGGACTTCAGAGCCGGTTGTAATTAAGGTGGGTCACTCTTGCCGAGAGTGACCTTGCGCTAAGAACCCTGGCGGCGGCCAAGCGACATCGCGATGACATGTTCAGCATTAGCTGAAAGCCGAACTATCCACAGGCCAAGCCTGCCGGATTTAGACGAAGGGAATTCAATGTACAATGGGAATACGTACTGACCCAATGTCTCCAACTGTTTGAGTGAGTCCACCATCAAAAGCTACTGGCGACTCCTAGTCGACGCATTGATCATCGTCTTAACGTTGATTGGTGGGTACTTGGCAGTACAGTCTGGCCGACAACGGGCTTCGCTTTCCTCGCAAGTTGCTCGCATTGAAAAGCGTATCGGCACGCTCCCCATTTCCGACCCAAGGCTGGTCCACATTCAAGCCCTGGAAACGGAGAATCCCTTAGAGTTCAAATGGAGAGTTTATTTGCCTGCCAACTTCAAAATGACACAAGTCGTACACTCGGATTCGTCTGCTTCCACTCGGGGCAGAATGCACCTCTCAGATCCGAAAGAGTTGATTGCTAAAGTCCAATTTCGAGAAAACAACGGACGGATTGAATGTTATAGCGATTTTGGGCCAGCTTTCTCAGTGATGGAGTTTCCGCAGTCAATGCATGCCGCTGTGCTTCGTGAAAAAGTGGATCAACTGCAAATTGAGCAGTTGGGGAAAAATGGACTTGTGACGTTTGAGCCCGACGAGGAGTTTACGATCCTGCGTATCACGGTACCCATCGAATTGCAGGAATCGATGAAGTCGAGATTCGATAATCTCCAGCAAGGAAGTGAAAGCGATGAAACAGGACTTGGCATTGCAAAGATGTTTTAGGCGGTGGGGTGAAGTGCCGACTGCAAATGCACAAGTCAGTTCACCCTCCCCGGGCCGAAGGCCCGACCCTCCCCGAGGGAGGGTGACTTTGCCAATACTATTTGCCGGAATCCGTTGTATCGCGGTAAGCAGCGTTGGCGAGCCGAGATAGCCGATCGACGACATCGTGCTCTTCAAAGAGCACAAACGAGTACTCGCGTGAGCTTACTATTTTGCGCTGCTGAAGCTCGCGTTGCGTGGCCTCGAGTTTCGCCAGAGCCGTACGCTTTTTGGGTTCAATTGCAATTTCGATCTGTTGCTTCAGATTTGCCATTTCCCTGTGCCAGGCAAGCTTCTTTCCCCGTTCTGGAATGCTTGCGATTTTCTGCGAGTGTGCTTCGGCCAAGATGCGTTGAGAGTCGATGGCTCGATCGAGATAGCGTTCGGGTACGGAGCGCATTAAATGCAGTGCTCGCTCGATAGAATTCCTGCTCGCGGTCGGTTCAATCGCTTCGCTTTCTTGGTTTACCTTCAGAGGCAAATGCAAGGATGCGGAACTGGTCAAATAGATGGGAGGATCTATGCCAATCCAGGCCATAATGATGTCGTCAGTGAGCTCATCGTAAGTTCCTCCGCCAATACCGTGAACGAATAGGTCCGCCACAAAGCAACGCAAATACAGCGTTGTCATCAATGCCCTGGGGCGAATGCAAATACCGCGTTCAGCAATCTTCCCCCACGCCTCTGCGAGCTGCTCTTCGGCAAGAGGCACGATTGCTGAGACGGTGGCTTGGTCTGGTTGCGCATGATCGCACAGGAGCATTTGATTGTCGGGTAGCGAACTGGCCCACATGCGTTTTCGCTCGACGACCGGTTGATTCTCTTGATAGATCCAGAAGGGCAATTCAATCGAGCTCTGATTGCGTAGCAATTCAAGAACGGGCTGACCCTGATTGCGAATGCGATGGCGCGCTCGATAGGCGTCGCGACAGCGGTTGTAGGAGCTCCACAGCGACTCCGCATTACGAACACAATGCTGTAAGAAAAATCCTAACGCGGAATCGGAACACAAATACCCTAGCGGAACTTCGAGATTAAAAACGCCGTGGGACATCTCAAGTCGATGCCGAAACTCCGAAAAGGCGTCGCCAATGTTCTTTTGCGATGCGATGCAATTCTTGAGGAGCTCTTGATGACGGTGTATTAACGGTTCGGCAAGTCCGCAGGATGTCGCGGACTGTTCGATGTTGGCCAGCGTCCTCTTCCATGACTCGGGATCGGCATAGCGAGTGAGCGTAGAGTGCCAGGGCATGCGAGGCTGCGATTCACCGCGAATGGGCAGCGTTATGGATCGCTGAGCCAGTTCCGATTCAGTCCGGTGTGAAGCATTTATAGATCGAATCGGGTTTGGAGACTGGAGATAAGGGACTCGCAACGAGTCGGACCGAGCCACATCGTGATCGACGATCACTTGCATTCCAATGGAGTCGGTTTGTTTACCGATCTCCGACATCAAGAAGTTCTTGAACCAAACGCCGGGATGAAACAACTCGGGTTGATGGCCGCCGACAATCCAATGCTTTGCATTAAGATCGCTGACGGAAATAAAATCCGCCAGTGCGGGCGCGTAGCTCGACATGTAGGATTTCGAGGCTGTCAACGCTTGAGTTCGCGCGAGCGTTCTAAGCTCTCGAAACCAGACAGGGAGAGCACGATGCGACAGAATAACTTGATTTCTCTGAAGCAGTTGTTTCGAATCGCTTGCGGGTGGCCAGCAAAGAAAGCGATTGTTTTCTTTTGGAACTTTAAGCGATGGCCGATTTTGTGGCACCGAGTGCGACACCCTAAGTGCACTCCCCGCAGCACTGTGTGGTTTCACAAGGCGCGGTTTCAAAAGGCAAACGAAAACCTCGCTCGTGCATGGCTTGGATGCTTTGCTCGATCACTTGGTTGTAGTATGCCAATCGAACGCTGCCGTCGTCCAGAGCACCGCCAAAGGAGCGTTTTTCGTCCAAGTAGATGAGCGGCACTGGAACCTCGAGGATTCGCAATCCTAACATGGCCGCTTGTGCCCATAGCTCAAGCGGCATCGCGTAGCCATCGACGGTGATGTTGAGTTTCGCGATAGCTTCGGTCCTATATGCTTTGAAGCCACAAAATGTGTCCGTTAAATTCCATTGAAACAGGTCGTTGATGGATTTCGTGATCTGCTTGTTGATTTGGAGACGCTGAGCGGGTGGCACGCTATCGCCGTCATATTTCTTCAGATACCTAGAACCGGAGACGATATCCACATCTTTGCAAGCCGCAACAAATTCAGGGATGCGTTTAGGCTGGTGCTGGCCATCGCAATCCAAAGTGACGATAACGTCGTATCCTTCATCAATGGCATACTGAAATGCAGTTCGAAGCGCGGCGCCGTATCCGAGATTTTTCTCATGATGGAGGACCGTGATGTCCGTTCGATGATCGAGAAGTTCGCGGGTGCCATCGTTGGAGCCGTCGTTTACAGCCAAGACGTCGGAAGCGTACTTTAAGACTTCATCCAGAACGCCATTGACATACCCAACTTCGTTATAGACAGGGAGTGCAGCCAACCATCGGTTCGTCATTATATTTTGTGCCCTGGACCGGGGGGTCTCAGCAAATTGCCTCGTAGAAAACACCATCAAGGGGCTACCCCAGCGGGCAGTTCCGAGCTCTGGCATTGTAGACCGAGGCAAGTCCAGGTCAACGGTTTTAGATTCCAAGCTGGAAAAACATGGGCCGAACGCAGCATGTAATGCTGCCTAGTTGAAGTTTTCGGGCCCTGGTTAGGATTGAAAATTCGTTTAACAGTCAGCCGCAGGCGTACTTCGAGCTGTGCCGCCTTCGGCTAACAGGTAAACAAATAAACAAATCCTTGATTATGCGTTGGCGGTTTCCATGGCGGTATTGGACGAAACTTGTGGAGCTGCGTGGGTTGCCTCTCGCACGTACCCTAGATCTCGAATGACTTCGAGAATTTCGCTGCAGGTTGGGAACATTCGACCATTTTTTCTCTTATAAGCATCCATGGCTTGCATGAACTGTACTTCGTCCCCTGAGTAATCGCGTTCGCATGTGGTGGGGTCGATTTGCCGACGACGCTGGGTTTTGGTTCTCTTTTTCTCTTCCGCGATAATTGCTCGCACTTGGAGTTCAGACGCATCCATCGTTCGTCGTTTTTCAACTCGACGATCCAATGTAACAATCTTTTCACCCGCAGTTTCCACTTTGGCCATTCTAAACCTCGAAGTCTTTGTGATGCGTCTTATCGAACTCTCCGACAGATATCTCCCGCCCAGATAACTTTACGCCAACGTTGCACTCAAGACGAAAAAGTTTACTCAATCGCGACATTTTCCCAACTCGAACGCTCGACCGGGCCGTTTGTGCGGGTTGAAGGGAGGGATGAGAAATCTCGCACTGTCGCCAACGCGGTGCCGCCAACACCCGAGTAAAGCAAGGCAACCTAGGCTGAGTTTCAGGCTTATAACGAAAGCTCTGAGGATTCCGCGTCTAACGGCTCGATAAACCTTTTCGAGTAGTGCAACCCCGAGGTCAACCCGATTGACTTTGGTTGTCCCAAGAACTGTAAAGGAATTTTCATTCATGCCAGCGCATGTCAAGCCGAAACAGAAACCCAAAAGCACGTCTCTTGCTCGAATGCTTGCTCACATCACTTTTGGTTTTGGGATCACCACAGGTGCGACACTGTTTGCTCCTTCGGCTTTTGGCCAAGCTTGTGACAAATGTTCCGGAATGAGCGCGCCTAGCTGTGGTTGCGAATTGTCGAGCAGCAAGCACTCCGCGCCCAAGCACTCCGCGCCCAAGCACTCCGGGCCCAAGCCATGTTCCTGTGTTCGCAAGCCTTCCGTCGGTGAGTTGATCCTTGATCATTTTGATCGAGTCGGTGACCAAATCGAAGCTCGCGGAAAGCAGCGAGAAAAAGGGGCAACATCTGTCTACGATTCACCTCAAGGACCAAGATATGGATGCGAATCCGTTCAAGGGACAACCTGTGGTTGCAAAGCTCCGAAAAGCCCAAGTTGTGGATGTGAAGTCTGTTCTCCTACAGACCACTTTCCTCGCACAAACCACGTTCAGAGCGTTCCTGCCCAGTTACCACCAATTCAATCTGCCTCGCTCAGCCCCAACGTTGGACCGACTGCCCCAGCGGCAAAAGGTGTATTGGTCGACAAACAAAACAATGTCTCGGCCCACCCGATTGCAAAACAGCCTCTCGTGGGAAAACAGGATTTGAACACATCCGACCATGCCGTCGAGCATTCTGAACCCAAAGTTCAAAGAGTCCCGTTTGAAAATAGGACACTACCCGCCAATCCTATAAACCGCAACGCGGACATCGAAACTGGTAACAACACAACCACTCCTTCGATTACCAATGTGTTGAAACCTGTCCCTTTGGATACTCCTCCAGCATGGACCCCCAATGCGATTCCTCCAAAAGCAACGACCACAGATCCAATCGATTCCGAACTGCCGGATGTTTTCGTCGATCCATTCAAAGACGACGTAAGCTCCAAGGGCAAAAACAAATCGTTGATTCAGCTGACAAGCGACCGGCAAATCTCAACCAATACGCTCAGGTCTGGACTATCAAACTATTCGGACGCAGATCCACAAGATTCGCTTACTATCGAACGGCCAGCCAAGCTAACACCGAAACAAAAGCGGTCAACATCGCAAGAATCAGCCTCAGTAAGTTTGCAGTTCGAAGCTTCTGAGTCCACTTCGAACGCAGAAGCCAAGGTTGTGTCATCAAGTTATTTGCATAGTACACCGGCACCGGTTGTCGTGCGAAAAGCCTCCACACTCGACAAGCCGACCGGAGCTCCAACCGTCTCGAAAGTACGAGTTCCAACCAAACGTTAGTCACAAAAAAGTAAGAACAAGCCGGGCAGCGGATTCACTAGCTTGCGCGTCGTGCTAAGCCAACGCCGCCTGATACATCGCAAGAAAATCGGACTCAGTAACGGTTCTTGGGTTGAAAGTCGCTGTCCACTGTTTGGATGCGGACAGCGATAGTGCTTGAAGCAGTTCTTGAGTCTGATTGGCGTCCCCCCGCAAGTCCGCGGGCCATTGCTTGAGCCCCTCAAGTTTTGTCGCCAAGCCCGCCTTTTGCATCCACTTTATAAAGATGGACGCTATTCGTTCCGAGCCTGTCAGGTTATCGGAAGCAATCTGGGCATCGGGCAAAAGCTTCGCAAGCTCTCGATACCGATCTTCTACGATTTGGGAATTGAATCGCACGACGTGCGGCATCATCAGGCCGACAGCTTGGCCATGCGTAACCCCCAGCATTGCAGTCAACGGATTTGCTAGCGAATGGGCGGCACCTAACATGGAAGCTTCGATGGCCATGCCGGCAAAACACGCGCCCAATTGCATACGGCCACGAGCGTCCACATCGCCTGGAGACTCAATCACCTGTGGAAAACCCAGTGAAAGCAATTGCCAAGCTTCGCGCGAGTAGCATTCTGACATCGGAGTTCGCTTGTTGCAAACAAAAGTCTCGAGCGCGTGCGTAATGGCGTCAATTCCCGTAAGCGCCGTAACTGAGGCGGGTTGGGTAGTCGTTAAGGCTGGATCGAGCAATGCGATTCGGCATGCAGCCCGAGAATCGCCGCATGCCATTTTCACATGGCTTTCTGCGTCACTGATCAAAGCAAACGACTGGGTTTCACTACCCGTACCGGAAGTGGTCGGCACTGCGATCATAGGAAGCATGGCTCTCGTCGCTTTCCCCACTCCCCAATAATCATGTATTCTGCCACCGCAAGAATAAACGAAATTGATCCCTTTGGCACAATCCATGCTGGAACCGCCCCCAATCCCAATCAGCAAATCCGGCTCAAAGTCTTTGGCGGCCAATACACCGCGCTCGACATGGCGATTGGTTGGGTTCTCTGACAAATCGTGAAACCCACGGACTTGAATTCCGGAGTCTAGCAGACTCTTTTCGCCGGCTCCGAAGAGCCCAGCACGGACAACTCCTGGGTCACTGACCACGAACGCTTTGGAACATCCCAACTCTTGAGCCAGCATTCCCAATTTTGCGACAGCCCCAGAGCCAAAGATGATTCTGGGGCGAAGCTGGTAGTCAAAATCCTGCATGAATTCCTGTTTTCGTCAATTTTGAGAGAGTTGGGCTCGTCTTGAACAGTATAGGCATGTTGGTAAGGCAAACGCAAATGCAACGTTTTGAACGCCTCCCGGCAATACCATTTACCCAGCCGGAACAGCTTACCAAGCGGAGCACTTCCGATTGTATTAGTCCTGCTGGCATGTGATCTTCGGATTAATTTTTGCTGGCAGCCACACCGATAAATCCCTTGACTAGCGTTCACGGATGGACGATCGGAATACTCTCAACCGGGGGGCAAGATGCTTCACCGTCTATCCGTGGGTGCTAAATAAAACGAATGGCCCTTGTGTTTTGGCCGTTTCAAACGCTTAAGCGTTCCACCCTTGTTCAGGATAGGAGTTCCAGAACTATGAAAATGAGCAAATTTGCGCTAACTGCAATGATTGCAAGCGCTTGCTGTGCGGGGACGGCCTTTGGTCAGACTAACCGAACAGCTCCCAAGTATTACCCAGCATCCTACTACAGCTACTACCAAGACGGCGCTGCTGCACCAGCAGCAGCCGCTCCTGTGTCTTCGGCGAGTGATGCAAAAACGTCGACAGCTGCAAACTGCGACAAGAGCCCAGCCTGTGACGTAGCCGATCTTTGCAATGGCAAAGGCAGCTGCGACAGTCTCGGAAGCTGTGGCTGCGGCAACGGCATGTGTGATGGCGGTTGTGACAGTGGATGCGGCGGCGGCTGTGGTGGAGGGCTACTCGGCCTCGGTTTGCTCGGAGGCAACTGCAACATCGGCGAGCCATGGAAACTGGCACCCAACGGCATTGCTGGTATCAATGTAGGCGGCTGGACAAGTGTAGGCTATCACAGCAAAGCCAATCCCAATAGCTTCAACACCTATGCTCGCCGTGTCCAACTCGGCCAACAATGGCTTTGGGCTGAAAAAATTGCGGATGGAAGCGAAGGCCTCGGAATCGGTGGACGAGTTGACTATGTATATGGTACAGACGCGCCAGATACCCAGTCCTTTGGTATTCCCAACAATCACTGGGACAACGGTTGGGACAATGGTCCTAACAATCTTGGCTACGGCCATGCAATGCCACAGTTGTACGGTGAAGTTGCAATGGGTGATTTGAGCGTCAAGCTCGGACACTTCTTCACCATCGTTGGGAACGAAGTCGTTCAATCGACTGGAAACTTCTTCTACAGCCGTCAGTTCACCTTCTACAACGCTGAACCGTTTACGCATACCGGTGCCTTGACCACTTACAACGTGGACGCGGATACCCAGCTGTACAACGGATACGTCATGGGATGGGACAGCGGATTCGAAGACAACGGCGATGCCTACCTGGGCGGTTTCAAGAAGAAGCTAAACGATACCTTTACGCTTCTCTACACAACATGCGTAGGTCGATTTGGCGACGGCAACCGTGCAGTCGGCGAGCGAGGGAACATTCAGAATGTGATTTTGACTGCGGCTCTAACGGAGAAGCTGACCTACATTTCGCAAACCGACGTTCTGTACACTCACAACAACACGGGTGCGACTCAACGAAATACGTACGGCAACATCAATTACTTGATCTACAAGGTCAACGATTGTGTGTCCTTCGGTCAACGCTTCGAATGGTTCAATTACAGCGGTGCTGGGTTTAACAACGCGAAGAATGACGACAACCTTAACTACACTGCTGGTTTGAACCTTCGCAGGAATGCGAACTTGACCTTCAGACCAGAAATTCGTCAAGTTTGGGATCGTACAGGAACGGGTGCTCCTGGATTTGGATTCAACGAGAACAATTCAAGAAGCCAAACGTCGGTTGGCGGCGACATTCTCTTTACGTTCTAAGTCCTACTAGGACGAACGAGAAGAAAAAACTCCAAGAACACCCTGCCGATCGGCAGGGTGTTTTTGTTTGCGCTTTGCTGCAATAATGCGGCGATGAACAAAATCACGAAAGGCTTGATTGCAGCCGCAAAGAAACTTCGTTCCCAGCTGGATTTGCTTCGATTCTCCTCTCCAGCGACCTGGGTCTACAATCCACTCCACTACGCGTGGTCCGCTCATGAAAAATACATGAAGCTGTATACCGGCGGTCCGTGTCGTGTGTTTTTACTAGGTATGAATCCAGGTCCCTGGGGGATGGCGCAGACCGGGGTTCCATTCGGTGAGATCGATGCGGTTCGAAACTACCTTAACATCGAAACCGATATCGGTAAGCCAGAGCGTGAACACGCCAAACGACCTATCGAAGGATTCGCTTGTAAGCGCAGCGAGGTCTCGGGAAAGCGATTGTGGGGGCTCTTTGCAGATCGATATCCAACTGCTAACGATTTCTTTGCTGAGCACTATGTCTCAAATTATTGCCCCTTGGTCTTCATGGATGACGGCGCCCGAAACGTAACACCTGACAAATTGCCGGCAGCTGAAATGAAGGAGCTGGATACCCTGTGCGATGAACACTTGCATAAATCGTTGGTATTGCTCAAACCAGAGTTTGCGGTGGGTGTTGGCGCTTACGCTCAAGACTGCCTCAACCGAGTCTGCCGTTCCGACCCAAAGCTCGATTCGATTTCGGTTTGCAAGATCCTACATCCCAGTCCCGCTTCTCCATCGGCCAACCGAGGCTGGGCAGAACAAGCCACAAAACAATTGAAAGACGCTGGGATATGGATTGAGTAAAGTCTCAAGCTTAGCACGACGCGCAAGCTAGTGAATTGGCGTTCGAATTCACTAGCTTGCGCGTCGTGCTAGTAATTCACTAGCTCGCGCGTCGTGCAAGTTATGTCGCGCAAGGCAAATTGAAACCCGCCTCACGACTCATGCGGTGCGTTTCATCATGTTGTAACGGAAGCTCCGAGTTTGGCTTCTGCAAGCGTGATCCGGCTTAGGGCTAGGGCTAGCATTGATTCGCAACTTTGGCCCTCCATCTGTCGAATGAATACATCGTAGGAGAACCTCGGCAAGGAAGCTGTGGAGCGGTTGCAACAAAGCGATCGCAATTTCCTATACGTGGAAATTGAGGAAGGAGCCTGACGACCAGTACAAAAGCGATTGACCGAGGTAGAGCTGTGGCAAAGAAAGAAGTTTTTCGGGTAGTTACTCGAGCTCAGGATGGTTCGCTCCGAATTCGCGATTTCCATAGTGCGGAATCCATCTTCCATACCCATTCTCAA
This sequence comes from Planctomycetota bacterium, assembly GCA_026692905.1. Classification (GTDB taxonomy): domain Bacteria; phylum Planctomycetota; class Planctomycetia; order Pirellulales; family Pirellulaceae; genus JBKCUI01. Next base: position 64,488 of record JAPLNL010000011.1, read on the forward strand.
GTGGGGATCGACGACAGCAGCACCGACTTGGACCTGCGGGGCATGCCAATTTTCAAGGGCCTGATCGGACCAATTCCAGAAGGCAAAAACGTCGTCCGTTACGAGAGTCCTGACGTGTTCGAGATCATGACCAAAGAGTGGGCTGCCAACAAGCCGAGACGACGTCGGCGAGCCAAAGCCCCTGTCGAAGAGGCGGTTGCAAGCGAATGGGTAACCCCCACTCCATCGAATTAATGGTCCATACCGAGGTCGACGTGTCCAGCGCCCGCCAAACGACTCGTCCTCACAACGCTATCCGGCATGAAAAGTTTTGGCTAAAGTAGTACGAGTGTTCTAATCATCCACCGCCTACGAACTGCCCCAAATGCCGGATTTAATCGCCCAAGGGCCCAACCCATCCGACCGTTGGCGACGCCCTCTTCCAAAAGAGCCTTTGTTTCAGCCCGTTGTTCTGGGCAGAACTTCTCCTGGGTGGTCGGTGCCATGGGATGACCGTATATCGAGAAGTCACGTTCGCTTGATCTGGAATGGGTCCAGGTTAGAAGTTGCCCGTCTGATCGATGCTCGCAATCCGATCTTCCACAAAGGTTTGCGTCAAGAAGAGTTCGACATTGGCATCGGCGATCATTTTGTGATCGGTCAAACAACCTTTAGTTTGGTAGACCAGCGCGTTCGGATGGTTTCACAGTCCGATGAGGTTCCGGCGCTAACCGAACATTCATATGCACCCTCTCAATTGCGACAAGCTCGCTATCGAGACGCAGACCGCCGAATCGAAGTTCTGAGCCGTGTACCTGAAATCATCTCCAGCAGCAGTACCGATGAGGAGCTATGCGCTCGAGTCGTCAATGTTTTGATGCAGGGTATTCAACAAGCAAGCTTTGTGGCTATCGTTGGCGACCAGCCCAGTAGCGAACCACCAGTGGCGACGCACAAGGTAAGTGTCGCAAAGGGACGAAGCTCAAGCGAGATCAATGAGTTTGGGATTCGACTGCTTCATTGGGATTCTCGCAATTTGATCGGGCACCAATTTTCACCCTCAGCCCAATTGATTCATCAAGCCATCCGTACACGAGAAAGTGTTTTGCACGTTTGGAGCCGCGGCATTGACGCTAGCCAATCTTACACCCAAAGCGAAAACGTAGATTGGGCATTTTGCACTCCCATCAACAGCGAAGCGTGTCCAGGTTGGGCCATCTATGTGGCGGGCGATTTTGGTACCCTGATTCCACAAAACGCCCGAGATGCAACCGCAGCCATTGCAGTGGACTTGCAGGATGATCTCAAGTTTGCCGAATTGACTGCCACAACGCTTGGGTCCTTACGACAAACCCGCTTGCTGCAGCGTCGCCAAGATTCCTTGCGACCGTTTTTTGCTCCCGTAGTTCAGAAAGCTTTGGCAACCCGTGACCCAGATGAAGTACTCGCGCCGCGCGAAGCCAACGTGTCGGTTCTCTTCTGCGACTTGAGAGGCTTCTCAAGGCAGAGCGAAGAGTCGGGCGACAAACTACTGGAATTACTTCGGCGCGTGAGCGATGCTTTGGGGGTGATGACGCATCATATCCTCGACCGAAACGGAGTGGTGGGTGACTTTCATGGCGATGCTGCCATGGGATTCTGGGGCTGGCCGTTGGAACAGCAAAGCTCCGTCCTACAAGCTGCCCAGGCCGCACTTGCTATCCGAGCGGAATTCGAAGCCGCAGCCGCCATCGAAAAACATGCTCTCTCCGGCTTCCGTGCCGGACTAGGAATAGCAACCGGTCGAGCCGTCGCTGGACGTATCGGAACCGTAGATCAGGTGAAAGTGACCGTGTTTGGCCCAGTCGTCAATCTGGCATCTCGCCTGGAGAGTATGACCAAACAACTGCGTGCCCCGATCCTTATGGACGAAGCCACTGCGAGCCGCGTTCGAAAGGAAGTATCTCCAACCATCGCTAGGACTCGCCGTGTCGCGAGGGTTTTACCCGTTGGCATGACCACTCCGCTCATGGTCAGCGAATTGCTACCCCCAGAGGGACCCGATGTTTTGCTTACCGACGCACATATCGTTGCATACGAAAAGGCCCTCGATGGTTTGCAAGATGGTAACTGGGGTGAGGCTTTTCGACTGCTGCACCAAGTTCCTGCAGAGGATCGTGTCAAAGATTTCCTAACGGTCTTCATTGCACAACACGGACGCTCCGCACCACCAGATTGGCAGGGATTTATCCGCTTGCCAGAGAAATGATCGCTCCATCGCATGTCGCTTCCTGACCACGAACGAAAAAGGGGATGGCTCAAACCAACCTTCATTGTCTTTTTCGCAACCGTTGTTTTCCCTCTCGTTCTGACAGCCTCTGTCAGTGGTAAGAGCGCCGCTGAAAAATTGCTAACCACGATGGTGCAGCCGTTATTCATCGCAATTGCGACTGTATTGGCTATTGGCTTTGTGCTGTTACGTCGTAACGAACGCAGAGTCGGCGCGACTCTGATTTGCGGAGCAAGTTTGATGTGGGTAGTGAGTATGCCTTTCTTTGCTTCGCGGCTCATCGACTCGTGGGAGGCATCGATCGAATCCTCGACGCCATCAGCAAGTGAACCCTTCGACTACCTGATCGTTCTGGGGGGTGGCACCAGTGTTGCACCGGATGGGCGTGCGCAATTTAGTTCGGCCGGAGATCGAGTCGGATACGCTGCCAGCTTGTATTTGTCTGGAGTCGCGAAACGATTGGTGACCACTGGAGACACTCTTCACTTGGATGGCAGTCTCTCGGGCTCGTTCCAACCGAAAGACGATCCGAGCACTCAAACCAAAAAGATCTGGATGGGGCTTGGCATCCCTGCCGAAGCGATTTCAGAGCTTGCGGGTCAGAACACTTTTTCTGAAATGGCATCGCTAAAAGAGCACCCGGAATACTGGCAAGGCAAACGCTGCGGTATCCTGACTAGCGCTTTTCACTTGCCGCGAGCCATGAAGCTAGCAGAACGAGTTGGGGTCCAAGCCAAGCCAATCGCCGCTGACCATCGAACGAGTACTGGCCCGGTAACGTTCAACCAGTTCCTTCCCGAAACAGACGGCCTCGTCCGATTTCAAATGATCTTCAAAGAGTGGCTCGCTATGCGAATCAGCCGCTAGCCGCGATAGCGGCGACACTTTGTAGCCGTGGGGCTCGTCCCACGGTCCTTTGGCACGATGAATATAAGAGCCGTGAAACGTTACACGGCTGGTCCACCGTCTCGATCACTGGGTGGGCGGCACGTTGGGCGCCTTTTCTTCTTTCACAGGAAGCTTAAATTTGCCGTGCTCGGCCGCGTAGTGGGCTGTCACATAGAACAGTTTGGCCGCAGTCGCGATCTTGTGAAAATTGATCTTGGTTACCTGGTCCGATGGCTGGTGATAATCGGGATGAAATCCACCAAAGAGGAATGCGACCGAAGTTCCCTTCTTGAAAAAGTTCGCTTGATCGCTTCGGCCAAAGACACCTTCTTCGTCATACTCAAAAGTGAAGTTCACGAATTGGTTTGCTTTCATGATGACTTCGTGCAAATCGAGGTCTCCTTGCTTGCTACCGACGAGGTGAATGGATGTTTCATTCTCGCTGGCAGCCTCGCCCGGTTTCTCTTCGTTGCGTCCAACCATGTCCACGTTGAGCATACAAACCATCTTTTCCAAGGGTAATAACGGATGGTCGACGTAATACGCCGAGCCTACGAGTCCGATCTCTTCGGCAGCGAACCACATGAACAGGACACTTCGCTTGGGCTTGATTGGGTTCGCTGAAATGGCACGAGCAATATTCAGCAAAGCTGTCGAGCCTGAACCGTTGTCATCCGCACCAGGAAACATCGAGCCATTTACCAATCCAAGGTGGTCCAAGTGAGCTCCAATGACGACGTATTCGTCCCGAAGGGCTGGATCAGAACCGGGCTGCCATGCGAGTACATTAGGGACCGCAGTCGGCTCCTCACGGTAACGAAGCTCGAGTTTAATACTTCCCTCAGGCATGTGCGTTTCGACCCCGTCCATCTCCAGCGGCTTGAGCCAATTAGGGTCTCCGTTCATGGATTTCACAATCATCTCGGCTGCAGCGGCGGAAATGGTACCAGACAAACTAGCTGCCCTCTGACGACCACCTTCTCGTTGCAGTTGCGATCCTGATTTTGGCTCAGACTCGATTACACGAAAGAAAGCGGTTGGCCTTTGGCGCGCCAAGAGCATTTGGGCGCGCCCCTGAGCCTTTTCGTCAGCAGTATAGAAAACGATTTTGTCCCGAAGCAATTCCGCATTTTCCAAAGCAGGGGAGGCTCCCGCAAGCTTTACGAACGCGACCGATCCCGTAACTTCAGGCACATTAGTAAAGCGATCGAGGCCGATGGCTTTGTCGAAGACGAGGGAAAGATCGTTTGGCCCCGTCAATTTGGATTGAGTTGGTTCCACCGATAGGCGAGACATCGGTAGCATCTGAAAGTAGGTACCGCCATCTCCCATCGGGTCGAGTCCAAACTCGGCTGTCTTGCCCGCTACCCAGTGCGCCGCGCGGGTATAACCAAGCTGTCCTGTTCCTCGTCCTTCGAAAACGGGGCCAGCCAAAACAGAGAGCCACTCTTGCGCTCGCTCGTCCGTAATCACATCGAAGCCCGTTTTGAGCTCGGCTGGTGGCTCAACACTGCCGCTGAACTGCGCTCGAGCGACCGGTGCGTTGGAAGCAACCAACAAAAACAGAACAGCCGTGGAACGCAAAAATCGATTGCGCATAGAATTTCCTTGTTTGGCTTAAGGCTTGGGCCCATTGGTGTAAGGGAGCGGCAGAGTGAAGCAGACCCTAGCGCGATGCGTAAACGAGTGAATTTCCCGCCAATATCACTTGTTTGCACGCCGTGCTAGATGGATTTGAATCCGTATCGGTCGCTTTGGCAGGCTACAGTCTATTCCGCTTGATTGATCCTGCAACCCAATCATTCAAAAGTAGTAGGGACCTGTGCGCCGTTGCAGTTGGTGTCCGGCTTTAGCCGGTTATGGCCTAATGGCGTTGAATTAAACCTGTCCTCATAGTGGAAGTTGTAAAGCTTCCTCGAACTCGAAACACTGCAAGAACTCTAACGCGAATCCACTACTTGCAAACTCAACGCCATTCGGGCTAAAGCCGGGACACCAACTGCTACTCAAAAAGTCGTTTCCACCAAGGTTTTTCGACTGGAGCAGCAGGTGTTGGTTCGGGTGGAACGGTCTTCATCGGCTGAGTTGCATGGACGCTCCCCCTCGGTTTTGATGCTGGTTTAGGGACCGGCCCGGCACCGGTCGTAAACTCAACATGGACACGTAAAGCGCCAATCTGCAGCACCTGCCCTGGCATCAAGGCTGCTTGCTTCACTCGAGTGTCATCGATATAGATCCCATTCATGGAGTCCAAATCCTTGACGATCAAGGTCTCTTCATGATTTAGAGAGAATTGACAGTGTTGTCGGCTGATGGAGGGGTGATCGATGCAAACTTGGCAATTCGTATCTCGACCAACCACGCCAGGTGGCTTAATGAGCCAAGTCGTCTGATTCAAATCATCGACGTGATTTTGCAGAATGAGTTGGTAGTACATTGGATTTCTTTGAAACGAGATGAGGTGAACGAAGAGAGGCGAAAAGTAGTGTTCGCTATTCAACTATTCTAAACAGACGGCCAAGTATCCACTTCTTTTGAACAATCGAAATTTTCAAGAAATGCAATTTTCGATTTCGCACGGCACGTGGCTGATTCATTCTTAAACCTCATTCCTATCACTATCGAAATGAGAAGGGGCACTCTCGGCAAGAGTGAGCCACCTTGCATCGGTCCGACGGATTGGGTTGGCGGTGATTCTCTCAATCTGGTATCTGGATACACATCTAAGGAACAGAGGTGGAAAATGACAGCAATTCTCCAGAAACGCGAATCTTGGCGGAAAGCCTTCGAATGGAATTGCCGTCTGGCAATCATGGTAGTGTTCTTTCTCCCAGGCTGCAAAATCTTGGAGCCAAAATCCATCGCTGTCCAGCGCAACAATATCCCAACCGACTTGATCGCCAATGGCGAATCACAGATGGAGCGTGGCGCTCCGAGACCCATCATTGATGGCTTTGGTTGGGTCTGGGGAATCCCGTCCAAACTCCTACTCTGGAATCGCAAGGTCGAGAACCATAACATCTCACCCGAGACGGAGGAATTGCTTGCCGAATACATGGAGACCAATGGGTTGACCGATATCAAGGTTCGACTCAATCAATATCGGCCAGGGGATGATTGGCTACGCCTTACTCGCAATACCTCCGTCGCGTGGCCGTGGCGATACTCGTTTGGGGCTGTTTCGGTCTTGGGTGAAACCATCATCCCAGGGCGATTGTTTGGCGGTGATCATTACAATCCGTACACAGGCACCATCCATATTTATGGCGATGTGCCATCGTTGGCATTTCATGAAGCGGCTCACGCAAAGGATTTTTCTAACCGAAAACATCCAGGAAACTATGCTGCGATCTATCTACTGCCTGCAGTTCCGCTATGGCACGAACGTGTCGCGTCGAACGACGTACTGTCTTACGTTCAATACAAACACGACCCACGACTAGTACGCGAAGCCTACCACACTCTTTACCCTGCTTACGGAACGTATATGGGCAACGCGGGTGGCTACGCGTTTCCGCGATTCTCGAACCCAATTTATCTTGGTGGTGTATTGGTTGGCCATGTCATAGGGCGTCGGCAAGCTCCCTCACTTAGTGAGCCCCTAGGTAGCGACTTCAATTCAACGCCTCCGTCTTCGCTGGAGACTCGTCGCCCAGATACGGTCGTTCTTGACTGAACGGCAATCAACTTATGCTGCCCGCGACGTTGGCATTCGCTAATCTTCGCGAAAGCGGTACCCCACTCCGCGTACCGTTTCAATCGCTTCGGCTTTTTCGCCAATCTTCTTGCGAAGAGCACGGATATGGACGTCGATCGTTCGCTCCAAAACCAAAGTGTCTTCTCCTAATGCCGAATCGATCAACTCCGAACGATCAAACGCTCGGCCCGGTTGACGAATCAACGTATCGAGCAACTTGAATTCGCTCTTGGTCAAGTCGACATTATGCTCATCCACGGTAACGCGATAGCGACGTCGATCCAACATGATTCCAAAACGAGCCACTGTTTCGGTATCCTCCTCCATCGGTTTAGCTTTACGGCGGGTTAGAGCCTTGATACGCTCCAAAAGAACTCGCACGCTAAATGGTTTGGTAACATAATCATCTGCTCCGACGGAGAAGCCGATCAGCTGATCTGCTTCCTCGGACTTGGCCGTCAACATGATGATTGTGGCCGACGCCGTTTCAGGGGTCGCTCGGAGACGTCGGCAGACCTCAACTCCATCCAAAACCGGCAACATCACGTCGAGCAATACGATATCTGGTAACCGCAATTGTGCTTGGTTTAATCCATCGCGGCCATCCATGGACTTCAATACGTCGTATCCCGCTTTTTCCAAGTTGTAGACCAAGATCTCGGATAGAGCTCGGTCGTCTTCTACGACTAGTATTTTGCTTTTTGACATCGAAGGTTCTGCACGCGAGTAGTGGGCAACGAAAACTACGTTACGTTAGATCGTTGTAGGATTTGACGGTGGCGCACAATTACGCCATCGACCATGTAAATAATGTCCTCGGCAATGCTGACCGCGTGATCTGCGATCTGCTCAAGGTGGCGTGAAGCGGAAAAACAGTGCATGGCCGCTGCGATCTGACTGTTATCACGGGACATCAAGGAATTGAGTGTCTCAATCACCTCGACGTTTTTTGCGTCGACTCGGTCATCTTCCTCGATCACTTGGCGAGCTTGTTCGGTACTGCGTTGAACAAACGAGTCGAGGCTTCGACGGACCATCGAGGTGGTCATCGAAGCCATTTCGTTGATCCCGGGCGGAATTGGAAATTCAGGATGCGGGCAGAGACTGTCCGCTCTTTGAGCAATATTGCAAGCTAGATCAGCGATCCGTTCTAAGTCGTTGTTGATTTTCATCATGGTGGTAATCCGTCGCAAATCCGCTGCGACGGGCTGGTGCAAGGCCAGCATCTTGAGACAATCTTCTTCGATCCGAACTTCGCTGCGATCGATTTGACTGTCCCGTTCAATCACTTCTGCCGCCAAAGCACCTCGCCTTTCAACCAACGAACGTACCGCGGACGCAATCATATCCTCAACGCTTCCAGAGAGCTTGAGCAATGAATTGTGGGCTTCGGTTAGGTCTTGGCTCAAATGAAGTGACATGGGTTATTCTTTCCTTGCAAAAGGCTATTCGCTTTACATTAAGAACAGATGAATATAACGTTAAGAGAGGATGCAGGTCATGCTAAAATGATGCCAGGATCTAGCCCCAACGTTAAATTCTGGAGTGCTTCAAGGTTGAAACGTGCATCCATCCCCACCAAATTCTATTGATTTGACAAATCAGGCTTCGGACCGCGAACGTACGGAGCCTGAGCACGTGCCTGCCGAGTACAGGTATGACAACGCCGTCGTTCAAGCGAGCTTGATTGGCCTGCTGATCCAATTCTTCTTGGCAGTGACGATCGCGATGCTTTTGGCATTCATTCGTTTCGCAAGCGGAACCTCGCTCGTGCAGTGCTTAGTCCTCGGAGGGATTTGGGCTGAATTTGGTTTAGGACTCTTTCTTTGCCATTGTATCTATCTTTTTCCTCGCGAGTCACCTAGCCGGATTGTGGGTGCAAGCGGCAGCGTTGTCATTGCAGGAATACAGCTAGCGACTGCCACTGCGGGGTATGGTCTTGGCCCGTTGTTCGTATTTGTAGTAGGGATTTCAATTACGGGTTGGTTAATGCACCGTGTGTTTGGAGCCGGTCTTTCCATGCGGCGAGTGGACGTTTATCAAGACGCATTCAACACAAAGGTGCTATTACTGCTCGCGCCTTTGCTATTACTCCTCGGAATCGTTCCGATTGTGACTTTTGCCGCGATGGGTGGTGGGCAAATGACGGCCGAATTTGGCTCGATGATTGTCTATGCAGCGATCATCATGCTGGGTGTCTGTATCGTCCCTATATTCACTATCTACCTCGGTTTCTTTGTGCTCCGCTTGCGCGGCGGCTTATCGTTCGCCGCTTTTGTCTTCCTGTTTTTGCTCGCCGCCGCGCCAATGATCTTGGAATGGATTCAGTTTTCTCGGGTGAGCAACAGCTTATGGGTCACAGTTTCCGGCCTTTCGTATTTTTTTGGGCTAGGGCTTGGCTATCTGCCGTTTTACTTACGTGGATTTCGTCCAGTCTGGGCAAAGCGCAAGCACAGGCCGGACGTCGAATCTTCGGTGTCGTTTGATGACGTCCAATAAGCCAATAAAAAAGCCCTGTCTTGTTGACCAAGGCAGGGCTTTTGTTTTCGTTGGAAGGAACTTTTCGAGTTAGTCCGCCATCGAAACTTTCGAACGAGCTTCGCGTAGGCCACGGCTTAAAATGTCTCTTAGCAAGGGCGAATAGTCTTCGTATCTCGCTTCGTCGGCTGGACCATCTGCATACTGGTAGATCGCATCGCGGGGTTTTGCCCCTAAAGCAATCAAGGTGCTGGATACTGTTCCGTAGTCTGCACCACGAAGAACCATATTTGCACGGCCAGTTGGTGAAGGTGATCTAGCAAACACTTTGCTCGCAACTGCTAGGAACTTCACAGGTGAGTCCAGCGTTTGCAGGGTCAGAAGTCGATTTGCCAGTTGGACACGTTCATCTCGGGGATCGTTTAAATTACGACCACCAATAATATTCAGCCCAGATTGCATCTCGATAATTTCGTTTTCCGTTTCGTGGTGAATCGCAAAACCAGCATCGCGGTCTACAACAATAAGGTTGCAGGCCTCAAACTGATGTTTGTCAAATTCCTCCAAGATCCGTTCGAGTGCTGTTCGTGAGCAAGTTGCTTTGAGGGCTTCTTTGCACAACAGTCCTCGAGAACGATTGCTCCCAAGAGGCTCCATGGTACGGCGATTGCAGATACCTACGAATACACCGTGCTGATTTACTCCAAGCCATGTTCCACCGTTGCGTTGATCGGTGGGACATAGGATGCGCGGCTTGCCCGATTGAATGGCGGGTGCCGTGCTTCTTCTATCAAAAAACTCCTCTCGATTTGCAGCGACTAAGATCGGACTTTCGGAAACCACGCGATATTGAATGGCTAGTAAGCACATCGCAACATCAGCACTTTCTATGGTTGGAGTTTACGAATCGAGCCGTGCGTAAAGGCAAAAAATCGCACATACAAAGTGCAATCCTGCGGCTCGCAAGTTGACTCAATTTAACGTGCCACTATGCCACGAGTCACCCCCCAAAAGGATGTCAGGGCGGAAAATGTTGAATACTTGTCAATAAAATTAGGGGGGCCTGATCACGTCGAATCGACCATGTGTTCTCCGTTTTGCCTAAACCGGAAAGATCGCCAAGGTTACTGTGGATTGCTGTACGAGTAAACATTTCACCAATCCGCAATATTGGTATACTCGTAAACCGAACAAAACATTGGCATTCATGCGATAGATGGCTTTTTTGGACCCCTCACTTTTGGGAACAACTGGCCCCTGACTCGCCTTTTACCTTGAAACCCCTGACTTCTTAAAATCTTGGCGACAATCGACTCAACTATTTCCGCGAAAAACTCTCTTAGCAACAGCGGGCGTAGTCGCATAGGTACCTGTCCAGATTTCGCGATTGTCGCAACTGGTTCGTATGCTCCAGACCAAATTGTCACCAACGAAGACCTCTCAGCCCTTGGCTGCGACAGTGATTGGATTGTTCAGCGAACAGGCATTCTCGAGCGGCGCAAAGCGGCTGAACACCAAGCGTCTAGCGACCTAGCGTACGAAGCGGCCTTACGTTGCCTCGACAGTGCAGGCGTCCGACCATCTGACGTGGATCTCGTGATCTGTGCCACGATGACACCCGACCACGCGACCCCATCTACCGCTTGCTTATTGCAGAGGAGACTGGGCTGCATCGCTCCTGCATTCGATGTCAGTGCGGCTTGCTCTGGATTTATGTACGCGTTGGTGACGGGGGCTCAGTTCGTTCGCAGCGGTTCGGCAGGCAATGCACTGATTGTGGGCTGCGAAGTCATGAGTCGGACCGTTGATACCAACGACATTAAGACTTACCCGCTCTTTGGGGATGGAGCCGGCGCCGCATTGTTGCAACCCCGTCAATCTGAACCGAACAAGACAAATGGACTTATTCGATACACACTGGGTTCCGAAGGGGATACACAAGCTTTGTGCATTCCCGCGGGCGGCTCGAGAGAACCTACGTCGGTCGAGTCACTTGGTCGCGGCCGCCAATACTTGGCCATGGATGGCAGAACCGTTTTTAAATGGGCAGTCCGAGTTGTTGCTGAAAGCGCGTTGGATATTTTAGACTCAGCAGGCTTAACACCAGCCGACGTGGATCTCGTGATCCTGCACCAAGCCAACATTCGAATTATCGACGCAGCGGTAGCTCACTTCGGAATCTCAAAAGAAAAGGTCTTCGTCAACCTGGACAAATACGGAAACACGTCCGCCGCAAGCATCCCAATGGCACTCGACGACGCCAACCGCCAGGGGCTGCTTAAGCGTGGAGATCTCTTATTGATGTGCGGATTTGGAGCAGGACTGTCCTGGGGAACATCGCTGCTGCGATGGTAAAAGGAGTGTAGCGCGATCTGATCAGTGACTTAAAGCAGAAAACTACAAATCTAATAGTTGCCTGGCACGAATGGTACTGTCGTAGGCTCAAGTCCGATTGGCTTCCTGGTACCTGGCATCAAGTGTCTCGACTCAAACTCCATCCAGAAGCAACACAGTAAAGCGGCCATGCAAGAGATAATGCGACGCTAAAGACCTTTCGACGGTGACGCTGCTGGTCTAAGGCAAGAACTGAAAGCCATCGGTAGAGATTGGCAAGATGGAAAGTGGGCTTTGTAAAATGAACCAGTACTACAGCGTTTGGGCAGACGGCGAGAACTTCCGGCCGATGATTTCTCAGAATGAAGAAGATATCGCGAGAAGACTTTATGACGCTACGTCTCTCGCTAGCCTCGAACCGCTCGAGCTTAGCCCCAAAGACATCCAGGAGGAGCTAGACGAAGAAGCTGAGATCAATCCTGTGAATGCAGAAGCAATCGTAAAAGCAAGATACGAGCGAGGCTACGCTGATTGCATCTACGTTTGGCCGGACATTGGCCCAGTACTGATATTGAGCCAGCGCGCTGTAGACAGAATTGGAACCATAGTCGGAAATGATGGCGAGTACTTTCGCTTTGATGTTGATGGGACAACTGTTTACCTTTTTCATTGCACCAAGGTGTTGAATTGCCTGGATGTTGACCGAAGTGAAATCATCTGCCATTCAAACGGTGTCAGTGAGCGCCTAAAAGGGGCCAGCGCTAGGCGCTTCAAAAGGGGCCAGTTCGACAGGAAAGGCATGGTTCATTCAGATAGCGGGTTTCTTCGTAAACCCTCTACTGGAGTTGGAACGTGGTACGTCGTCTGGATATGGACAAAACGCAGGGAATTGAGCAGTTATTCGCTTCAGGGATGAGCAGGCGGCAGATCGCCAGGACCCTTAATATCAATCGAAAGTCGGTTGATCGTCATTTGGCGTCTTTGGAGTCAAAAGGGGCCAGCGGTCCGGTAGCGTCCATCGACCAAGCGCCCACCGGGTCGGAAGTTTCAAAAGGGGCCAAAGCGCTCACCGGGTCCGGTGACCCAATTTCAGAGCCGCAGGCGCCTAAAAAAGAAAGCTCAACAGCAGTCAATTCTCGTAGGAAATCTAATTAGGTGCCTGGCACCTATCTAGACGAAGCTGCCCGTTGTTGTTATATTTCGGGAAAGGAGATATCAAATGCCTCGTACACCACGTGCCGAACAGTTTGACCCGAGCCAAGTTTGCATCGTTCATTTAATCCAACGTTGCGTTCGCAAGTCGTATTTGACCGGTTTCGATGAAACCACAGGAAAAGACTATTCTCACCGTCGCGAATGGATCCGCTGTCGGATGGAACGACTCGCTTCGGTCTTCGGGATCGATGTCCTGACATATGCGATCCTTTCGAATCACCTTCACTTAGTCGCTCGAACCCGTCCGGACGTCGTGCGGGAATGGTCCGATAAGGAAGTCGCTCTTCGCTGGCTAAGAATCTTCCCCGGCCAACGAATCGACGAACATCTCGCCGACCCCACTACCAATTCTGTCGACACCCTCGCCAATAACGTAGAAAGGATTCAGTTGATCCGCTTGCGATTATCGGATCCCTCTTGGTTCATGAAAGCCCTGTGCGAACCCATCGCGCGACTTGCCAATTTCCAAGACAAAGTCACTGGTCACTTCTGGGAAGGTCGCTTCAAAGCCCAAGCTATCACCGACGAAGCAGGCTTGCTCGCTTGCAGCATGTACGTCGACCTAAACCCAATCCGCGCCGCAATGGCTTCGTCTCCCCAAGAGTCGATCCACACTTCTGCTTACGATCGAATCAAAGCACTCGAAGGAAAAACAATCCAATCAGCCGCCGTCGACTTGGTGGCCATCGAGACCGAAGAAGCGGGCCGAATCCGCCGCACAACGACTCCAGCCGAACTGCGCAAAAGAAAATCCGAAGCCAAAAAGAAAAGAGGCCCCTCGATCCTCCGAGACGCTTGGCTATCGCCGCTAACGCTCAACGAACGGGACAAACCTGGCGTACAAACAAGCCGCAACGGAGTTCGAGCAAGCGACAAAGGTTTCCTCTGGATGAACCTGTCCGACTACTTGAAACTACTCAACTGGACAAGCCGACAACGCGTTGGCAGTCTCGAAAGACCGAACATCCCCAAAGACCTTGAGCCGATAATTCAAAAACTCGGCATCGATGGCAAAATGTGGTGCGACTTGGTCTGGAACTTCAAAAAATACTTTGGCCGGGGCAGCGCTGCGGGCTCACCCAAGAGCCTCAAGGAATCGGCCCAAAATCGCAATCGCAAATTCGCGTCCGGCCAGAAATCGGCTTCCGCTTGCTTTACCAGTGTCCTCCCGGCAATTTGAAAACATTCGGAATGCAACACGAAACCGAATACGGTTCTAGCGACAATCGAAGTGCTCCATAGCGAAATAATTGTGTTAAGCAAAACCTATTCGCATTACGATTCCGCAACCCAAAGTTCCGAACGGATAGCCCTAAGGCGAGCGGCAGAATGAAAACGAAAACTACCAGTTGTAGTTTGGGACCATTATCCCGTACGCATAAACGGACGGGACAATGGTCCCATCCTACGATAAATCTAGGTCTGCCGCTTGCCTCAGAAGGAAAGGAGCATGAGCGCCCAATCCTTTAAACAACCCGATCAGTCTACCGCCAGACGCCTATAGCGTTTTGCTCTTAGCCTCTGGAGTTAACTCAGACGCGGGAACCATCTTGGCGACTTTATCGTCGGACTTCAAAAGTGCCGTATCTAGTTCTATCTCGCGGCCCACGCTTTCGTGTTCGATCGAATGCTGCAGATACTGAACCGCTTCGTCGATCGTGTCCGCTTGCATGAGCAAGAACTCACCCTTACGAATCAGCTTCAGAGCTCGATCGACCGCGTTTTGCCAGCCTTGCATTTCGTGAATTTCCTTCACGCGTTTGCCACCATCCATTCCTTGCTTGAATAACGACATGATCTCGCCAGGCTGTCGCCCTCGCAGATACTGGTCTTCATACAAAATAATCCGATCGAAATGGTCAGCCAGGATTTCACCTTGGCGAATCATGTCGACATCTCGTCGATCTCCAGCCGCCGAATAGATTACCGTTCGGCTTGGGTGCGGGAATTGATCGAGTGTTTCCGCGATAGCAAGAAGCGAGGATTGGTTGTGACCGTAATCGACAACGACAGTCGCACCATGGATTTCCATCAAGTTAAAACGGCCCGGAACCTTGTCCATGTGCGACGAGAAGGACTCCAGCCCAAGCCGAATCTGCTCACATGGCATTCCAAGAGCCCAGCAAGCGCCGGCAGCAGCCAAAACGTTTTCCACTTGGAACCCAATCCGGCCGTTGTGAGTCAACGGAATGCGATCCAACGATAGCAGGACAAAATCGGTGTCCCCTTCGGCGAGTATAACAGCGTTATCCCGAACAAATGCTCCGCGTCCGCCCTTGGCGCGGTGAGCCGAAAGAACAGGATCATTGCCATCCAGAGCAAAGAAGACGACACTACCTTTGCATTTTTCCGCCATCTCGGCGGTGAGAGGATCGTTGGCTTTCAGAACCCCGTAACCATTCTTGTGAACCGCTTCAATGATGCAACGCTTCACTCTCGCAAGTTGTTCAATTGTCTCGATATCTGCAAGCCCCAGGTGATCCCCTTCACCGATGTTGGTCACAACACCAACATCGCACATATCAAAACCGAGACCCTCGCGAAGAATGCCACCACGGGCTGTTTCCAACACGGCGGCCTCTACCGATGGGTTCATCAGGACTGATCGAGCGCTCTGCGGACCGCTGCAATCACCCGAGTCGATGCGTCGACCTGCGATGTATATTCCATCGGTGCAAGTCATCCCAACCTTTTTGCCTGTGCACGCAACCAGGTGTGCAATCAATCGAGTTGTTGTTGTTTTTCCGTTCACGCCTGTGACGCTAACGATAGGCACTCGACCGTTGTTGTTCGAAGGATACATCATATCGATGATCGCTTGCCCAACAGGTCTCGGTGTTCCAGAGGAAGGTTCGATGTGCATACGCAAGCCAGGTCCGGCGTTGACTTCCACGATCACTCCGCGCTGGCCCTGGAGCGGCTGCGTAATGTCCTGAGCAACAACGTCGACGCCTGCGATGTCCAATCCAATGACTCGGGCCGCTTCTACGCATTGACGAGCAACATCCGGGTGGACGAGATCGGTAACGTCAGCAGCCGTTCCGCCGGTACTCAGATTCGCATTGCGTCGAATCAGGACCTTCTTGTTGAGCGGCGCGATGGTGTCTGGCGTAAGTCCTTGCTCGAGCAAAACTCCCAACGCAACCGCGTCGATTTTGATTTTGCTCAGCGAAGTGCTGTGTCCATCGCTGCGACGTGGATCTAGATTCACAATGTCGATCAGATGCTGAACTGTAGACTGGCCATCGCCGATCACATGTGCTGGCTCGCGACGTGCCGCGGCCACCATCTTGCCACCGATGACGAGTACGCGATAGTCGTCGCCGGGTGCATGGCGTTCGCAAATGATCGAACTACCTTCTTCGCGAGCAGCAAGGTATGCGGCTTCGACTTGTTGTCGATCTTGAAGATTCGTAGCAACTCCTCTTCCGTGGTTGCCATACTGAGGCTTAACAACAACAGGCAATCCGATTTCTTCGGCAGCTTCCCAAGCATCTTCAGCGCTCTCAACAGGACGACCTTCAGGAGTGGGAACTCCGATCGTTTTGAGCAACATTCGAGTCAAGTCTTTATCCTGTGCGATCGACTCGGCAATGGCGCTCGTGCTGTCCGCTTCCGCTGTGCAAATTCGTCGTTGAAGATGGCCATGTCCGAGTTGAACTAGACTTCCCTCATTCAAACGTCGCCAAGGAATACTGCGAGCTCGGGCCGCTTCGACAATAGCCTTGGTGCTTGGCCCTAAGCAAACGTCGTAACCGTACTCCTTGAGCTTTTCCACTTCTGCGTTCACGTCGAAGGGAGTGTCATGAACAGCAGCGAGGATCAGTTCGAAGGCTTTTTCAATGCAAGCCAGCCCAAGCTTCTCTTCTTTGAAAGCGATGGCGACTTTGTAGATTCCGTCCGTATTGGTCTCGCGAGCTCGGCCATAGCCGACCGGAGTTCCAGCCAGCGACTGAAGCTCCAACGAAACGTGCTCAAGAATATGGGCCATGTACGTCCCGCGTCGAAGTCGCACAAAGAATCCACCGCGTTCGCCAACGCTGCAGCGATGTTCGACCATTGTTGGCAACCATGCCATGAGTCGTTCGTTAAATCCCGGAATCATTTCCGAAGAAGTATCCTTGAGTTCTTCTAGGTCTACCCAAGCTTCGAGCACTGGGAAATTCGCCCAGATGTTCGGACCTCGGAGTTTGTTTACCTTGAGAATCTGCATGACTTCCTCTGTTTACTTTAGTTGTTGTTTGGAGAGAACCTTTGCTAGCACTCTATTGTGTTTCGAACGAGACTCAGGCGATACAGCCTATAGCCCAGTTTTTCAAATCCCACGATTTGACTGGCTGATCCACGATCGAAGCGAGCTCAAGTGCTTGCGGTCTGAGCCGGATAACGTTGCAAACCGCGGGCCAAGGGCATTTTGTTTGGTATTGATCTCTAATTCCATTGGAAAAATCGCAAAAGGTGGTCTTGGCCGACTCTCGGTTTGCAAAGGACTGACATCGTTTCGACGGCAAGCCACATTCACAATGATGTCAATTCATTTGGCCTCCAGGACAACAAGATCAATCTGTCGGTCAGCTGGCCTGATAACATGACAATACAATCGCATTTGTCGCCATAACCCAAAAACTTCGTCCAACGATAATTGGTATGGAAGAAAAAACGGCCTTTTTTCCAGACTCCGACGTAACACTATCCTGAATACTCGTTTCCCACGAATACGTTCATTCCGAAACTCATATCCGCCCTTCGCCGCAAGATTTTGTTGATTGAAAACGACGACGAGCACCTTGGCCCCAAAAGGGAGCAAAATGTCTGAATTAAATGGCCAAGCTAGTCGAAACACGACTGTGTCGCACAACTCTGGGAAAGCTACCATTCCTTGGGCCACCTTGGGAAAACGAAACCAATTGTCTCGGCTGAAATGGTGCCGGGAGGAATTTGGAGGAAAAACCGCGGTTGGACTTGTCCGATAGTACTGGTCAGCATTAAACTCATCCTCCCAAATTCATCGTCATGCGGTTGATACACTTGCCAAAGTGGCGGAATCGGCAGACGCGCTGGACTCAAAATCCAGTGTCCTTAACAGACGTGTGGGTTCGATTCCCACCTTTGGTACTGCTCAAATGACGATGGTTTTGGAATTTGGTACTTCCTCAATGTAATTCACTCAGTTCGCAAGGCGACTGCCGTCCGTATGCCAACCATCAATCAATTGGTTCGAAAAAACCGCGTTGTTCAACACAAGACAACGAAAAGCCCTGTTCTTGAGCAATGTCCACAAAAGCAAGGTGTTTGCTTGTTGGTCAGGACAATGACTCCAAAGAAGCCTAATTCTGCACTTCGCAAAATCACCCGGGTTCGCCTGAGCAACGGCAAGGAAGTCACTGTTTACATTCCAGGCGAAGGCCACAATTTGCAAGAACACTCGATCGTGCTCGTGCGCGGTGGTCGTGTTCGCGATTTGCCAGGAGTGCGTTACCAAGTCGTCCGCGGAAGCCGAGATACTCTCGGAGTTGTCGGCCGCAAGCAATCTCGCAGCCGCTATGGCGCGAAAAAGGCTTAATCCTTATCCAGTATCTCCAGCTTCCTTGTAGACTAACTTAGAATATACCTATGGGCAAAATTACCGCTTCTCGCACCAGCCTGCGACCTGACCCTCGATTCAATTCCTTGCTCGCATCCAAGTTTATTAACTGCTTGATGTACGACGGGAAGAAAACGACCGCCCAAGGCGTGTTTTACAGCGCTCTCGATGAAATAGCCGAAAAGATCAAGGATCGGCCATCGATTGAAGTTTTCGAGCAAGCGATCGAAAACGTAAAGCCATACATCGAAGTTCGCTCCAAGCGAGTTGGTGGTGCTTCCTACCAAGTTCCAATGCAAGTGAACAAGAACCGCCAGCAAAGTTTGGCGTTTCGCTGGGTACTAGGCGCAGTTCGGGACAAAAAGGGCCGAGCGACTCACCAAAAACTTGCTGACGAACTGATGGCCGCTTACCGCAAAGAAGGTACAGCGATTACCAAACGAGAAAACACTCATCGTATGGCAGACGCAAACAAAGCATTCGCTCACTTCGCTTGGTAGTTTCTCACGGAACCTCCGACTCATCAAAAGCCCGCTTGTTGCAAGCGGGCTTTTTTTATGCGCTAGCTGTGGTTGACGCGGCTCCTCGATTTCTGATATCGGTTCCTTGCGTTCCGAAAATCTCATTCTCGAAGCTCTCGCAAACCCAACACAAATGGTCACCATTTCCCCTCCAGTCTCTGCCAACACGTCCAAATCGGAACGCAACCAGAGGTTCCTAAGATCCTTCACGAAAGTCCTCAAACGGACCGTTCCTCCGCTTCTCGCTCTCTATTTCATCCCCTGGATTTTCTTGACCTACTTGGCCATGGGATTTGCGGATGTGCTTCGCAACAGACCAAGAACCATCAGGACAATGGATCGATACTTTGCAGGCAACGGCGTATTCACTTGGTTGCTGTCTCCCTTTAACCTACTCATGGACCTGTTCTGCTTACCCTACTGGAATCGCGGAATCTATCGTTTGCAAGACTTGCCCGAGGGCTACCGATCCGAGATTCAAACGCTGATCGATGCTGCCGCAGATCGCAATCTTGTCGGTCTCCTCGAATCCAAAATGCAAGAGAAGAAACGGGGCATGATCTTCTTCAAGTGGTATGGCACCAACATTTCTGGCTCTGTCGAAATGCCAGAATACCACCAGCCATTCAAGTATATCCGAACCATTGGCGTTTCGATTTTCAACAAAAGACAATCCACCGGTGAGCACTTCGGACCTTTGCGTGTGACTCTGCGAGTTTTGTACAACATCAACGATATCGACAATAAGAACGTCTATATCAAGGTTGGGGACAAGACTCACTATTGGCAGGAAAACAAACTCTTCATATTCGATGACACACTGCAACACCAATCGTGCAATGAGTCCGATGCGATGCGATACTGTCTCTTCGTAGACATACTCCGCCCGTCACCATTCCCTTGGTTGATGAGCGGCGTCTTGACCGGTATTCGATTGATGATGGCTCCGCTGCGAGCGATTTTCTACAAGCACTGGACAGTGATCAAGTAAGGTCCTACCGAACTTAGCCGGGGAAGCCCAGGCCTAACGCCCGTCATCGCCTGAGCGAACTTGGGCCCGGCGAACTCGTGCCCAACGTTCGCAACATGCTTGGTGTGCTAAGAACCAACTCATGTGCAGACTCGGGAAGGATGGCGCTTGAACACTATTTACCAAGCTCCGGCCGCAACAGCCGATTGTAGGGCTCCTTAGATTGATTCTCTGGCGTAGCCACATACTCGCCTGTCGAGATCACCGGCTCTACTGGTTCTTTACGCACATGCTTGGCCAACGCCAAAACCGATTGCCGACCCATTTCAAATGGGTCTTGCAGGACAATGCCAGCCACCGTGTTTTCGCTCATGCCTCGGATCATCGTGTCGCTCGAGTCGAAGCCTACGAATTTGACTTTGCCGGCCAGCCCCGTTTGGGTGAGCGCCTCAAGCGTACCGTTGCAGTTCGGCTCGCAGACAGCAAAAATCCCCGTCACTTGATCTCGGTATTTGTTAAGTACTTGGGTCGCTTTGGCGAATGCCTCCTCGGTTTTGGTACCTGCATACTGATCTGATGAGAGAACTTCGATTCCCTTTTCTTCTGCCATGGCTTCTAAGAATCCAACCTCGCGTTGCTCGGTGCTTTCGCTACCTGGGTTGTAACGGAGCATAATGACTTTGCCTTGATGTCCGATCGCTTCGGCCAAGCATTTTCCGGCCAAGATACCACCGCGATGGTTATCGGTTGCAACATAGCTCACGATCTTGGGTCCCTTGCCCAGCCCGCTGTCGAAAATGACGACCGGGATATTTTCCGAGTCGGCTTCTGAAACAACATCCACGAGGGATTGCGAGTGATTTGGAGCCAAGACAATGCCGTCGACTCGGTTGGTAATGAAACTCTTTACGACCGCAATTTGACCAGATGTGTCTGCCTCCGTTTCCGGACCTTTCCAAATTACTTCCACGCCACCGGCTTCCTTGGCGCCCGCTTCGGCACCAGCGTGCACCGATCGCCAGAATTGGTGGCTAGTTCCCTTTGGAATGACGGCAAACCGAAGCTTGCCCGTCTTTGCGCTAGGACCTGAAACGCTTACGCCCGTTGGGGTCGAGTCGCAGCCGGTAAATGCGCATAGCGAAATGCAAAATAGGAATACGAATCCTCGGGCAGCATGGGAGAGATGCAGCATGAATAGTACCTTTTCATTTTGATTTAAAAAAGGCGGCGTTGATGACGCCGCCTTGGTGGTAAGGCCCCATTTGGGTCACTCTTGACGTGAGTGACTAGTCACCGGACGGCTTGCGCCGTTACGCTAACACAAGAGAGTAACGGCTAGAGCAACAATTGGGACAATTGTGCGACACTCGACGCAAAGCTACTTGATATCGCCAGCTCGGATGATAACAAGTTTTTTTGGATCGATAAGCTTTTGGAAGGCTTCTCGAACATCCTCGGCTTTCAAATTTGCGATTCGGGTTTCCTTTTCAGCGGTAAACGCAAAGGTTCGTCCCAAATTCAAATTCGAAGTGAGCTGACCCGCGATGGCCTGGTCTTGCGATCTTGAGATCTTAAGCTGTTCCAGGAATGCTTTCTTGGAGTCAACCATTTCCTGTTCGGTTGGCCCGTCCTTGATAAATCGCTTGAGCTCTTCCATGGCGGCATCTTCGACCTTGTCGATGTTGACGGGGTTCGTGATCGCATTGATCGTAAACCTGGAGTCTGTTCCCCGCGAAGGGATGGTGATGGAGCTCGTAACACCATAGGAGAGCCCTTCTTTTTGACGGATTCGATCACCGAGTCGGGACGACAAGGTACCACCTCCAAGAATAAAGTTGCCGATTTGCAAAGGAATACTGCTTGGCGATTCGTCATTCATCTGGAATGAAAGTCCCGCCAAGAAAACAGCGTTGGCTTTATCCGGTGTAACGATGTTGTCTTTGGAGCCGGCCACATCGGTTTTGGCCGTGCGCTCGATGGACTGATACTTGGTATCGGATTTCCAGTTGTTGAGGATCTTTTCGATGGCAGGAACGACTGCTTGCGGATCGAAGTCGCCGACGATTCCGATCTCGACTGTTGCAGCTGAGAGCTGTTTGCTGTAGATGTCGACGACTTGGTCCAAGCTCACGTTTTTGACATCTTCGATGCTTTCCTTGGTCGTTGGAACGTATCTCACGTCGCCCTTGGAATAGAGGGAGAGAGACCGCGCGAGTTGATTACCCGCGAGTGCAGCTGGGTCATTGAGCATCTCGGTCATACCAGATGTCGATCGAAGCTTCATCTGTTCGAAGTCATCGCTGCCGAAGGCTGGGCTGCGCAAGATTTCGCCAAGCAGTTCAATGCCAGGTACCAGCGAATCGCGTTTCGCAGTCACGGACAAGCTGAGTTGCCCAGCCGATCCGCCGCCACCGCCACCGCCGCGACCGCCACGTCCACGACCACCGCCACCACCGGCTGAAATTTGAACACCCAAGGCATCCATTTTTTCCTGCAAGGCTTGTCGATCCATCGTCTTTGTGCCCGACATCATCAACATTGGCAGCATACCAGCTGCAGTATTCATTCCTTTGAGAGATTCTTCGTTACCGTAGTGGAGTGTCATGGAGAACGCGACCGTCTCGCCACGATTCTTCTTTGGAATCATCGCGACCTTGATGCCATCGACTTCCATGCGTTTGGTTCTGGTATCCAAGTTCTCTGGGGTTGGATCAAAGGATTCGCCAGCAGCACCTGCTGTTCCACCTTTGTAGTCTTTGACCACATCAGCAATGGATGCTACGGCTGGCACGGTGAGACGTTGTGGCGAGTCGGACGGAATAAACATCCCAACGGTCCGATTGTGCTTTTTGAAGTAGGTCTTTGCGACTCGACTGACATCGTCGACGGTCACAGCTGCGATTCTGTCTCGCTGCAAAAAGTACAATCGCCAGTCACCAAGCGAACTTGCGGAGCTAAGCAATTGCGACATCGTTTCGGCGTTCGAAATGATTTGTTCACTTCTTCGCTTCGAGCGAATTTTCGCCCGTTCGATCTCTTCTGATTTGAACGGTGTATTCTCAATTTCGTCGAGGGTCTTCAGCAACAGATCATGGACCTTGTCGAGTTTGCCTTCGGCGGGTTGAACTGAGAAAGAGAATAGGCCTGGATCATGTGAGTTGTCGGCAAATGCATTTGCCCGGGTTGCAAGTTTGGTTTCCACGAGGGTTTGCTCGAGGAGTCCAACCTTATCTTCGCCAAGAACGCTGGCCAAGATGGAAAGCGGAGCCCAGTCCGTGTGCGATGCGGCAGGAATGTGATATACGGCGTTGATAGCGCCTACGCTGCCAACGCGTCGAAGCACGACCGAACGCTCGCCATCTTGCGGCGGTTCTTCGGTATAGGTTGGGTCAAGTCGACGAGTGGGTTTGGGAATCGATCCGAGGTACTTCGTTATGAATCCCAGCGCCTTGGCTTCCTCGAACTTGCCCGTGACTACGAGCACGACGTTATCCGGCTGGTAGTATTTACGATAGAAATCTTGCAAGTTATCGATGGGCACGCGTTCAATGTCGGAACGGTTGCCGATCGTGCTCTTGCCGTAATTATGCCATTCGTACGCAACAGCTTGGACGCGTTGCGAGAGAACACCTTGAGGGCTGTTTTCGCCTCGTTCGAATTCGTTACGAACTACGGTGAACTCCGACATCAGGTCTTCGCGTTTGATGTAGCTATTGACCAACCGATCGCATTCCATATGGATCGCGAATTCCAAGTTCTCATCGTTGGCGGGCAACGTTTCGAAGTAGTTGGTTCGATCGACGTTGGTCGTGCCGTTGAAATTCGCTCCGTGATCTCGCAATGCTTTTGGTACCTCTGGAAACGTCGGCGTTCCTTTGAACACCAAGTGTTCGAGCAAGTGAGCCATCCCTGCTTCGCCGTAGCCCTCATGTCGCGAGCCTACGAGCACGGTCATATTGACGGTGATCGTCGGTCTGGAATTGTCAGGTAGCAAAAGGACTCGAGCACCATTGGAATATCGATACTCCGTGACACCCTCAACGGTGGTAACTTTTTCGAAGGCTTCGTTGGCTATAAGTGTGTTCGCCATGAAAAGCATCATGGCAAGGCCTAAGCGTTTACGCATAAGGGGCTCCGGTAATAAATAAATGGAAAAATCGAGAAATTGGATCAGGATAAACGTATTGCAAATCGGATCGAGCGCAGAGAGAGCTGCATTCGCTTCGGGCAGAGCCACCAGTCTAACAATCCGATGGCCGCAATGTAGAGCAAAATGGCATAGAGCCTGAAAATTGGCTGCCAATGGTAACCCGACGCGTAAGCGAGGAACTTGATTGCAAATCCAAGCTCGCCTAAGATGCCAACCTTCGATTCTTTAGCAATCGATAAACCAAGAAACCCCCATAGCTAGGTAGTGTGTCGGCATGCATTGCGAGAGTTTTTCTAATGATTTGATCCTGTCCGCTTGCGATTGCCTTGTCCTGGGACTCGACAATGAGTGGGCAAAGTCATCGGAATTTGCGATTCTTGACGAGGCCACGAACGGTCTACTGAAGCGGCTGATCGAGACCGAGGAGATCTCGACCAAACCTCTAAAAGTGACGCAAATCGTTGCCCCCGCCGGCTTGCAAGTGAAACTGCTGCTGACGATTGGACTTGGCTCGCCAGGCTCATGTGATCCAAATGTTTACACGCGCGCTGCCGCTGCAGCGTTGAAAGTCATCGCGTCCAAGAAACGCGGCATCGTACGGGTTGTCGGCTTCCAAGGAACGGGGCTTTCGCTTCGAGGTGCGGTTTCGGGCGCGATGGTCGGTTGCGTGGGCCAAGACCTCTTTCGCAAAGAAAAATCGCTTTACCAGCCCGATTGCATCCAATGGGTTGGGCTCGATGAAGCGACCGTCCAAGCTGGCGTTATTTTGGGGGAAGCGATCAACTTCACCCGTCGGCTTGTCAATTTGCCGCCCAATTACCTCTATCCAGAAACTCTGGCGGATGAGGCAATGCAATTGGGGCGAGAGCATGCGGTGACAGTCGAAGTTTGGGATCGAAAGAGACTGGAGGCGGAGGGGTGCGGCGCTCTCCTGGGCGTAGCTCGCGGCTCCGTCCGCGATCCTCGCTTGGTCATTTTGCGATATTACGGCGCTGCGTCGGACGCAGCTCCAACCGTACTCGTGGGCAAGGGCGTGACGTTTGACAGCGGTGGATACTCGATCAAACCGACCGATGGAATGTTAACCATGAAATGCGACATGGCTGGCGCGGCTACCGTGCTCGGGATCATGAAAGCCGCCGCTCAATTCCAGGTGAAACACAATCTGGTCGCTATCATCGGCCTGGTGGAAAACTTGATCTCTGGGGACGCGTTCAAACTTGGCGATGTCCTAACAGCCCGAAGTGGCAAGACGATCGAAATCCACAACACCGATGCCGAAGGACGTTTGGTACTAGCCGATTGCCTGAATGTCGCGCTCGACCAAAAGCCCGCTAGGATTGTCGACTTTGCGACTCTGACCGGTGCATGCTGTGTTGGATTGGGACTCGAAATTTCCGGATTGATGACCAACAACGAAGCGTGGCAGAGCGAAATCAAAAAGTCAGCCGATGCGTGCGGTGAATACACATGGCCATTGCCGATGCACGCGTTTTTTTCCGAGCAAATCGCAGGCAAAATCGCAGACATCAAGAACGTCGGCGAAGGACGATACGGCGGTGCTATGACGGCCGCCAAGTTCCTCCAAGAGTTTGTGGCGGATGTCGCTTGGACCCACATCGATATCGCAGGACCTGCGTTTCTCGATAGCCCAAAACCATGGTGCGACGCCGGTGGAACCGGGACGTTGGTACGAACCTTCGTCGAGTTGCTTTGTAGCTAAGGCGGGGCGGCAGAATGAAAACGACCTTAGCACGACGCGCAAGCTAGTGACTTAGCACGACGCGCAAGCTAGTGAATCGACTATCCAGTTCACTAGCTTGCGCGTCGTGCTAGCTAGTGAATCGACTATCCAGTTCACTAGCTTGCGCGCCGTGCAAGCTATGTGCCGCCCAAACATTCAGGCCCCGTAAAAGCCTTTGGGGAGAGCGAGGCTCCTGCCGAGCTTGCGACGCCACGGTTCGGCTGGAGCCTCACCCGCCTCACCCTCCCAAGTAGTTCACCGAGCTACACCAAGATATCCTTGACCACATGCGCATCTTCGACCCCCGTCAAGCGTGTGTTCAAGCCGCGAAACTTGTAGGTGAAGCGACTGTGGTCGATGCCCAGGCAATGCAAAATAGTTGCATGCAAGTCTCTCAGGTGCACCGGCTTGTCCGCAATGTTGTAACAGAAATCGTCCGTCGATCCGTATTCCATACCTCCGCGTATTCCCCCACCTGCGAGCCATACCGTAAAGCTTCGGCCATGGTGGTCTCGGCCCATGCCTGGGTCCCCCATCTTGCCCTGACTAAACACAGTCCTACCGAACTCGGTCGCAAACACTACAAGCGTATCTTCTAACATTCCGCTTTGCTTCAAATCACGGATCAATGCTGCCGTCGGTTGGTCGATGTCTCTGCATTGATTTGGCAGCTGCCTCCCTAGGGCGACATGCTGGTCCCAGCCTCGATGAAAAAGCTGTACAAAACGAACATCTCGCTCCAACAACCTTCTGGCCAACAAACAGTTTGCGGCGTAACTGCCCGGCTTTAAAACTTCCGGGCCATAGGCGTCGAGCGTCGCCGCAGATTCCTTGCTGATGTCCGTCAATTCAGGTACCGAAGTTTGCATTCGATACGCCATCTCGTACGAATGGATACGAGCAAGCGTTTCTGGATCACCTAGTTCGGCGGCTCGAAGCGAATTCAATTGAGACAAGTCTTCGAGCATCTCGCGGCGTTGACTCGACTCAACTCCCGGAGGATTGCTCAAGTATAAGACCGGATTCGCACCCGGACGAAGACCGACTCCTTGATGCGATGATGGCAAAAACCCACTTCCCCAAAGCCGCGAGAAAATGGGCTGCCCCGGGTTCTTGCCTGTCCCCTGCGAAACCATCGCGATGAACGCTGGCAAGTTTTCGTTCTCTGTTCCAAGCCCATAGCTTGCCCACGCTCCCATGCTTGCGTAACCAGGCTGTTGGTTGCCCGTATTCATAAACGTGATGGCAGGGTCGTGATTGATAGCCTCCGTATAGAGGCTCTTCACCAAGCAGATGTCGTCTGCGATTCCTTGAATGCCTGGCAGCAAGTCGCTAATCCACGTGCCGTTGAGTCCACACTTTTTACCCGTCTTGAGCGGTGGCACGACTGGATAAGTCGACTGTCCCGATGTCATACCCGTCAGTCGCTGTGTTCCTTTGATCGATGGCGGTAACTCTTTGCCCGCGTGTTCGTGCAACATGGGTTTATCATCGAACAAATCCACGTGCGAAAGTCCACCGCTCTGAAATAAGCAAACGACCCGCTTCGCTTTTGGAGCAAAGTGCGGCAAGCCAGCGATGCCACCACCAGTACGCTTCGACTCTTGCCCTCGGGCTAGTTCCGGAAACAGAAGCGATCCAAGAGCAATACTCCCCAAACCACGCGTCGCGTCACCAAGAAATGTTCGGCGCAACTGTTGTTGTTGTTGTTGATACTGTCCCATTCTATTCATAGTACTTTGTTCGATCTAATAAGGCGAGCGTAAGGTTAAAAGCGACTAAAGTGGCATAGGCTTCTAGCCTGTGTATGAACGTTTTCCCAGGCTGGAAGCCTATGCCACAGCAAAGCTGCCGCACTACTAATTGCGGGTAACGGATTCGCTGAGATTGAGCAGCGTGGCTGCGACTTGGGACCAAGCGGCTAGCTCGACGACGTCCAGGGTTGCATCGACGGACGATTCGCCGACTCCAATGTATGCTTTGGCCAAATCGCGGTGGGCAGCATAGCGTGCTCGCTCGCGCGACAGTGCCTTCAAAAGAATTTGCCCTTCTTGCGGGCTGGGTGTTCGAGACTTCGACTCTTGAAAGGCCCATCTCAATCGATCTTCATCGGCCTTTTCGGACCGAAGCAAAATTCGCTGAGCAAAGGCTCTTGAAGCTTCGACGAATTGCGTATCATTGAGCGTAACCAACGCTTGAAGCGGTGTCGTGGTATTGCCTCGCGATACCGTGCAGACCTCGCGATTGGGCGTATCAAAGGCCATCATGTTGGGTGGCGGTGCCGTCCGTTTCCAATAGGTGTAAAGACTTCGTCGATACAGCTTTTCGCCGTGGTCTTGAACAAACGTTTGCGAGGTCGCTGGCGAACTACCATAGTGACTCACCTCCCGCCAAAGATCACCGGGCATATAAGGATTCACGCTCGGGCCACCGATGCGTGGAACGAGTAGTCCACTTATCTTGAGCGCAGAGTCTCGAATCAACTCCGCAGGCAAGCGAAAGCGGGGCCCGCGTGCTAGCAGACGATTGTCGGGATCGCGTTCCAATAATTCAGGCGGCGTTACCGACGATTGGCGATACGTTTGCGATAAGACAATTTTTTTGATTAGCCCCTTGGTGTCCCAGCCGCTTTCTACAAAATCAACAGCTAACCAATCCAACAACTCTGGATGACTTGGCCATTCCCCTTGTGAGCCAAAATCGGCCAGTGAGTTCACGATGCCAGCCCCGAAAAGCATCTTCCAAAAGCGATTCACTGCCACACGACCGGTAAGCGGATGATCTTTTGTCGTTAGCCAACGCGCCAACCCTAGTCGATCTGGACTTGCATCCGCAAAGGGTGGCAGGACCGAAAGCGTTCCTGGCTGAACCTTGTCCGTTGGCCGTGAATAATCACCTCGTTGCAGTATGAAGGTCTCACGAGGCTTTGCCGCGACGTCCATAACCATCGTCGAGAATGGTTTTGTCAGCACGTCCAATCGGTCTTGCAAGTTTGCAAGCTCGATCCGATCTCGAGCAAGCTCAGATGCATGTTGGGAACAGTAACTCCAGAGGGAAGCGGATTGTTCCCCGGAGCGCTGTGCCTTTGAGATCGCCAACATTTCGAGAACGTTGCTCGGCAAATCCGTACCATCATCGGTCCCCGAGATCACTTGCAATTCGATCAGCTCAGGAATTTGGTTTCGTCCGTTGCCGAAGTTCAATTGAACCGTGAGGTATGGTGTCGCGGTGGACGAGATGGGCTCCGCGAAAGTCGTGGTCAAATGCACTGGGCCATCGGTTGCAAGATCGGGGGCCCAACCCGTTTCATTGAGCGGATTCAAACAACCGATCGGTTCACGACCGTTCGCCCAAGAGTTTGCGGTAACTCTCGCAATCGGCAGCATCTTGAAAAGATTGATTTGATCTCCAGGCACTTTGTCGGCTGTGGCGGCAATCGCCGTCAACATGAACGAACCTTTGGTTGTTTTTTCGGGTACTGTGCCAGCGGCCGGCTCGGGCGCATCTTTTGGTTTTTTCGGCTTAAGCTTTTCGCCTTCTGGGAGCCCCTTGCCCCAACCGCCGCCGGGTAGCTCCACGACCGGATGCATGATGACTCGTAAGCCCGTGATGGGCTGTTCTAATTTGGGGAGCACGGTCGAAATATCAAAAGCACCCATGCCACCAGGCTCTTTCAATCGAACGCGACTCTCGCCCTCGACTTCAAAACCCGCGCCCCGGTTGGGCGTCGAAACCTTGACCGTCTTAACGGGATGGACAGAAAAGCCTTGCCCTCGTTTCGCGAGGATGGCTTTTTCGCGAGCTTCCCAAGCCGCAAGAATCTGGTCGTCGGCTTTTCCAAGTTTCGCTCGAAGTGTTGCGATTTGTTGTTCGAGAGCGCTTTCCTCGCCGGTACGAAGGACCGTTCGGGCTTGGATGCGTGGCCCTGGACTCACACCGCCATCGCCATCGTGTCCCTTATCGCTCAGCGAATTGTAGAAGGCGAACATCTGATAGTATTCTCGCTGTGTGATCGGGTCGTATTTATGGTCGTGGCATTGTGCGCAGCCAAGAGTCAATCCAAGAATGGATTCGCCCAACGTCTTGATTCGGTCGGCGTTGTAGTTGGTGAGGTTCTCTTCTGCAATGGTTCCACCCTCGTGTGTCACCATGTTGTTGCGTTGAAAGCCAGTCGCGATCAGCTGCGACTCGGTTCGATTCGGCAGCAGATCGCCGGCAAGCTGCTCAATCAAAAAGCGATCGTAGGGCATGTTGTCGTTCAGGGCTTGAATGACCCAATCTCGCCAAAGCCAAAGATGTCGCCCACCATCGATCGAATAGCCATTGGTATCGGCATACCTAGCAGAGTCGAGCCACTCCATTGAGACCCTCTCTCCAAAGTGCGGGCTTTGGAGCAAGCGGTCTACCAGTTCACCATAAGCATTACTCGATGTGGAGTGAACGAATGCCGCTACCTCTTCGGCTGACGGAGGCAGTCCGGTTAGATCCAGTGTGACACGTCGGATCAACATCGCCCGATCCGCTTCCGGAGATAGCCGCAGCCCCTGTTCGGTCAATCGAGCTTGAACAAAAGCATCGATTGGGTCATCGGATGTTCCGGCAGGCAAGTCTGATTTTTGGGGAGTAATAAATGCCCAGTGACCTGCATAAGGAGCCCCCTGTTCGATCCACGCTTTCAGTTTTTCCTTTTGCGAGATACTCAAATGAAAATGAGATGAGGGAGGCGGCATCACTTGCTCCTCGTCTTGACTGGTGATTCGAGTCCAGACTTCGCTTTTTTCGAGATTTCCCGGCGCGATGGCGATGGCCCCATTTCGCTCAGCGTACGAGGACTCGGAGACGTCCATTCGTAGTTCAGCCTTGCGGGCCTTTTCATCGAAGCCATGGCAAGGCAGACAGTTTTCGCTCAAAATTGGACGAATATCTCGGTTGTAATCGATTTTCGAGTCGGCCATGGCACGGCACTGGTCACAAGCCATTAGCAGTGCAAAGAGGATCAAGACTCTGCCGATAGGAAAAGGTTTCATTGGTGAGCTCTGGAAAACGGGAGGGGTTTTGGCAAATGTCCGTTCAATTATTTGGTTAACCGTCAGCCGGCACGGCTGGAAGTAAGCCTTCGGCTGACTGTTAAACAAATTTTCATGATATCCCAATCTAACATCTGAAACACGAAATCGTGAGTCTTGACACAAGTTTCGATGCCCTTTCCTTCAGCTCTGCCGCTGGACGGAAGTTGCGAGTGCGACAAACCACGAAACACCCGAAACACAAGAAATTGATGGAATTTCAAATAGGAAGTCATTTCTAAAAGTATCGTTCATAGTCGAATGACTCACGCGAATCTTTGCGGCGTTTTGTCTACAATCCTTGAGATAGATTTAGTACCCGGTAATACGGCATAAGGCATTTGATGATTCTGACGACATCTTTGGCGATCTTGCTCGCGATTGGACGACAAGCCACTTACATCGTTGCTTACTCGGGCCATGAGTTTTTGATTTTCGCGTTTCTCGCGCTAGCGGTTTGCATCATTTGCTTGCCAATCGTCTTTTCCGTTCTCGCATTACGCCGATGGCTCTTTCCAACAATCAGTGTTCTTCTCTTGTCTGGAGTGGCGACTTTAGGCGAATACAATCTGTTCCAATCGCTTCGGATGTCTGGCCCCAAGTGGATTGACTTCGCGTGGATCAACACTCTGACCTTTCTTCCCGTCCTATTGGCTTCGCTTGGATTGCGATTTTGCGGATATCGGTTGGTTCGGCAACTCAATGTTACCGCTGATGTCACCACTGACGCCACCTACCTACTTCATGGATCAAACCAATATGGCTCGTAATATTGCTTTCCTTCTTCTGGTCGCTTGCTTTGCGAGCCAAAAATTCGCGAGCGCGATCGATTCGCCGACAGCGACTCGTGTCGAACAGCAGTCCCCTCCAAACATTCTGTTGATCCTAGCGGATGACTTAGGGTATGGAGACGTCCAGTGCTACAATCCCGAATCTCGCATTCCAACTCCCAACTTAAACCGACTAGCCAGCGAGGGGATGCGGTTCACCGATGCACATAGTCCGTGCACCGTTTGCACGCCGACTCGATATAGCTTGATGACTGGGCAAATGGCCTTTCGAGTACCCAACGGCGGCCGCGTTTTCACTGGAGCGGGCGGGCCGTCCTTGATTGCATCCGATCGTCTGACGTTGCCAAAAATGCTCCGCGATCATGGCTATTCCACTGCATGCGTTGGCAAGTGGCATATCGGGCTGACGTTTTACGATCACGATGGCAAGCCGATTCACAAGGACAGTGTCGAGTCGGTGAAGTCGATAGACTATTCACGACGGATCGATGGAGGACCACTTGATTGTGGATTTGATCGCTTCTTTGGAACTGCTTGCTGCCCCACGACCGATTGGTTGTATGCTTACATCGATGGCGATCGAATTCCGGTCCCACCGACCGAGTTGCTCAACAAAACGAATCTGCCCAAGCATCCGTACGCGAACGACAATCGTCGAGGTTGGCATGCTCCCGATTTTGACTTAGAAGAAGTCGACATGAAGTTTCTGGAAAAGAGTCAGCAGTTTCTGCGCGAACATGTCCGTGTAACGCCAGACAAGCCATTCTTCCTTTTCCATGCAACGCAGGCCGTTCATTTGCCTTCGTTTCCAGGTGCCGATTTTAAGGGCAAGACAAAATCAGGCCCTCATGGCGATTTCATTTTTGAGTTTGACCACATTGTTGGCGAGTTAACCAAGACGCTGACGGAGTTAGGCTTGGCCGACAATACATTGGTCATCGTCACTAGCGACAATGGCCCTGAGGTTCCGACTGTGGTTCATATGCGTCAAGATCATAATCATGACGGTGCCAAGCCGTGGCGTGGGGTCAAGCGTGATAACTGGGAAGGTGGTCACCGGGTTCCATTCCTCGTTCGTTGGCCAGGCAAGGTTGCAGCTGGTTCGACTTCGTCTCAGATCACATCTCTGTGTGACGTATTCTCGACTGCCGCTGACTTGGTTGGACAGAAAGTGCCCGACAATGCGGGAGAAGATAGTTTTAGCTTGTTGCCTATTTTGCTGGGCAACGATCCCGAGCCCATTCGACCTTATCTATTGCAGCAAGCCTTTTCCGGTGCGCGAGACCTAGCGATTCGGCGAGGTAAGTGGAAGTACTTGGCGCACAAAGGTTCCGGCGGCAACAACTACGAAACCAACCCAGAGCTCAAGCAATATGCGTTGCCGGATACGGCGCCAACGGCGGCTGGCCAATTGTTTGATCTCGAAAAAGATCCAGGTGAAACGGAGAACCTAGCGTTAAAGAACCCGGAGATTGTCGTAGAACTAAAATCGCTATTAAAGCAATCGATCGAAACAGGCCGAAGCCGACGCTAGAATTCTCAACACAAGAATGTAGGCAACGAGTCTCTGCGGTGGTAGTGGAAGAAGCAACGAGTCCAGGCGATCCCACCGATATTACCTATTATCCAGTCGCCAGGCACGATCCTTGATTCAAGGAGAACTTGTTGGAGTCTCGCTGAAATTCAATTTAGCGAACTCGTTTGGCTGATTCGGTTTCGCGCGAGGATCCTCAAACAAACTATCGGGCACGCTTTCGCCTAAAACCCATTTCATCTTGAATATGGCCTCCCGCTCACAATCACGGCCATCTGTTCTCACTTGCGATATCATCTTGACTTCTTTGGGAACCCAAAGGTCGTCATTCACTTTGGCCCACTTCACAATATTGCGAGTGGTTCGATTGGATCGCTGCTTTTGCTTTTCAATCGTCCAGCCTCCTTCCACAGAGGGCAATAGAACTAATTCTTCAGGCGGACCAGCCTGGCCAATACGATGCTTCAAAATCGTGATTCGATTGACTCCTTCGCACTCCTTCATTCCCCACTTGCTGACGTTAAAACCATCTCGATTCTCGGCACTTAGGCAATCGCGACCCGAAAGGACTCCACTGGTCGTCCAACGAGTCAAGGAATGATCAATAAAGTCACAATTGCAGACAAAAATATTCTTCGGATTGAAGATTGCACAAAGTCTTGGTTCGTCCGGAGTCCACTTACCTCGCCCCTTGTTATCTGACCACTCGACACCATTTTCTGCAATCCACAAGTTTACGTGGCCTTGGGTTGGAGCGTTCAAATCCCAAACCGACTCTTGATCCGCCATGACCCTAGAAACTTTTGATTTTGAATCAAACGCAAAATACTGCGAGGACCGAACTTGTAGTACCGAATCACCCTCGTCAAAGGCGGCCTCGTAATTGCAGTAAACTGCATATCTTTTCGGGAAATCGGTGTCGATCAGACAGAGTTCCAACATTTTCTCAACGGCCTCTGACTCCTGTGCTATACAGATCGAAAATCCTGTTAGGAAGTACACAAAAGTACCAACACACATCAATCTTGCTCGAAATCTCTGGTAAACCATCGTTACATCTTTTTCCAACTGACTTGCTCAATCGCAATAGTTAAACCAACCGTTGTCTTCGCTGCAAAAAGCGAATACGACCGATCATCCAAGGCAAACTAAAACTTTGTAGACCTTGCACAGGTACTGTTCGGATCTGGGTCCGGCTTGAAAACATTTGCTTCATCTACCTTAACAGTTTGCTGAACTGTAAGGATGCATTCATTAGACTGATCATCGTACTTGCATTTTTTCCAAATTACACAGATTTCTTTTTCAAGAATGTGACCAGGTCGTTGCCCGAAGTCGCTTGGGAATGTAGAGTAATTACGACCCTCCACTGTGGTGCTTACAATTTGCGGGCCAATTTGTTTGTCGCAATCGCCAATAATTGGAGAAAAACAGACCGGAAAAGCCTGATACTTTTTTGTACTTTCGCTTGAATTAAGTCGCAAACCTTATAATACCCAGACGTAAATTGAATGCAGTTGTAACCCGTAGAAGTTTGCGGCAAAATTGGTACGCCATCTTCAATTTCCTGAGAAAAAAGACTCTCAGGGTGCGAAAAAGTGAAGATCGCTAGTGCGAAAATAATTGACTTGTAAATCATCGTTTTACCTTTACAGATATAGGGACAGCAAATTTTTTCAAACCGCGATAAGTCAATATCAATGAATGATAGCCAGCTGCTTCAGTCTCACTGACGCGTAGAAAATCCCCCTTAATGACCACGCACGCATCATTTATTTTACGCATTGATATCCTCAATTCGTCGGACTGAATGTCCTTACCTACAAGTTTAGCAACCCAGCCTTCTTCGAGATCTGATTCAGCCACCCACTTTCCGACAATCATTGCCCGAAAGGAATTCACTTCACTTTCATAATCGAGAATAATTGTACTTGGGATGGAGCGAACTAAAAATGGAAGCTCTATTGTAAACGGCACCTCATGTATGCTTGCATCAGCAAGCTTCGCAATTAAAGTGCGAGCGTTGACCGCCGATTGATTGACACGGAAATTGCATTCGACCAAGGCTTCATGGGGTCCAAGAAGCTCGTAATCCTTTACAATCAAATCTTCACTACTAGAGGTGAACTCGGCTCCGGCCAGTGACACGTCGTTTCTTGCATTTATTTTTAACCTAAAATTCCCTTCATCAGTTTCAGATAAATTGACACGAGATGCCGAAATCGGCGGAATCGATTCACCAAGCAAAGCAATCTTGATTTCACCACAGCTCGCCTCAATTGTGATTGAACGCATAAATGGTCCCGGTTTGGTGCCGACCGACAGTTTTGTTGCCAGATTCACTGATTCGCCAGGTCCAAGTTTGGTAATTGGTGTATCATTTTTTGGGGTAACGCTTTTTAATTTTGTTTCCAAGCAACCGCAAGACACAGCAATCCTTGAAAACGATATTGGATGTGGAAGGCGGTTAACAATTATTGCATTATTTTCGACGTGGCCACCTGAAGCAAGACATCCGCAATCTATCTCAAACTCAAACGGAAAATTCTCCCGAAGCTCTAGTGGTTTGGGTTCCTCTAGTGAATAGAGGATAAGAATGAGAGCGGGAAGAATCAAAATGCACCTCGGTAAGATCAACTAGCTTTTCGATTTGTTGAAATGATAAAGATATTTGTCGTTTTCGCAACATAATTGCGGCGTAAAATTCAATAAAAAGCGAAGTTTCCCCCGGCAACCCCAAAAAAAGAAGAGTGGCTTTGTTGGGCGCGCGGGCGATTAAGGGGCCATCTATTGTGGTTGTGTTGCGATTTTGCTCTTGATGGATGTCTAACTTAGTTTTGGGCGTTGCATTTTCTATAAGGCGAAGATCGCGAGCCCATTCGACCTTGTCTTTTGCAGCAAGCCTCCACTGGTGCACGAGACTTAGCGATTCGGCGAGGTAAGTGGAAGTACTTGGCGCACAAAGGTTCCGGCGGCAACAACTACGAAACCAACCCAGAGCTCAAGCGATATGCGTTGCCGGATACGGCGTCAACGGCTGTTGGCCAGTTGTTTGATCTCGAAAAAGATCCAGGTGAAACGAAGAACCTAGCGATTAAGAAACCGGAAATCGTCGAAGGACTAAACGCGTTATTAAAGCAATCGATCGCAACAGGCCGAAGCCGACCACTCGCTGAGCGCTAGAATACTCGACTGCGATTAGTCCTGAAGGGACGTCATTTGATAGCCTGGGGTAAAGTTCGCATAGCGAACGAAACCCCAGGTACCGCGTCCCGATCGATTGAGAGCTCTGAAGGAGCGGCATTGTCCGCGAATCGATTGCATAAACAATCGGATCGTTGATTTCGGTTTGCCTCGCGAGCAACGCGGAATGCCGTCGCGTTGCGACTCAATCGCAATAAAAACACGGTTTACCACGGATTGCATCCGTGGCTTTCCAATGCCACTGCTCCGCAGTTCAGGACACTGCTCCGCAGTTCAAGACATTATGCAACTTCGTTGCGGTCAGCGTGGTAAGATATTCTGATGACCAGACCCTTTCGAATTGCCCCCAACATTCCAACCGCAATACCCCTCGCACCCCATACCATCATGCGACTTACTCTTTTCGTAGCCGTCTTCTCGATCGTGATGGTTTCCAATCCGAAGCTGTTCGCGATGCAAAAGGATGCGCCTGCCGAACCCAAAAAGGCGGTTGCCAAGTACCAGTACAAGTCCGAGGGGATCGAAGTCCCTGCGGCTACGGCCGATGAACCCAAGATTGCCACCTTTGGGCATGAGAGCATCTTGGCTGCTAAAAAATATCTCGACGACGGAGCTAACTTTTGGGTGCGTGAACGAAGTTGCGTCGCTTGCCATAGCACTGGCGTTTATATGGTCGAACGACCACCTCTGACGCCGTTGCTTGGGAAGCCGAGCACCGAGGTCCTCGATGAGTTTGTCGAAAGTGTCACCGACAAAATTGGCCCTCCTGAAATTCGAGATGGCGTCAAGTATTGGGGAGTTAGCATCCAATCCGTATGGCGAAGCTCAGGGCTGGCAGCTTGGGACAAATACGTTACGGGATCCCTCTCGGAACCAACCGACAAGTCACTTCGTCACACCCTACAGTGCCTAGCCGATGAAGGTTTCATAAAAACGATTGATCAAGTCGAGATCCCTTATATTACGACCGATTTCGAACTGACCGTCCAAGCGGCCAGAGCCATTGCCAGTGCACCAGGATGGCTGGCTACGGTCAAGGATAACGATACACTCGAGCGGTTCGAGCGGATGAAGAAGTACTTGAGGCAGCATGTTCCAATTAGCGACTACGAACACGCAGTCAAATTGCAATTGTCGGTGTTCATGCCGGAATTGGTTTCTCAAGAACAGCGCGAAGCGTCCATAGCGATGTTGTGGCGTCAACAGTTGCCCGACGGTGGTTGGTCCACGCGACGAATGTCTGAGCTTATGCGTTGGCATCGCAAAATGGATCCCAAAGTTGTAACCATGATTCAAGCGGAACCGGACGCAGCTAACCCAGAAAGCGACCCCTACATGACCGCCTTCGCGATTGTTTTGCTTCGAGAGGCAGACGTTCCTGCGTCGGATGCCCGAATTCAAAAAGCGATCGAATGGTTAAAAGAGAATCAACGCGTCAGCGGTCGCTGGTGGATGAAGTCTCTGTTCCGCGACACCTACCACTACAGCACGTACATCAGCACCGCGCAGGCGTTGCGAGCACTAGCGCTGTGCGGCGAGATACCTCAAGGGCTGGCGTCGGGGCTTTAGAGCACTTTAAGGAATTATGTGGGCTGTATACTCTTGCTGATAGATAATCGGTCTTGTCGCACGCCACCTTCGCAGAGCGAAGGGCGACATTTTCGCTCGTCGCTCCGCGACGATTGCGTACACCTTACGGGGATGCTAGTTTGTAACGATCGCCTCGACGATATGCACCAACGCGATTGCATAAGGGGACCGTCTGATTCAGCACGTCCGAATGCTCAAGGGTTAGTGCATTGATTTGAATCTTGCATCACTCCTTCGTCTCATTTGGAGTCCATTTGAGAACCCAAGGCGACTTGGATTCTACGATGAGCTTCCCATTTCCGAGATCAGCAATCCTGAAGTCACTTACCGCATCCAAGGCGACATCGTTGGGGAACTCGCATGGACCGCGAATGGGAAAACGATGTGTTCAAAAGATCAATCGCGAATCCCTGTGCATACACAAAGCAGCAACCGTCGGTATTTGAGTCATCCGTGACAATCTCGATTTTCCCATCGGCGTTGGACAGTCGCAAGTTAGGCTGGTAGGTGGAGCCGGCTGTGGCCTCGGAATCCTGTTCGTCGATCGTCGATTGCACGGGCTGACCTGATAGGTCAACGAAACTCAATTCTAGGCTTGCTGAAGACTTAGACTGCAAACACGAAACTACGAGCAATAGGAAATAGAAAAGGATACTCATTTGGACTCCGGGAATATCACATCACGATTGTTCCAGAATGGACACTCGCCCGAATGTAGATGGTAACCCGACGCGTAAGCGAAAAATAGTACTGGCGAAACGATCTAGTCCAGATCCTCGTTCTCTTTGGCGTTGGGGTACGGTATTGACTCGCTCACGCTTCGGGTTACCAACTTCCGCGAGTCGAATATCTACGCAGCGCGGCGAACCGCTGGAGTGCGTGTCAGGCCCAAAGGCAACGCCAACGGCTGTTCGTCTGTCACGACGGCTTGAATGGCGATATGGCGAGTCGCATTCAACAGAATTGGGCTCTTCAAATTCGCCGTTAGAGTTACGCCACTTTTGCTGACGACGCTCAAAACGTAAAGCTGATCATTCGTATGAAGATTGAGTGCGGCCAATTCCCGTTTGTGGACGTGAGCGCGATAATTGGGGGCGAATCGACGGGGACTGACCACTGGAAGAGCGACGTTTGCTAACGCCACCGACTGCAGCCAAGCGACTTCGTCATTCCCTTCGCTGGACAGCAAAATCCAATGCCTGCAGGTTTCAAATCCAATCAAACCATGCGGCATAAGCAGCATATCTGAGTGGCTGATGTCCATTTTACCGAAACGGGAAGATTGAATTTGCATGACGTCACCGTGGACTAAAATGTTACCGATATGCTACAATCGTCCTCATCGGCAGGCGTGGCCTGACCGCGTTAGTCTAAAACCGGACATCCTCCTTTTTTCATCCCTTCATCCGTTAGTTCTTGTCAGCCTGATGAGTGATAGCAATCTTCTAAGTCGTATCGATTCGGTTCGTGCTCGTTTGGTTCCTCTACGAGACGGTCTTTGACTACGCTAACAAAGTTGCGCAAATTGAAAAACTGGACGCCGAAATGGCGAGTCCAACTTTTTGGGATGTTCCTGAAAAGGCACAGGAAACCGTTCAACAGCTGAAGAATCTTCGTTCTGTCGTCGAACCGCTGCGAGGTGCAATCAACTCCTGCAACGATTTGGCTGAGTTAGTCAGCATGCTCGACGAAGATCCCTCCGTTGCTGCAGAGGTTGAAACCGAGATTGGCAAGCTCGAAATCAGTCTAGAACAACTGGAGCTGAAAGCCCTTTTGAGCGGCCCGATGGATGAATGTGGGGCTATCCTTTCGGTGCACGCCCGTGAAGGTGGTCTCGATGCCAACGATTGGGCCGAGATGCTGCTTGGCATGTACACTGCTTGGGCTCAGAAGAATGGCTACTCCGCCGAATTGGTTGACCGGTCCGACAACGAAGGAGCCGGGATCACCCAAGCAACCGTGATCATTCGCGGCCCATCGGCTTATGGATATCTCAAGGGAGAGGAAGGGATCCATCGTTTGGTCCGAATCAGTCCTTATAACGCAGAAGGCAAGCGGCAAACCAGCTTCGCCGCCGTCGACGTATCCCCTGAAGTCAGCGATTCGGTCGAGATTGAAATCCTTGAAAAGGACGTTCGCGAAGACGTCTATCGAGCATCCGGCGCAGGTGGACAGCACGTCAACAAAACAAGTTCTGCGATCCGACTGACGCACATCCCAACCGGTATTGTTGCGCAATGCCAAAGCGATCGAAGTCAACACAAGAATCGAGCGCAAGCCTGGAAGATGTTGCGAGCTCGCATGGCGCGCGTTGAAGAAGAGAAACTAGAAGCCGAGCAAGCGATCAAGTACCAGAACAAAACAGTGACTGGCTTCGGCTCTCAAATTCGAAACTATTTCTTACACCCTGATCAACGAGTGAAAGACTCGCGATCAGGCTTCCAAATCGGAAACTTCCACGTCGTATTGGCGGGCGAGCTCCAAGGATTTTTAGAAGCGTTCCTCAAATACAAAATGGTCAAGGAAGCTCAATCCTAGTGGGGCACACCTGCCGGGTTTGCCGTTCTGGGTAGGTCTTCACGACTTTTTGGGACAGATGAACAAATTGGCCGAACGGCTAATTGACAGTGAGGACACGTGGCAATGAGCTTATCGAAAGTACGGCTACAGGATGAATCGGCTAACGCATGCACGGCTCCTCAAGCAACGTCAAGCATTTTCGGTCCGCATCTAGTTCGACCATAGCCCCATGTGGCAAGGTTGCATTTTTTGGTACGTGCCCAACCGGGAAATTGGCGACAACCGGACAGCTCAGTGGCTTCATCGCTTCACTCAGGACTCGATCGATTTCTTTCGCGTCATTCGGGTCCTTGTTGGTAAATTGCCCGAGGACAATCCCTGCAACGGAATCGAGAATGCCTGCCAGTCGAAGTTGCGATAGAAGTCGATCGACTCGATAGGGAGCTTCATTGACATCTTCGAGAAAGAGGATGTTGCCAGTCGCTTCGATGGCAAATGGAGTTCCAAGAGTCGCGCATACAAGCGACAAATTTCCGCCCATCAATCGACCGCGAGCTTTTCCCGCGTTGATCGTCTTGATTGGATCGGAAGCTGGTGTCTCAATCGTTTCGCCCGTCATCTCTTTAGGGTAGCGATCGACAAACAGTGTTCTTTCAAACGCTTTGTGCGAATAAGCGTGCTCGGGCAAATGTCCTTGTGCAAGATTGCTCATGGGCATCGGTGAATGAAACGAGACCACTCGCGACTTGCAAGCGATGGCGAGATGCAACGCGGTAAGATCCGAGTAACCGATGATGACTTTTGGGTCGCGACGAAGGCTTTCGTAGTCGACGCGATCGAGGATGCGAGTCAGTCCATATCCGCCACGAACGGGAAACACGCCTCGAACGTTAGGGTTTCGTATTGCTTGGTTTAGTTCGTTCAAGCGATCGTCGTCCGAGCCTGCTAAGTATTCTTTCTTGCGATCAAGCATGCGTTCGTCGCATTGGACTTGGTAACCGCTTTTCTCCAATTGCAATTGATACGCAAGGACAACGGCGCGATCGACGGGCCCAGCTGGGGCGACCAGCGCGATCGTGTCCCCAAGCTTGAGCCCTTTCGGCTTGAGCCATTCCAATTCAAGTGGGCTGGCCACAGGTTTCGCATGAAGCAACGAGGGCATCAGAGATGCAAATGCGCAGAAACGCGCCACGGTTCGACGCGATAATAAAGTGGTATTCACGTTGTTGATCTCGTTTTCGTTCTAACATTCGTTCTAACAGATGGGTTGCCACGATTAAGCGAGCGGCAGCCTGAATAATACCTTAGCACGACGCGCAAGCTAGTGAAGAGGATAGTGGATCACTAGCTTGCGCGTCGTGCTAAGCATACTTCGAACTCGTTCCAAGGCTCCGCCTGGCAACGAGAATAATAACCCATGGGAGGGCGAGGCCACCGCTCTAAACATGTTTCCAACGAGTTTACCTAAGTCATTCATTGCTCGGGAGGGTGAGGCTCCTGCCGAACCTTTGCACCGTTGGCTCGGCAGGAGCCTCGCCCTCCCTAAGGTTTTCAATGGAATTGACTTTGCAAAGATGTTTAAAGATGTTTACAGCGGTGGCCTCACCCTCCCGAGTAACAAATTGCTTGGTTGAGGTCGAAAAGAACAGGTTGAAAGCGGTGGCATGGGTATCTCGTGATTCTGAGGTTGCACGCACTTTCCATGCACGTCCGGTATTCAAATCTTCCTAACCTTTTTTGCGTTGTTTTGAGATCGTGATCAGTGCCACTCCGACAATAATGATCACGGAGGCGATCGCGAGTCGTGGGCTAACCGTTTCACTCAGAATGAGCCAGCCCAGAAAG
Source organism: Planctomycetota bacterium (assembly GCA_026692905.1). Lineage (GTDB taxonomy): Bacteria > Planctomycetota > Planctomycetia > Pirellulales > Pirellulaceae > JBKCUI01. The sequence goes on from JAPLNL010000011.1 coordinate 106,867, forward strand.
ACAGCTACGATCGGATTGACGTAGGCATACGTCGAAATCACCGAGGGTGAAGCATGGTGCATTAGCCATACGAATGTTGTGTAAGCGATGAGTGAACCAGCGATGACGAGATAAAGCCAAGCGTAAAAGGACTCGGCACTCACTTTCGCGATAGAGAAGTCTTTCGTCTCGCCAAGGATCAGACTTATCGCAAGAAGCCAACCTGCACCACAGAGCATCTGAGCCGCGGAGCCAGCAAAAGGCTCAGCCGCAGCGGGTAGCAATCGATTGTAAACGGAGCCTATTGTCCAACATAAACATGCGAGGACTAACGCGAACACTGGGAGCGGCTGTAGCTGCGTTTGGTTTGTATCGAAAAATGCTGGCCCCACCAAAACGACCAATCCAATTGTCCCCAATGCGAGTCCCACAAAAGTGAGAGTTTTTGGGCGCCCTTCGCCGGCAGGAGCACCACGCCACCAGGCAACGCCCCATTCCGCGAATACGAAAAACAAAGGATTGACGGCGACAATCAACGTCGCAATTCCGGATGGAATGGTGGTCTCTGCCCACGAGACCAAACCGTTTCCTCCAAGAATCATGAAGGCCGATATGATGAAATTGTCAATCCACTGTTTTTTCGTGAGATGAAATCCTCGCAGCCATCCGACCACACCCGCAAGTACCAGACCAGCCACCAAAAAGCGAGTGCTCGCCATCAAAAAAGGTGGAATCGTGTCCACAGCGACACGAATTGCCAAATACGTTGAGCCCCAAATCAAATAGATCGTCAGCATTCCAGCCAAGACCATATAGGGAGATGGCGATGGCGAAGGCTTGGGATTTGCGTCTGGCATATTTTTTGATTATTCGAGGAATTTGGTGCGTTTCCACGCTTTTGCCTCGAGTTGGGAGCAATGCAACTGGCTTTGTGATGATATCAGGATTCTTGGAAAGGAAGGGACATGGCGAGGTCGATTTGGTTCACTTGCCTGTCAACACGGTTTGCTAGTCGGGCAACTTGGTTTACTATTTCCCTTTTGGAAATTCGGAACCTCGTAGGATTGCTATCTGTCATGGAGAAAACCAGGGTTGCCATCGTTGGCATGGGCACCGTGGGAACCGGTGTGGCCCGTTTGCTTTTGGACCATGGCGATCGGCTTGCTAGGCATGCCGGGCGCATTCTTTGGCTGGAAAAAGCGACCGTGCGGGACTTGAAAAAAGACCGCAATATTAACTTGCCTGCTGGTATCCTGACCGATGATTTGAGTTCCATCCTAAACGATCGGGAGATCGAGGTTGTTGCGCATTTGGTCGGCGGGCTCGAACCTGCTCGCACGATTATGCTGCAGCTTCTCGAAGCGGGCAAAGATGTGGTCACTGCCAACAAAGCTCTCTTGGCCGAACATGGCGAAGAGCTCTTTGATCGGGCGAGAGCATTGGGACGAACCATTGCGTTCGAAGCCAGCGTCGGTGGCGGCATCCCCATCATCGCCAACATCAGTCAATGCTTTTCCGCCAATCAAATCCTCTCGCTGCGAGGCATCCTCAACGGGACCAGCAACTACATCATCTCTCAAATGGATGAGCAAGGAGCCGACTATGCTGTGGCCTTGAAGCTTGCTCAAGAACTCGGGTACGCCGAAGCCGATCCGACGATGGACGTTGACGGTAGCGACGCGGCCCAAAAACTTGCGATCCTGGCTCATTTGGCTTTTGGCGTACGAGTTCGCTGGCGAGATATCTATCGCTGCGGCTTAGAAGCGTTCCAGCTCGCCGATTTGAAGTATGCGTCTGAGCTCGGGTATCGCATCAAGCTGATTGCGACAGCGCAGTTGCGATCGGATGGTTTGGAGTTGCATGTGTCACCAACGTTAATTCGCAAAGGACGACCACTGGCCGAAGTACGCGGAGCTTACAATGCGGTGACGGTCGTCGGAGATGCCGTGGGAGATATGTTCTTTCACGGGCAAGGGGCCGGACAAATGCCGACCGCTTCGGCTGTGGTCGCTGACATGATCGATACTGCTGCCGGCAGAACCGACATCACGTTTCGAAGATTGGAGCTGTGGTCGGATCGGGAGTCCAAGATCGAATTGCTGCCGTATGCTCAAACGACAGGTCGATATTACATGCGGTTCTTTGTTGCCGATGAACCAGGTGTGCTTTCTCAAATAACAGGCATCTTGGGCAGGCATCAGATCTCGATTGCCTCGATCATTCAACACGAGCCAACTATTGACCAGCAACCTCGCAAAGTTCCATTGGTCATCATGACCCATGAAGCCACTGAGAAAGCTGCCGCAGCAGCCAACGACGAAATACGAAAGTTGCCAAGTGTAAGCAACGAATGCGTTAAGCTTCGCGTCACCGAGGGTGGCAAATAAGTAGGATGGGACCATTGTCCCGTCCGTTTATTTATATCCTCCTATTAATTGTTCGGGACAATGGTCCCAAACAACAACCCACCGCGACACAATTCACCGATCAATAACTACAAAAAGGCGTTCTGCAATGAAATGGGTCATCATCATCCCGGACGGATGCTCCGACTATCCGGTCGAATCGTTCGGAGGCAAGACGCCTCTGCAACAAGCCAACATTCCAGCCATGGACGAAATCGCCAAGCTTGGTTTGGTGGGACAAAGCGACAACGTTCCGTTGCATTTCCCGGCTGGCAGTGAAGTCGCCAACATGTCGTTGCTCGGATACGATCCGAATCAGTTCTTCACAGGACGAGCTCCCATCGAAGCGGCCGCGCAAGGCATCCAGCTCGGCCCCGACGACTGGGCCATTCGCTGCAATTTGGTGACAGTTCAAAATCAAATCATGGTCGACTTCACCGCTGATCACGTTTCCACAGCCGAAGCGGTTCAACTGTTGCGAACCGCTCAGGAAAGGTTCGGAAACGAATCGCTCGAGTTCATTCCAGGAGTCAGCTACCGAAACTTGCTCATTTATCGCGGCAAGCCTGGAACGCCATCGCCGTTTTCCATCGACTCACGAACCACTGCACCGCATGACTTGACCGACGGCACGGTACTCGATGATTTCCCAAAGGGACCGGGATGCGACTTGCTCTGCCATTTGATGGAGCAGAGCGTGGCGTTGTTTGCCGACCATCCTGTGAACCTGGCTAGAGTGGCGTGCGGCAAGCGACCGGCGACGAATCTTTGGCTTTGGGGATTGGGCAAGACGCCACAATTGGCATCGTTTGATTCGCGGTTTGGACTTCGCGGCGCGATGATTACAGCGGTCGATTTGCTCCGAGGTTTGGCTGCACTGATTGGATGGGATCGGATTGAAGTGGACGGTGCAACCGGTTATTTGGATACCAACTACGCAGGCAAAGGGGCTGCAGCCATTGAAGCACTCAAGAAGTACGATGTGGTTTGTGTCCATATCGAGGCGACTGACGAAGCTAGCCATGAGGGGCGTGCCGATGAAAAGGTCAAAGCACTAGAGGCCATCGATCGGCATATCGTAGGTCCGATTCATGCGGCTCTCAAGGAGCAAGGCGACTATCGAATCCTGGTAATGCCAGACCATTCGACGCCGGTCAGCACCAAGAAGCACTCGCACGGTTGGGTCCCCTTCGCCGCTTGCGGAAAAGGAATCTCGCAAAACGGAAGTTCGTCGTACGATGAATTGTCGGCGGCAAAATCTGGACTATCGTATGCAAATGGCTGGGAGCTGATTCCCAAGCTGACGCGAGGCGATTTGCTGTAAGAATTTTATGTGCTTTTCCCCCCCTAAAAAGGCGACGTTGTGAAGCAATTTCTGCTGCAAAAACCCCTCTTTTTTGTAGCGAAAGTCGTCAAGACTTTCGGCTGCATCGCGCAAACGACCGAAACTCTTGACGAGTTTCGCTACAGAATGCTTCACAGCGTTGCCTAAAAGGGGCGAGGGGAGCAAAGTCATGAGATGCCCTCGCTCACGCGTCGGGTTGTGAATTAAAGGTTTTTAGAAAACGGTTAAGGATTTGAAATGCCATTGATTGTTCAGAAGTTCGGTGGAACCAGTGTTGCGACACCCGAAAAAATTCAGGCTGCCGCACGCAAAGCGATTCGCGCTCAACAAGAGGGCAATCAAGTTGTCGTGGTCGTGAGCGCCATGGGTCACAACACAGACCATCTCATCGACTTGGCAAAGGAAGTCAACGAAGAGCCACCGGCTCGCGAGATGGACATGTTGCTCAGCACGGGCGAACAAGTCAGCGTGGCGCTGATGGCCATGGCCGTCCATCGATTTGGTCATAAAGCGGTGTCGTTAACCGGCGCTCAGATGGGGATCCGCACCGACAATTCGTTCACCAAAGCGCGAATCAAAACGATTTCAACCGAACGCATTCGCCGCTTGCTCGATGAAGGAAACATTGTGATCGCGGCTGGGTTTCAGGGGGTCGATGATGACCTCAACATTACGACTCTCGGGCGTGGAGGAAGCGATACGACGGCAGTGTCGTTGGCCGCTGTTCTTCGCGCGGACGCTTGCGAGATCTACACCGATGTCGACGGTGTTTATACGACCGATCCGAGGTTGTTGCCTGAGGCCAGGCAGATGGGGCAAATCAGCTACGACGAAATGCTCGAGTTGGCCAGTCTCGGGGCTGGTGTCATGCACAACCGATCGATCGAGTTTGCAAAGAAGTTTGATGTGCCTATCCGAGTGCGAAGCAGTTTCTCGGATGCACCAGGATCGATGATTGTGACTGCGCCAGAGTCCAGCTCGGTGCCTGTTTGTGGTGCTGCACTGACCAGAGACGAAGCTCGGGTCACTATCTTGGGTGTGCCAGACAAACCCGGAACCAGCTTCGAAATCTTCAAACGCCTAGCCGATCGCAAGGTGACGGTGGACATGATCGTTCAGAATATCGGACAAGGCGATCTGGCCGACATTTCGTTCACGGTCCCCAACTCCGAACTCAAGGACGCGCTCAAGGCTGTCAACGAAGCGGCCAAAGTCGTCGGGGCCACCGGCGTGACGCACGACGATGCGGTAGCCAAAGTATCGGTAGTGGGCCTGGGTATGGCTGCTCAGACCGGGGTTGCTCAAAAGATGTTCGAGTCGTTAGCCGACGCTGGCATTAACATTCAAATGATCACCACCAGCGAAATCAAGATTAGCGTTTTGGTTCAGCGATCCGAAGCGACTTCTGCGTTGCGTGCCGTTCACCAAGCATTCGATCTCCACTTAAAGCCAGCCGACGCCAATCTTTGGCAAATCGGTCAGAAGAACACCAGTGACTTGAGTGTCAATGAGATCATCGAGCGATTGCGCAACTCCAATATGGAACAGTTAACCTTGCTCGACATCTCCATGGTGGGTGATCAAGCACGCGTGACATTGTCAGGCGTTCCCGACACCCCTGGACTTGCACAAAAGGTCTTCAAACGCGTAGCGGAAGCCGGCGTGTTCGTCGACATGATCGTTCAAAGTTGCGATGGTTATCAAGGTGAAACGAGCATCAGCTTTACCGTACCCGAAGAGCAGATGGGGCATTGCATCAAGGTGCTCGAAACGATGGACTACAAGTTTCGCAAGATCAGCGGTTCGACCGAAATCGCCAAGTTGTCCGTAAGTGGCATTGGTCTTCGAAGCCACACCAGCGTTGCAATTGCGATGTTCAAGTCGCTAGCCGAATCCGGTATCAACGTGCTGATGATCAATACCAGCGAGTTGCGAGTCAATGTGGTTATCGATGGCAAACAAGGCCAGAAAGGGCTTGAGTGTTTGCAAAAGACATTTCAGGCTTCGTTGCTCTAGGGGCTGTCCCGAAATTTCGGCGCGTCTTCCATAAGTCACCCTCCCTCTGGGAGGGTCGGGCCTTCGGCCCGGGGAGGGTGAACTGACTTGTGCGATGGTTGTTGGCACTTCAACCTCCCCTCGCTACGCTCGACCCTCCCTGAGGGAGGGTGTCTATCGACCCCGGTTTGTTCTACAGGGATTTAAGTTCTGCAGGGATTTAAGTTACCCTCCCTCTGGGAGGGTCGGGCCTTCGGCCCGGGGAGGGTGAACTGACTTGTGCGATGGTTGTTGGCACTTCACCCTCCCCTCGCTACGCTCGACCCTCCCTGAGGGAGGGTTACAAGATGTTAATCCAAATCGCGATTCGCGTTTTGCTCCCATCCAGTTACACTACAACGCATCCTTCACGGGTCCCCCTTTCCCTCTCCCCCAACATTTCTCAACTCCATTTTTGTGGCTTTTATGGTTTGGCAGCGCGTTTGCATCATTGGAGTTGGATTGCTCGGAGGCTCAATTGGTCTCGCTCTGAAACGGAAACGCCTGGCCAAAACCGTTGTCGGAGTCGGTCGGACCGTTTCGAAATTGGACACGGCTCTCGCTCGGGGAGCGATTGATATCGCCACCGATGATATCCTCGCCGGGGCAAAAGAAGCAGATTTAATAATCGCGTGTACGCCGGTCCAATCGATCGTCGACTCGTTAGAGGTTGCGGCGAGTGTCGCACAGCAGGACGCCATACTTACGGACGTTGGCAGCACCAAGCAGAGCATCATACGGGCAGCCCAAGGCAGGCTTTCCCCTTCTCAGTTCATTGGCAGCCATCCTATTGCCGGCGGGCATCACAGCGGCGTAGAGCACGCTTTGGGCACACTTCTGGATGGCGCCCTGGTCGTTATCACTCCCGCTGAGGACACGGCGCCTGAATTAGTTACGCGAATGATCGGTTTTTGGGAATCGATGGGTTCGCGAACGTGTTGTCTTTCTCCCAAGGATCACGACGAAGCGTTGGCGACGGCCAGTCATTTGCCACACATGGTAGCGTCAGCCCTAGCCACTTCGACTCCTCCGGAAATCTTGCAGTTTGTGGGGAAAGGGTGGATGGACTCAACCCGGATCGCGGCCAGCAATACCCAGATGTGGCGGCAGATCTTGGAAGAAAACCATGCGCCTGCCTTACAAGCGATGAGGAACTTTGCCACAATTTGCGCATCTTGGGTCGAAGCGTTGGAAAAATCCGACTTCGACCGTATCGAACAACTACTCAAAGCGGGAAAAGCAACACGTGAGGCTGTGGCAAGTAGACATTCATCCGGCTGATGGCCAACCGGATTCTCTCGGGCATTCTGCGCTCACATCGACGCGCGAACTTGGGATTGCAAACGACCTTTCGATTCGAGCCGCTTACGGTTTTCTTCTCCAGGGCGCGCTCGCTCACGAGAAAGTCAAAAAGATCGCGACGGAGCTTCTCTCCGACCCAATCGCGCAGTGTTGCGTTGCCACAACCGTTGGTGACGCATCTTTGAATCAACCACTTGATCAAGAGTCCAGTGGTTCACCATGGACGCTGATCTATGCCATGCTCAAGCCTGGGGTCATGGATCCTGTCGCACAAAGCACGCTCAAGATGCTGCGCGATCTCAAGTACGAAGTCGACGAAGTGCGAACGTTTCGAAAGTACTGGGTACGATCGACCAGTGGCACTAGTGCTGTCGACAAAGCGGTCATTCAGCGTATTTGCCAAAAGGTGTTGGCCAATGACTCCATCGAGCAAATCGTAGTCGGTCCATTGAATCTAGACCAACTCGCCGTAGGCTCGCCCTACGAATTTAAAATGACGGTGGTTCCGATTCGCGAACTGAACGACGACTCGCTCATGCAGTTGAGCAAGTCCGGTCAGCTGTATTTATCAATCGCGGAGATGAAAACGGTTCAGGATCATTTCCAAGAACAAGATCGAGATCCTACCGACATCGAACTTGAGACGATCGCACAAACCTGGAGTGAACACTGCAGCCACAAAACGCTTGGCGGCAAAATCGAGTATCGCGACGAAAACGGTACGCGTCATTTCAAGAGCATGCTCAAGGAAACGATTTTCGCGGCGACTGTTCAAATCCGCGCAAGCTTGGGGCAGGACGACTGGTGCGTTAGCGTGTTCAAGGACAATGCTGGGGTCGTCAAGTTTGACGACGAAGACCACGTTGTGTTCAAGGTCGAGACGCACAACCATCCGTCCGCGATCGAACCTTACGGTGGCGCCAACACAGGTCTCGGTGGTGTGATCCGCGATCCGCTTGGTACAGGGCTTGGTGCGAAGCCGATTTGTAGCACGGACGTCTTTTGTTTTGCGTCTCCTAACTACAACCCCAACGATTTGCCACCTGCGGTTTTGCATCCTCGTCGAGTCATGAAAGGTGTTGTGTCGGGCGTTCGCGACTACGGGAATCGCATGGGTATCCCGACGGTTAACGGAGCCGTGTACTTCGACGATCGTTACCTTGGCAATCCCCTCGTCTATTGCGGCAATGTTGGCATTATCCCGGTTGATAAAGTCGAAAAACAAGCCATGCCAGGCGATTTGATCGTTGCCATCGGTGGACGGACTGGTCGCGATGGGATCCATGGAGCGACCTTTAGCAGCGTTGAATTGACCGAAGAGAGCGAAAACATCTCGGGCGGCTCGGTTCAAATCGGAAATGCGATCACCGAAAAAATGGTGATGGACGTTTTGCTTCAAGCTCGCGATCAAGGACTCTACAGTGCCGTGACGGATTGTGGGGCTGGTGGCTTCAGCAGCGCGGTTGGCGAAATGGGTGAGTCGATTGGGGCGGAGGTTTGGCTCGAACAAGCACCGCTGAAATATGAGGGACTCAGCTACACCGAAATCTGGATTAGCGAAGCGCAAGAGCGAATGGTGATGGCGGTCCCACCTAGCAAAATCGAACGCTTGAAGAAGCTTTGCAATGACGAAGACGTTGAGGTTGCCATCCTCGGTGAGTTCACTCCGACTGGCCTGCTCCGGCTGATGTTTTACGGCGTAGAAGTGGGTTGTGTCAGCATGGAGTTCCTGCATCAAGGCCGCCCACCGGTCGTACGTCAAGCTGTCTATCAGCCAGCCCAGAGCTTGCCATGCCATTTAGGAAGCCTCGATCGCTCGGCAATCGAATCAACCCTGGAAAAAATCTTGGCCAACCCAACGGTAGCCAGCAAGCATTGGATCATTCGTCAATACGACCATGAGGTGCAAGCGGGAAGCGTCGTCAAGCCGCTCGTCGGTCCATCCTGCAACGGGCCAAGCGATGCGGCAGTTGTTCGACCCAAACTGAACAGCCAGCGAGGATTGGTTTTGTCCTGCGGCATGAACCCGCGATTAGGGGATTACGACCCTTACCATATGGCCACCTCAGCCATCGACGAAGCGGTTCGAAACGCAGTTGCTGTAGGCGCGGATCCGAACCGACTGGCCATCCTCGATAATTTCTGTTGGGGCAATACCGAGCGGCCGGAGACGCTAGGAACTTTGGTTCGAGCCGCGATCGCGTGTCATGATCTAGCGATCCAATGGAAGACTCCGTTTATCAGCGGCAAGGACAGTCTCAACAATGAGTTTTCTTGGTTCAATGCCAATGGCGAGAAGAGTACGATCGCGATCCCTTGTTCGTTGCTCATCAGTGCAATGGGTCAAATCGACAACTGTGCTGACGCCGTAACGATGGATTTCAAACGTGCGGGAAATTCGGTTTATTTGATCGGTGTAACTCGCGATGAGATGGCCGGTTCGTATGCGGCTTTGGCGTTAAACAAATCGGGTGGCACAGTACCCAAGGTGGACGCTGCGGTAGCGATGCGAAGCTACCAAGCGATCCATCAAGCGATCAAGAGCAAGCTGATCGCATCGTGCCACGATTTGAGCGAAGGCGGATTGGCTGTATCGCTTGCAGAGATGGCGTTTGCTGGCGAGCTGGGAGTCTCGGTCGATATTACGAGCTTGCGACAAGCCAGCTTCGTCGACCGCGAAGTTGCCTTGTTTTCCGAATCGAACAGTCGACTGCTTTGCGAGGTCCCTGCCGCGTTGGCCAAGCAATTCGAAACCGCCATGCAAGGCTTACCTTGTTTCAGAATAGGCCAAGTCGCCACACACGACCGCGTGGTTGTCGAGTGCGATAAAGAGGTTCTCATAGATAAGCCATGGCAAGAGCTTCGCAACATTTGGCTTGCGCCATTGGATTGGGAATAACGCACGCCCGCGCGAAGCGTCTTTATGCTCTGACTCCCCTTCTCCTCCTCGGGAGGAGAAGGGGTCGGGGGATGAGGAGGTGGGTTTGTTGTGAGTGAGCGAATTCTGTATGCGGTCTTCCCTGGCTAGCAAATAGACATAGGTCGTTTCGCTTTGGGGTGCGACACGAGGCTTACTCTTCTTCTTCCTCTGCGGGGGCCACCAGTCGGACTTGGGTGGTGAACTCCTCTTTGGTTACCGAACCGTCGGTGTCCTTGTCAAACGCGCGCATTTGGTCTTTGACTCGACCACGAACTTCGGCCCCCTCAAGGATTCCGTTGCTGTCTGTATCCAGAAACTTGAAGTAGACTTCTGGGTCTAGCGACGTGCTTCCAGGCTTCTCGGCCTCCATTTTCTTTTTTGCAACCGTGATTTCGACTTTAGGCGAATCTTCTGGCTTGATCGAGGCCTCAAACCTGGCTTTCGCCTTGGCTTGTTCGTCTAGCAACATCATTTTGGTCATGATCGCGGGAATCACAAAATAAGCCCCCGCAGCGAGAACTCCCAGCCCAAGAATCAAAGGAAGTGAAGAACGCTTTTTTGGGTTTGGATTTTCCGTGTAGGGTTCTGCAGAGCTCATGAAACGACTTGGCCTAAGTTAAGTAAAAAGGAATCTCTACCTGTACTGTCGTAATTTGGCATTGCCTTGGAAGTTTGTCAAACCGTCCGGCGTTCTTCAACCCCTTCAATCCGAGTTAACAGCCATTCCGATGGAAGGGTATTTGAACGAGCGGAGCCGGCTGCTATGATTAGGGAGGACTTGGTTTGAACCGATCGCTAACCCGGGGGGGATTCTATGCTAAAGTACATTGCGGTCCGACAAAACAGCACTACCAGCCCAACACCCGTGCCGCGAGCACGTCAGAGGCAATTGATTCGAGAGTCAGCGGCGCCTTTGTCGATTGCGAAACGAGGCTCCTACCAACAGTCGATTGGTATGGGTGGAACCAATGGTAGGCGAGTTTTGGCGGCGATCAATCGGAATTTGGGGACGTTACATCTGCGGTAAACTCGCTCGTTTCAGAAATCCCCATTGTCTTTTTCGAGACTGGTTTTGATCTCGGCTAGGCTGTAAAGCCGGCCTTGATTGCAGCCTGGGCAGTTCTTTGCCGCTTGAGACCAAGCTCTCGGGGATTTGACGTTGCTTTTCCAAAATGGCCAAGTTCGACATTGGACTGGCCGCACTTCGTAGACGGAGCAAGTTCGAGATTTAGGATCTAGGAAAATGCAATCGCCGTCGGAATATTCGACCAGACTGGTTAGTTCGCCAACCTGGCGAGTGAACTTGCGTTCGAATTCCTCTTGCTGCTCGGACATTCCGATTGCAGCCGCAAGAGCCACGATTTCCTCAGGCGTGACCCATACATAGCCTTCGCCTGGGCCACTACAACAATCTCCGCATTGCGTGCATTCAAAGGAAAGACCTTTCGAATACCAAGGACTCTCGTTGGATGGATCGTTTTGGATTGCTTTGTTTTTCATGATTTGAGTTAGTCTAGTTTCCCAAATCGGTCCGACCAAGGGGCTTGTTGGTTTAATGGGTTTGCCGTTAGGCAAAGTTCCGATCCTAACCCGAAGCGTGAGCGAGGGGCACGGAATCCCTCGCTCACGCTTCGGGTTCGGAAGTTTTACAACCTTCTATGAGGAACGGATATCCTCTCGAACCGCTTGGTCAACCAGCATCTTCGGAATACACTGCGTGTATGCGGCCAGTTCTAAGACTATGGGGAAAAAAGCGAGGCGGACGAATGTCCGGCTGGTGGTTCGTTGGTTCGCTGGGCGAAGCTCTCTTTTTCGCGTCGTTCTTTCTTGTCGGTGTTGTGTGCCTTACCACCATTGTGGGTTGGCAATTTCTGTCGCCAAAGACCCAAGTTGTTCGTATTGGCTATGGATTTTGGCTACTTACGACCGTATCCGCGTCTTTTATCGTGATGGGAGCGGTTGGTTTTTGGTACCGTGTGCTGAAGGTTGCAACCAGCGACGAGCATCGAGAGATCATCGCAAAACATGGATTGGTCTCACGCCCAAACAAACCTCGCAACAAAATCCTACTGCCTCCGATGGTCCCGTTGCTGACCCCATTTACGGATAGCCCAGGGGCAAAACTAGCCTACCGATTACCCGGTGAATGGCCTGGGACGGGGGCTCTGATTTCCATTGGTCTGTTTGCAATGGCATGGAATGCCATGATTGCTGTCTTTTGCGTTTTCGCCGTCGGCGGATTCTTTCGAGGCGAGATTCAATATCGACTCCTAATCCTACTCGTTCCGGGTATCTACATTGGCTTGCGGTCAGGCCAATTGTTTTTCCGATCTTATATTCGGGAGATTGGCATCGGTTCGACGACAGTCGAGATCGAAGATTTGCCGTTGGTGCCCGGCAGAACGTACAAGTTACTTTTAGTCCAGTATGGCCGACTCGTGATCAAGAAACTCTCAATTCGACTAGTATGTGAGGAAGAAAGCACTTATCATTTTGGAACAGATGTTCGGACTGAGCGGGAGATCGTTCGCTTCCAAAATATTTTGGATGTGGGACGTTCGCGAATCGATTGGGGACGACCATTGGAACTGGAATGCCAGGTCTCGATTCCCTCTGATGCGATGCACTCTTTTCAGAGTTTACACAATGCAATTCACTGGAAAATTATTGTTGAAGGAGAGGCGAATCGATGGCCATCGTACTCCCGAAGTTTTCCCGTAATCGTGTACCCTCACGTTCGCATCAAACCGGTCAGTCAGCCGTCATGATTCGATTGCTTGGATTACAGCCGACATACATGTCGAACGATGTTATCGAGTTCGAGTACCGTGTTTCCAACATCCCTCAAAATTCCATTGCAGCGGTCGAAGTCTCTGTCGTGTGGCTCACTGAAGGCAAAGGAACCGAAGACCTTGGGGTGCATTTCTTCCAGAGACTGACGGGCAATTCACTAGCCGCATCGGACTGGTCTATCCCTCAAAGTGTCCAAGTCCCACTTCCGGATTCGCCACTTTCCTACGAAGGGAAATTGCTGAAAATCTCCTGGTGCGTTCGAGTTCGTTTTTATCTCAACGACGGCACAGAACTGGTTGCACAGCAACCCTTTTATTTGGGAACGGTTACTCGCGAAGTTTAGTCGCGAACGATTGTCCTCAATCGTTTTAGGCGGGCGGCGGGTTCAATCTTGCCTAGCACGACGCGCAAGCTAGTGAATTGGATAGTTGTTCACTAGCTTGCGCGTCGTGCTAAGGTTGTTTTCATGTTGCAGTTCGTAGCGAAGGTCGTCAAGACTTTCGGCTACATCGCCTAAACGACCGAAACTCTTGACGAGTTTCGCTACTCAGTTGCAGAGCACAACTGCTGAACAAGAATCCGGTCTTCATCCGGTTCCATGGAACGCAGTACGAGCTCGACATGGTCGGACTGCACGTTTGTCCAGACTGGCACTTCACTGGCCGCAAACAACTCCGCCATCGCGGATGGGCTCATCGATTTTGGAAACAGCTGAATCGTGGTGGAATCCAAGCGTTGGCTGCTCCAAACACCCGCCCCGATGCGACACGATTTGCGAGCCACAACGACTCGTTCGAACATCGGATTCACGGTAAGCTGAGCCATGATTCGTTCGGCTCGGTTTTGCAAGTTTTCGAAACTCGTCGAAAGCGATGCACCGATTGGCAACTGCCGCCATTGCTCGATCGATTCGGATGCTTGCAATGTACGTAGTAGCGCCGCCTTGGTAATGCTGCTAGCATGCCCCCCCATTGCATCCACAATCTTGAGGACATTTTCCATGGCGGTTTGCTTCCCAAGGATAATGCCGCATTCTGGGCCGCCGAGAAGTGCGTCACCTGGCACGATGATAAGTTCGACACCATCGTCCCATGCGTCCGCGATCACTCTGCTCGTTATCCCTAGCCCGGACAAGTCATGAATCGTTCCATCCAACAGGATTTCCGCAATATCAGCACCTGCTTGTTTTGCCGCCGTTAGCCCGCGATTGCGATGCTCCAATCGAGATTCAGCTGGCAGTGAATTCGGCGAAGCGATCAGCAATCGTGCCCCCGGTTCCTGCAACGCCTCTGCAAAATCGCTCGGCATGCAATCTTGATTGGTCCCAATCTCATAGGTCTTCGCGTTCGCTTGATCGAGAATCGTTCGAACATTGCCTCCTTGCGTTGCTCCAGCCTGAGGAAGCCGAACACAATCGACCCGCGGCAAGACCCAACGTGCGCGGTCCTTTGATGAGGTATCGGCCAAGGCAAGAACAAAAAGAGCTAGTGTCGTACTGGGAACAACCGCGACGACTTGCGCGCTGGTCAAGCCGATCAATAAACTTCGGAGTTGCTGATCGAGCTTGACCGTCTCTGCAAAATGACTTTGGAGATGATTCACTTGCGTGATGGCATCGGAACACATTCGATGCGAGCACCATCGATTGGAAAAAAACTCGCCTGTTGCGTTAATGCCCGGCAAAAGGCCGGGCTGTGCGTTTCGCAGCCAAGGCTCTGCAGCACTTTCCATCCATCGACCGGCTTGCTGCAAAATTTGTTGAATATTGCCCGATTGAAATTGGTCTTTGAGTCCTATCTTCTGTGCTGCCTCCTTTATCGCATTGACAAGCGTCGGTTGAGAAACCAATTGGGAGAGCTGTTTAATAGCTTCGATAGGTAAGAGATCTTTGAATGGAATTGGGAATCTCATGCGAGTTTGGAATCTTGGTAATAGTGAGAGTAACAGGCACCTTCCATGTGCCGTCCATGTGCCGTCCGCAAGCTACGCTGAAATCTAGTTTAACAGTCAGCAATCCGGTGTGCGATGAATCGCGAATGACACCTCGCTTAAATCGTACCTGAAAACCGATCCTATTCCGAGCCTTGCCACCCAGCATAGCGAAAACGGTACAATGGTCTCGTAAACGTCCAATGCCTTCGAAAAGGACTTGAAATGATGTCAGCACCAAAAAATGTGTTAGGGACCAATATTCAACCGTGCTCCATGGATCCGCCAACGGGGTTTTTTCGCGACGGTTGCTGTCGATCTGGAGCCGACGATCAAGGGCTTCATTTAGTCTGTGCCGAAATGTCGCAGGAATTCCTCGAGTTCTCGCGGGACAGCGGCAACGACTTGATCACTCCTGTGCCAGCCTTCCGTTTCCCGGGGCTTAAGCCTGGAGACAGATGGTGTTTGTGTGTACAAAGATGGAAGGAAGCGTTTGAGGCGGGCATCGCGCCGAAAGTCGTACTGGAATCCACACATATTTCAACACTCGAGTTTGTCGATCTCGAAGATCTTCAAGCTCACGCCGTTGAAGCTTAAACCTGTCAAAAGAATTTTGAATGAACGCATTATTTTTAGAGCACTTAGCGGCTACCAACCAGACCATTCGGGACGCTGGGACATTCAAGACCGAGCGAGTCATCGATTCGTCGCAAGGGACGATGGTACGGATTGCTGACGGCCGTGAGTTGCTCAATATGTGCGCGAACAACTATCTCGGACTCGCGCAGCATCCGATGGTTCGGCAAGCCGCTAACGATGCTCTCGCGCGTTGGGGATACGGTTTGGCCTCCGTTCGTTTCATTTGCGGCACCCAAACGATTCACAAAGATTTGGAAAATCGCCTCAGCCGATTCTTGGGGATGCAAGACACGATTCTTTACAATTCTTGTTGGGACGCAAACGGCGGATTATTCGAGACCATTCTTGGGCCAGAGGATGCGATCATTTCCGATGAGCTCAATCATGCGAGCATCATTGATGGCATCCGTCTTTGCAAAGCGCAGCGACATCGGTACTTGAACAACAATATGGACGACCTCAAAGCAAAACTTGAGGCAGCACGCTCCGCGCGCTTCCGTTTGATTGCGACCGACGGGATCTTCTCAATGGACGGAACCATTGCGAATCTTGCGGCCATCTGCGAACTAGCAGATCAATACGATGCAATGGTGATGGTGGACGATTCTCACGCCGTTGGCTTCGTGGGTCCACGTGGTCGAGGAACACATGAACATTGTGGTGTGATGGATCGCGTCGACATTATGACTGGAACGCTTGGAAAAGCCCTCGGTGGTGCAAGCGGAGGTTACACGTCCGGGAACAGCGAAATGATCGATTTGCTACGACAGCGATCGAGGACTTATTTGTTCTCCAACACCATTGCTCCGCCGATTGTGGCCGGTTCGATTCGAGCCCTAGAACTGCTAGAGGAATCGACCGAATTGCGAGATACGCTCGAGTCCAATACTCGGCTATTCCGTGAGGAAATGGAGCGCTCTGGGTTGAACATTTTGCCCGGCTCCCATCCGATCGTACCGGTCATGTTGGGAGACGCAGCCAAAGCTGCACATGTAGCCAAAGCGATGCTGGACGACGGAATCTATGTGATAGCATTCTCCTATCCGGTCGTCCCACAGGGCAAAGCTCGGATCCGCACTCAAGTTTCCGCAGCGCACACGCACGACCAACTTCGGGCGGCTGCTCTTTCTTTTGCCAAGCGTGCAAGCTAAGAAGGTGGTAAGGCGAGCGGCAGCACTGATTATGTCGGGAGGCAGAGGCTCCTGTTGTAAACAGACGTCGTCCGCGCTATTTGTTACTCGGGGAGGATTTGTTACTCGGGGAGGGTGAGGCTCCCGCCGAACCGTGGCGTCGCAAGCTCGGCAGGAACCTCGCTCTCCCATTGGAACCTTGGCGGGTTGTTTTCAGCCTGCCGCATACCTAAATAGTTGATCGGGAATTGGAGAATTCCCCCCCAGCTTGCCCCATCCCCCCTTTTTCATTTTGGGATGGTTACTACTTTATTGCGTATTCAACTGTGATTTAAAAAGAGCGACGGACTGTGTTATCCCAACCCGAAGCGTGAGCGAGGGGCAGAGAATCCCTCGCTCACGCTTCGGGTTGTGATCTGCCGCAGGGAATTTCGACCAATAGGATTTCTAATGCTCACGGAAGCGAACCAATGAACTCATACAACTTAACCCACCTTAAACAGCTGGAAGCGGAAAGCATCCACATTATCCGCGAGGTGGCTGCGGAATTCAAAAAGCCGGTGATGCTCTACTCCGTGGGCAAGGACTCAGCGGTCATGACCCACCTTGCGCTCAAAGCATTTTACCCAGCCAAGCCTCCGTTTCCGTTCCTCCATGTCGATACGACTTGGAAGTTCAAGGAGATGATCCAGTTTCGCGACAATTACGTCAAAAACGAGCTGGGCATCGAATTGCTGGTCCACATCAATCACGAAGGGCTCAAGCTGGGAATCGATCCGGGCGAGAACAGCGAAAAACATACCGAAGTGATGAAGACGGATTCGCTCAAAAAAGCGCTGACTCATTATGGGTTCGACGCTGCCTTCGGTGGTGCGAGACGCGACGAGGAAAAGTCGCGAGCCAAAGAACGGGTATTCTCCTTCCGGGACAAGTTTCACCGCTGGGACCCAAAGAACCAACGACCAGAACTTTGGAATCTCTACAACTCACGCGTCAATCCAAACGAAAGCATCCGGGTCTTTCCGCTTTCGAATTGGACCGAGTTGGACGTGTGGCAGTACATCTATCTAGACAAGATTCCGATTCCCGATTTGTACTTTGCGAAAATGTTGCCGGTAGTCCAACGCAACGGAACCCTGATTCATCTCAACGACGACCGATTGCAGCTTCGGCCAGGTGAAGTTGTCGAACACAAAATGGTTCGCTTCCGAACACTCGGTTGCTATCCACTCACAGGGGCGGTTGAGTCGACGGCGACAACACTGCCCGAGATCATTCAAGAGATGCTTTTGACAAAGACGTCAGAACGTCAAGGCCGGGTTATCGATCAAGATGGCGGCGGTGCTGGTATGGAACTCAAAAAGACGCAAGGGTACTTTTAAGCATATGTCTCACCAAAGCGATTTGATTGCCGAGAACATCCTGGCATACTTGGACCAACATGAACGCAAAGAGCTTTTGCGATTCATCACTTGCGGAAGCGTCGACGACGGCAAGAGTACCCTCATCGGCCGATTGCTCTTTGACAGCAAGATGATCTACGAAGATCAACTGGCACAGCTTGAAAACGAAAGCAAAGTACACGGCACAACCGGCGGTGGCTTTGACCCAGCCCTCGTAACGGATGGTCTCAAGGCTGAACGCGAACAGGGCATTACAATCGATGTGGCCTATCGGTATTTTTCGACGGCCAAACGCAAGTTCATCATTGCGGACACTCCCGGCCACGAGCAATATACGCGCAACATGGCAACCGGTGCGTCCACCGCGGACTTGGCGATCATTCTGATCGATGCACGGTATGGTGTTCTGACTCAAACGAAACGACACAGCTTTATCGTTTCGCTTCTCGGCATTCGGCACGTGGTCGTTGCGATCAACAAAATGGACTTGGTGGGTTATAGCCAAGAGCGCTTCGATGAAATCTGCAGCGACTACCGAGACTTCGTATCGCGACTCGATCTGCCTGATTTGCATTTCATTCCGATCGCTGCACTTCACGGCGAAAACGTGGTGGACCCGAGCGTCAACATGCCTTGGTATCGCGGCAGCACCTTGATGAACTTCCTCGAGTCGGTTTACATAGGCTCCGATCGCAATTTAGAAGACTTCCGATTGCCTGTTCAAATCGTGAATCGCCCTAACCTCGACTTCCGCGGTTTCTGCGGTACGGTGGCTTCGGGCATTATTCGACAAGGGGACCAAATCATGGTCCTACCCTCGAAACGGACTAGCAAGGTCGAACGCATCGTAACCCAGGATGGCGACTTAAAAGAAGCGTTCAGTTCGCAGTCGATCACGTTGGTACTCGAGGACGAAGTGGACTGCTCTCGAGGCGACATGATTGTTCGACCTGGCAACGTACCGAAGATCAGCAACTCGTTCGATGCGACCATCGTTTGGATGAGTTCCGATGCCATGGTGCCAGGCAAGACGTACTTGTTCAAGCACACGACACAAACGGTGACCGGTCAAGTTGACTCGCTCAAGTACCGTGTTGATGTGAATACGTTGCACCGCACCCCAGCTCCCGACTTGCAACTCAATGAAATCGGACGCTGTGCGGTAACATTGAGTCAACCGATTTTCTTCGATGCTTATCGACGCAACCGAGGCACCGGCGCATTCATCATTATCGATCGAATGAGCAACACGACCGTGGGTGCGGGCATGATCTCCGATCGCGA
This sequence comes from Planctomycetota bacterium, assembly GCA_026692905.1. GTDB lineage: Bacteria > Planctomycetota > Planctomycetia > Pirellulales > Pirellulaceae > JBKCUI01. Next base: position 126,030 of record JAPLNL010000011.1, read on the forward strand.
TTCGGCCAAAAAAACGACGGCGGCTTGGGAAATCACAGATGAGCAAACCGAAACGGGCCGACGAAGCGTCTCCGACGTTACGGAGTCAGAACGCGCTGCACGCTTTGGCCAAAAGGCGGCCACGATATTGTTTACCGGTGTAACAGGTACCGGCAAGAGCACCATTGCACGTGCAGTCGAGCGAGCATTGTTCGACGACGGTCGCGCGGTGGCTGTATTGGATGGCGAACTGATGCGTCGCGGAGTGAACATGGACCTCGGCTATACCGTCGAGGATCGCAGTGAAAACCTGCGTCGCTCAGCGCATGTGGCTAAGCTCATGAACGACCACGGCTTGATCTGCTTGGGCGCTTTCGTTGCACCGAGCCAATCGGTTCGCGAACGGGTATCGGACGTGATCGGTAAAGACCGTTTCCTCACTGTCCACTGCACGGCCAGCGAAAGCATTTGTCGACAGCGTGACACCAAGGGGCACTACGCAGCAGCCGAAGCGGGCAAGCTACCGAATTTCCCTGGCGTCTCGGCGGTCTACGAACCGCCCGAGGAGCCAGACTTGCTCCTGGACACAGGCGACTTGAGCGTCGAGGAATGCGTCAGCGCTGTTTTGGAATTGCTGAAAGCGAATCAAGTGATTCGGTAGAGGCTGCAAATCGGCAAGCTCCTTGGGAGGAATACCGTCGCTTTGCGACTCTCGCTTACTCTGATCCCGAGCGGACCACGGATTACATCCGTGGCTCTCAAATACCACTGCTCCGCAGTTTTGGGACAGTTACGATGAAATCGTAAATTCATTTGATTGCGATTCAATCGCGAATGCGATGGCAGTTTTTAGCCTGGGGTAAGTTTGCAACGCGAACGCAACCCCAGGTAGGCCGTCCCCAGCGAACGAGAGCTCTGAAGGAGCGGCATTGGCTTACGAGTCTATAACCCGGCATGCGGTGACATTTGGTAGACTAGTCGGGGCATTTGTCGCATTCACTCCCGAAACGATTGAGACAATCGTTTTACACTCCTTTACATACCCTAAGGATTTCACGGACGATGCCATGCAAGTAGACAATGAAAAACAGCGTCGATTTTTTTCACGGCAATTTTCTCTTTCGATGTTAATGCTCATCGTGACGGGAATAGGATGCTACCTAGGCGGGCGCATGCAAGGTTACCGGCAGGGACTAGCCGTTTGGGATGACGCTCCCATATACTCAAATACATACTCTCTCGTCGATCTCCTACCCTCGTCAAAAGATAGCGCTGAGTCTGAGGCAATGCTTGAGTCATTGGCATTGAAGATAAAGAGCGAGGTACTGCCAGGAGTATGAGAGGAATCGGGTGGCAAAGCAGCCGCACGATTCTTCCCGAAAAACTCATCTGTTGTTGTGACTGCCAACAATCTTGTTCATGAAGCTATCAGCAACTACTTGAGAAAAGCCAGGGAGCGGACTCCAGCAACGATCGAATGATTCCATTCGCTTGGCTGCTCGTGCTAGCGGTCTTGCTGTTTGTTAACCTGCCATTTGATCTTCAGCTTTGTTGTCGGATAGTGCGGACAACATGTCTTTGAAGTCTGGGTTGAACAACGTTCGGCTCCTTGAACGGCCAAGCGGTGAGTGTTAGCGGCCATACCATCATCAGCCGTTCAGTAGGAGTCGCCTCAGAAACGCCACTGTCAACTCCCTGCTCATCCAAAGTTAATCGTTTCACTATAGTACGATCCATACGGGAAATGGTCATGGGACACCTGATTGATCTTCCGGGATGCAATGTAATTTCCGGCAACTAATGTAGCTCAATCGTTTCAATATTTGCGATTCAGATCGCGGTAGTTTCAAGACTTCGCGATTTGTGAATCCGTTCAGCCGGTTGAAGCCGGTGCATCAGCGCTTTTAATTGAGCTTCGCAAGAAGTGGCAAACGTTTTTGGTCTGAGACGACGACACCGCCAGGTTTCTCTACCGTGATCGCGAAGACCGTTGGTTTGTCGACTCGCAATTTGGCACGGATCGGAACAATTGATTCACCCGCGCTTGCAATGTCAAAGACTCCTCCGTCAACCGGCTTTTCATCTCGCGATGGGTCGATGATCCAAAGCTGATACTGTTCCTTGGTCGGATCGTTAACCGGAAGACCGCGGAAGGTCATAAAACCTTGCTGTGCTTCTGTGCTCCAGACCACTTCTCCAAGGTCGGTACCCTGGGTTGGATCCGGTGCTGGCAACTCCCACTTTGTTCGAACCATATCCGCTACGCTTGAAACGAACGTGTCTCGCTGCGATTGCAGACTGGCGGTCTCGAATCTTCTGGCTGGAAGCCAGACGCCTAAGGCCAGCGCGATGGACGCCGCCATACAAAGCCAAGCAGACATCTCGCGAAGATTCACCCTCGAGGATGTTTCTTTTGAGGGCGATGCGGTCACGACAGGGATTGGATTCGTCACTGCCGACTTTTCAGCATCCAGAATGAATCCGCTTGCCATCTTTTTAAGACGATCCGACAAATCGAATGGCATCGCCTCCGTTGGTATCGTGTTCTCAAATGTCAGGAATGTGCGCGCAGCAGCATCTTCGGAAAGCTCGACCATGTCCTGAAAAATCTTTGGATCGTAGGATTTGATTTCGTGCATTTCCGCCTCTGACAAGTCGCCGAGTGAAAAACCTGCGGCCAGTTCTTGAATACGCATGTCGATTGAATCCGTGCTCATGAAGGAACTCCTGTTCCAGCTACAGAGAATCTCTCCATGCATTGTCTGAGTTGGATAAGCCCCCGTCGGGCGAATGACTTTACGGAACCGAGTGGGATTTGCATTTCAGCCGAGATCTGCGAGTGTGACTTTCCCTCGTGAATCGATCTTCTCAGGATATCCCGTTGGTTGACAACGAGCCCTTCGAGACAACGCGTCGCTTTGGCGGCCTCATCGATTAGCTCAGCCGAAGCGGCGACGACGGACACACTTGGCTGTTCGTCCAAGTCGCTGGTTTCAAGTGTGGTCTCCACGGACCGAGTTTGTTTGCGATACCGATCGATCAGTCGTCGCCTGGCGATCATGGTTACAAAGGTCGACTCAGCCGACATATTGGGGTTGAAACGCTCCGCTTTTTGCCATAGCTCCAGGAAGATTTCCTGAACGGCATCTTCCGCGTCGGCTTGGCTTGGCGAATAGCGTTTGGCTAGCGACCAAATGAGGTTACCGTACCGCTCGATACAGCAATTGAGCGATTCGGGCTCGCGTCGAGCAACTTGCGCAAGGACCGATTCGATCGATTGTGATGGCTTTTCATCCACTTCTATCATTACTTATCTACTGCTCCAACCAGGGGACGCGTCCACGAAAAACCATCGTGGACCAAATTCTACGCTTGCCACGGCGTTTTGGATGCGGATTTTTTTCCGGTTTGGCTTGAAACGGAGCGACGCAAGGATGCCGTCTCACTTTCTTTTTGGAATCTATTGCAATTTCATCGGGAGGGCGAGGCCACCGCTGTAAACATCTTTGCAAAGTCAATTCCATTGAAAACCTTAGGGAGGGCGAGGCTCCTGCCGAGCCACCGGTGCAAAGGTTCGGCAGGAGCCTCACCCTCCCGAGCAATGAATGACTTAGGTAAACTCGTTGGAAACATGTTTACAGCGGTCGCCTCACCCTCCCAAGCAATGAATCGCTTGGGTAAACTCCTAAAAAACTTGTTTTCAGTGGTGCACCGTTTCGAAAACTCTCCACAATGTTGCTAACGATTTTGCCAAACGGAGGCCCTACAGGCTATCATAAGGGGCAGATTCCCCTCCAAATTCTCATTCCCACCGATCCGCCTGAAACTCCTCTATGTTGCAAAACGGCTTTTCTTGTACCCAGAAATGCTGCCCCGGGTTCGCTCGGCTGCTCGCAAGTTTTATGGTCTTGTTCCTTTTCGCAGCTTTTGCACTGCAAAATGCCATTGCTGACGGACTGGAGTACAACCGCGATGTTCGGCCGATTCTTTCGGAAAACTGCTTCGCGTGCCACGGTTTTGACAAAGCCAAACGAGAAGCCGGTCTACGTCTCGACACGGCCGAGGGGGCGATTGAAAAACTCGACTCAGGGGGGGTAGCCATTCAACCTGGCAAACCTGACGAAAGTGCCTTGGTCTTGCGAATCCTCGCGACCGACGATTCCGTCATGCCGCCACACGAATCGGGCAAAAAACTAACCGATCATCAAAAGGGAATCCTAAAGTCTTGGGTCGCTCAGGGCGCTCGCTATGACAAACACTGGGCTTTCATTGCACCCAAGAAAAACCCGCAGCCAAAGAGTACTCTCTCCAACGGCGATGCCACAACCAATCCGATCGATAACTTCATCCTGGCAAAACTCGAATCGGAAAAGCTCGCACCGTCCCCGCCCGCAGATCCGATCACATTGATTCGACGTTTGAATCTCGACCTCACGGGCCTACCACCGACTGTTTCCGACGTAGACGCCTTCGTCGAGGCGTTTCAGCAAAACCCGGAGTTAGCCCGCCGCGATTTGGTCGATCGATTGCTGCGAAGCCCAAACTATGGCGAGCGCTGGGGACGATGGTGGCTCGATCAAGCTCGCTATGCGGACAGCAATGGCTACTCCGTCGATGCCCCCAGGCAAATCTGGAAGTATCGAGACTGGGTCATCGACGCACTCAATCGCGATATGTCTTTCGACCAATTTACGATCGAACAGCTAGCCGGTGATCTGCTCCCCGATGCGACCGACGAGCAGAGAGTGGCCACTGGGTTTCATCGGAACACCCAAATCAATCAAGAAGGTGGAATCGACCAAGAGCAGTTTCGCATCGATAGCGTATTCGATCGCGTTGCCACCACTGGAACAGTTTGGCTCGGACTGACCATCGGCTGTGCCCAATGCCACGACCATAAATTCGATCCGATCGAACAAAAAGAGTACTATCGATTTTTCGCGTTCTTCAACAATCAAGACGAGCCCGAGCTCACGCTATACAAACCGGAACTCAAAGCACCGAGCTTGATCGCAGAACAAAAAGAACTAGAAGCCGCCACGCGCGACATCGTTAGCAGTGCCGCCGAAGCCATTAGCAAGTGGGAAGAATCGCTCGCGGAAGAGCAAAAGAAATCGCTTTCCAAAGAGATTCAGAAACTGCTGTCAAGCGACAAAGCAAAACGCAACGCTGGCCAAATGCGAGGCCTCTACGATGCAGGCCTAGGCGCGACCGACGAAAAGTTTCAGGACATCCAAAAACGTCTTAAGGAAATCGGAAAACTGCTTGCCGAAGGGGTCAGTACCATGGTCATGAAAGAGCGGCCGACTCCTCGCAAAACAAACCTATTCATTCAGGGGGACTTCACTCGTCCCGCCGATGAAGTCACCTGCGGCACTCCATCCATTCTGCCACCATTGGAAACCAACGCGAATAAAATCAATCGGCTCGATCTCGCCAAGTGGATCGCAGCTCCAAGCAATCCTCTCACTTCGCGCGTTATCGTCAATCGTGTTTGGCAACACTACTTTGGCCGCGGATTGGTCGAAACCGAAAACGACTTCGGATTGCAAGGGACATCGCCAAGTCACCCCGAGTTGCTGGATTGGCTAGCGGTTCAATTCGTCGAACAAGGCTGGAGCCTCAAAGAACTGCATCGATTGATTGTGCACTCCAAAACGTATCAGCAGTCCTCTGCGGACCGAGCGGACTTGAGAGAGAAGGATCGGGGCAACTATTGGCTCGCTAAGCAAAGGCGATTGCGTCTCGACGGCGAAATCGTGCGTGACGTTGAGCTCGCTGCATGTGGACTACTGTCTCCTAAACTCGGTGGCCCGCCAGTCTACCCACCTATTCCTGATGGGGTTATGAGCCGGGGGCAAGTCAAACGAGAATGGAAAGTTAGCAAAGGAGAGGATCGATATCGTCGCGGGCTTTATACGTTTGTCTATCGAGCAACACCACCGCCTTCGCTCAATGTCTTCGATGCTCCGGATGGCTACAGCACTTGTACCCGTCGTCCTCGCAGCAACACTCCCCTGCAAGCGTTAACATTGATGAATGATGCCGGTTTTTTTGAGTTTGCAGGGGCACTCGAAAAGATCATCCAGACCGAAGGTATCGTCGTTGCCTTTCGGCGCTGTGTAGCAAGACCCCCGACTACGGAAGAAGTTGCGATCCTACAAGGTCTCGATTCCTTGAGCGCTGCTCGTGCGTTGCTCAACTTAGACGAAACCGTAACCCGCGAATAAAGTCCCCGCTGCCGATGATGCCCAACGAAACTCTCCTTCAACAGCAAACGCGCCGCCACTTTTTCAACCAATGCGGAATTGGAGTTGGTTCGATTGCTCTTGCCGACATGATGGCTTCGGCTTCGCAAGGCTCAGCATTTGATGTTTCTAGCAATCCGCTTGCCCCTAAGCCGACTCACTTTCCGGCGCGTGCCAAGCGAGTCATCTACATGTTCATGGCCGGCGGACCATCCCAGCTCGATCTATTCGATCACAAGCCGATGCTGAATCAGCTCAATGGCCAGCCGATTCCGCAGAGCTATCTCGAGGGCAAACGATTTGCTTTTATGGATAGTAGCCACCGCATCAACTTGCTCGGCACCCGACGGACCTTTCAGCAACACGGACAAAGCGGCGCTTGGGTGAGCGATCTGTTGCCCCACACGGCTCGCATCGCCGATGAGTTAACGTTCATTCGAACATGCAAAACCGATCTCTTTAACCATGCCCCTGCCAAGCTATTCATGAACACTGGCACGGGGCAATTCGGACGACCGAGCTTAGGGTCTTGGTTGACCTACGGACTAGGCAGTGAGTGTGAAGACCTGCCCGGCTTCGTTGTCCTGCAAAGCGGCCCGCGCGGGCCACGCGGCGGCTCGGTCCTTTGGGGGAGCGGCATGCTGCCAACCACGTATCAAGGCGTGCCGCTTCGCAACCAAGGCGAACCGATCCTCAATCTCACGACCCCAGAGTCGATCTCGAATGCTCAGCAAGTTCAAGTTCTTGAGGCAGTTCGCAAATTGAATGCAAAGCGACTGGCCGATACAGGAGACGAGGAGATCGCAACCCGCATCAACGCTTATGAAATGGCGTATCGCATGCAAACCAGCGCGCCGGAATTGATGGAGACAAACAAAGAAAGCAAAGAGACTCTCGATCTCTACGGTATCAAGGATCCCAAGGAAACTAGCTTTGCCCGAAACTGTTTGTTGGCTCGGCGATTGATTGAGCGAGGCGTGCGATTTGTTCAGCTTTACCACACCAACTGGGATCACCACGGCGGACCAACCGAGAATCTCGAGGAGCATCTGCCATCGATTAGTCGCGAGATCGATCAATCCGGCGCGGCCTTGGTGATGGACCTCAAACAGCGTGGGTTGCTTGAGGACACGATAGTCATCTGGGGTGGTGAGTTTGGGCGTACGCCGATGGGCGAAGTTCGCGAATCGACAGGTCGCAATCACCATATCGATGCGTTTACGATGTGGTTCGCTGGCGGTGGGTTCAAGCCAGGTACGACTTATGGTGAAACGGACGAATTTGGCTTCGGACCCGTTGATCATTCGGTGCATGTGCGCGACATCCACGCTACGCTCTTGCATCAGCTTGGCCTAAACCATGAACGCCTTAGTATTCGTTCACAAGGGCTGGATTTCCGACTGACTGGCGTCCAGCCAGCAAAAGTCGTCCGAGAAGTTCTGGCGTAAGCGATAAAGTTCTCGCGCAAGCGAAGAAACGGTGCGGCTTCACGTTCTATTAAGGTACCTGTGGGATCATCGTTTCACAGTCAGCCGAAGGCGTACTCCGTACTCCGTGGCTTTGCCAGTACGCCTTCGGCTGACTGTGAAACGAAGTGCATTTCCGCAACAGGCCGTGGACGGAATCTCAGTAAAACCAACGAAAGATCCCAATGAAAATTACCTTTGGCAAAACCATCGCTTCCGTCTTAATCCTGGGACTCGTCGCTGGAGGTGCCTTTTTTGCAACGCGAAAACCACCTCGACATGGTCGACATAGTTCTACGCATGCCCATCGGCCAGAAAGCGCATCGGATTCGGCGATTGCCGAATCGACCCAGCAAATCGAATCCGAAATCGCTGGCGCGAAACTCATTTCGGCCGCGAACTCGACGGGGCCAAATAACGCCGAACCGTCGCTCGAATGGTCGCGATTTCGAGGGCCGAATGGGACAGGCGTCAGCATGGACACGGCCATCCCAACCCAGTGGAGTGATACGCAAAACCTTCGGTGGAAAACCAAACTACCTGGTCCTGGTTCTTCCAGTCCCGTTCTTACTAACCAACATGTATTTCTGACGTCGTACACAGGTTATGGGGAAGAGGGGCTCAGAGGCCAAGTCGGTCAACTAAAGCGACAGATCCACTGCATCGATCGCAAGGACGGCAATATCGTCTGGTCTCGTACGATCGATGCCGCTCAACCTGAGGACGCCTATCAGGGAAAGGGACTGCCAGAACACGGATACGCAACCAACTCGATGGTAACGGACGGCAAAGCGGTCTACGCTTTTTTGGGCAAATCGGGTGTGTTCGCTTACGACATGGCCGGCAACGAATTGTGGAAAGTCTCCGTGGGGACTCAATCCGGAAACCGCGGCTGGGGAACTGCCGCTAGCTTAATCCTCTACAAAGATATTTTGATCGTTAACGCTGCCGAAGAAAGCCAGAACATCTTCGGCATCAACAAGAACAACGGTGAAGTCGTTTGGAAAGCTCCTGGGTCCATTTTGGAGTTGGCCTACGGTACTCCCGTGATCGCTCGCGTTTCTGACGACCGAGATGATTTGGTAGTTGCAGTCCCAAGCGAAGTTTGGGGACTCAATCCAAGCACCGGCAAACTGGTTTGGTTTGTGGAGACCAAGCTAACGGGCAATCTTTCGCCGAGCGTTGTTCCGGACGGTGATAAGATCTACGTCTTTGGTGGTTTCAACTCATCCGGCAGCTTGGCCATTAAGCTCGGCGGCAAAGGGGACGTTACGAAATCGAATACGCTTTGGTCTAGCCGCAATTCATCGTACGTAGTGACACCTGTCCTGCACGAAGGCAACTTGTACTGGATCAATGACAAGGGGATTTACAACTGCATGTCGACCGAGACCGGCGAGTTGCTCGACAAACAGCGAGTGTCCGGAATCGAGTCGGGCGGCAACCCAGTGTATGCATCACCCGTTGCCATCAATGGCAAGCTCTACATGCAAACTCGCACGAGTGGACTGTTTGTCCTCGATGCGACACCCAAGATGAATGTACTCAAGCAGAACCGATTTGCGTCGGACAACAGCGTGTTCAACGCAACACCAGCTGTTAGCAACGGCCAGCTATTTCTGAGATCGTACAACTACTTGTACTGCATCATGGCCGAAGCGGCGAAGTAAGCATCATGAATGATGGCGAAGCCTGTCCGCGTCGAAATCAGAGAATGCGATGACTGGGGCGCAACGGCCAGATCAAGCTAAAGGCTTGAAAGATTTTAGCCGATGGTTGAGGAGGGAAGCGACGACACCACCGCGGCTAGAATCCTGCAACTCGCACTAGTAGGCGCCCCCGCTCGGCTTGTCCGACCGTTACGCAAGGTTCGTTAGCGATGAGGAAGTTAGCGATGAGGAAGTGTTTTAGCCGTGTAACGGCGACAGTTCGTAGCTGCGGGGCTTGCCCCGCAGACACGTTTAGCAGTCGAATGCAAGAGCCGTGAAACGGCGCCACGGTGTGGTGGCGCCGTTTCACGCAACGCTGTTTCGCATTTTGCTCAATGCAAATTGGGCTTTTCTGTAGCGAAAGTCGTCAAGACTTTCGGCTGCATTGCGTAAACCACCGAAACTCTTGACGAGTTTCGCTAAAATGCGAAACAGCGTTGCGTTTCACGGCTCTTGCGTTCATCGTGCCTAGAAACTGTGGGGCAAGCCCCACGGCTACGAAGTGGCGCCGCTATCGCGGCTAAGAAACAAAGCCGTCGTCGCTTACGATTGAGACAATCGTTCGACACTGTTTACAACGTTTTTGTGAAAACAACGCCGTGCTCTACCGACCGGAAGCCTAGTCTTTCGAGCAAGGTAATCGATTTTTGCTGGTCAGCCGCCGCAAATGTTCGGACAGCTCGTCTACGATCCTGCTGCATTTGCCTCAACGATTCCGCCATCAAATAGACAAATCGTTCTCTTGCATCATCCTCTTCGGGTACGCTTGGCAACCACAGTCTCACCACGCTGGAATCAACTCCGGCAATCGTTGGGTCAGGAAACCAAAACATGATTTCGCTTTCAACCTTAGGAGGCGATCGCAGCACCAAATTAAATCGAATCTGTTCGCAATGGCCAAGCACCGAGCTGAGCCACCATCCATGTGTGTCTTCGTCGAGAAGCCGACCGACAGTGCAGGTTCGGCGAATGCCGATCTGAGTGCGGTCCATAGGCGGGCGAAACGAGGACAAGTCCAATTCCCAGCACTCTGTCGGTCGCGATTGGATAAATCCGGATTGGTTCAGCCAGCGTTGCGTTCGCGAATCTTTGGCGATGACTCCCATGAGGTTATCCCCTTCGCCTACCCCCAAGTAAAAAGCGTTTGCCTCGGTCGAGCCGAGGGCAGTGCAAGTCGTAGCTTGGCGATCGCGTAATTGATGGAGCGCATGCTCAATTAGAGCCTGGGCGATGGTATCTTCGCCGGCAAGGGGTGCGATGCAAATCTTATGAACGATAGCTGCTGTATCGCTGGCGTTGCTTCCTTCCGGGTTGCTCGCGAAACCGAAATGGATAAAACCCACGGGCTTCTTGGCTGAGTCCAATGCAAGGGCTAGCTCGTTCGCATGAAAGAACGGTTTGCTCAGAATGCACTGATCCCAGACGCTGATGGGGCAAGCGCTTCTGGAGTGAAAAACGGCGTGATGTTCGTGCCAAAGATTGGCTAAGTAGGGAGTATCAGTGTTCAGAAATGACCTGATCGTCCACACGGCCATTACCCCAATACCGCGGGGACTCGAAAGCATTCCGAATCAGCGGAGGGCGCGTTTTGGAGTGCCTGTTCCCGTGACAGAGACGGTCGGCATATATCAGGCGCAAGAACATTTTGTAGATCGAACGCGTGGACCATAGGAACCACGTCGTCTGTGTTCACTTCGCTGAGTTGATCAACTAACTCAACGATCTTGCCGAGCTTGTCCGTCAGTTCCACCACTTCGGCTGGAGTGAGGGAAAGTCTAGCAAGATTTCCGATTCGAATCACATCTTCGGCAGATAAAGCCATCGACGGACCTCGGTTGAATTACTTAGGCAGAGCGAAAGGCTTGGCTCGAACAGCCTTGCGGATTCGACCGCTGCGGATGCACTGAGTGCAAACACGAATGGTTCTTACCTCGCCATTTGGCAGAGAAACCTTGCAGTTTTGTAGGTTTGGGGTGAACCGACGCTTGGTGATACCAGTAACCTTGGTACCAACACCGCCCAAGTACTTTGCCTTACCACGGATCTCAACTTGATTTCCGACGGACGCTACTTTTTGACAAACTTCACAGGACCTGGACATGATCTACCTTACACCACCGACGAATCGAACCTTAAAGTACTGACTTTTGTCCCATAATGGGGAACGAAGTATAGCCTTCCATCGGAAGGTAGCAACATCAAAACAGATCTTCGTTGCCCCGATTGATGAAAAATCACAGGGAAATTACACTCAGTAGCGACTGAAAAGCGTCGAGGTTGACATTCGACGCTCGGTCCATTCCAAAAAACTCCTCATTCCTCGCGGATCTCCAGCAAGATGACTGTCCAGAAGTTCACGCGAGAATTAGCCAGTGTTATAGACTCGGCTGGCAAATTGGCGTGTGCGGTCAAAGCCGACGCGGTTTTGGTCCTTCTCGACAGCGCCACCGACTGGGAACGACTCAGGGAACTGATCCCCTCGGAGATCAAAAGAATTTTGGTGGCGGCCGACCGGATTGAGGATCTGGCCGACGCGGAAAAATTTGGTCTCATTCCGCTGGTGCTAAACAAAGAGGATTCGCCCCTTTTAGAGCGATTGCAGCATGCGTTGCTGGAAGCCGTTGCAGATGAGCTTTTGGCCAACCACTGCGATGTGATTGCTGTCTACTGTGGTTTCGAAGTCAATCGAATCGATTCGATTTCCATTATTCGACTCGATGAGCGAATGCGGCGATTCACCAGTCGGGATTTGCAGCGTCTCGAAAGCTCGGTTCCGCTGAACAACCTCAAAATTGTGATCGACTTGGCAGTCCAAATCGGTCGTGAAGGACGCGAGGGGAAGAAGGTTGGGACCATGTTTGTGGTCGGGGACACGCGAAAAGTGTTGCAGCATTGCAAGGACAGCGGCTTCGATCCGCTCAAAGGCTACAGTCGAAAAAACCGAAACCTTCACGATGCCCGTGTTCGTGAAGACATTAAAGAGATTGCTCAGATGGACGGTGCGTTTGTCGTCTCACCCGATGCCGTCGCCGAGCGATCCCGCCAGATCATCGAAATGCTCCACGAGAATCTGCAGCTGTCCAAAGGTCTTGGATCGCGACATTGGGCAGCGGCAGCCATTACTCAGCGGACAAAAGCCATCGCCATTGTCGTCAGCCAATCGAGCAGCACTGTCCGAGTCTTTCAAAACGGTGCCTTGGTTCTGCGTATCGAGCCGATGGAACAGGCGGTTAAGTGGCAAGAGTTTAACTACGAGCCACCACCCAACGAAGCTGCTGACTGAAAATGTCGCCACCATTTGTCGCAGTGATAACGGGAGCATCAAGCGGGATCGGCCAGGCGATCGCGATCGAGTTTGCTCGTCGCGGTGCAAGCTTGATTTTGAGCTGCCGGCAGAATTTGCAGGGACTGAGTGAGACCATTTCTCAAATCCAAGCGTTGCCAAAGCCGCCCAAGGATTTGCTTGGCGTCGTCTCCAACATCGATGATGTCACCTCCAATCGGGGACTAGTTGACGCAGCGTTTTCGCGACATGGATACGTCGATGTTTGGGTGCATGCAGCGGGCGCGGATGTTCTTACAGGAAAGGCTCGCGAGCTTTCCTTTTCCGAAAAGCTTGCCAGACTTTGGTCGACAGATGTCCAGGGAACTTTTGTGCTGAGTCGCATGGTCGCCAAACGAATGCTCGCTCAATCGAGACATGACGATCGGTTGCCTTCGATGGTCCATCTCGGATGGGATCAAGCGGAAAATGGAATGGAAGGGGACAGTGGCCAGTATTTTTCGGCGACCAAAGCCGCTATTGCAGCCTTCTCGAAAAGCCTTGCCAAGAGCGTCGCGCCGCACATTCGCGTGAACTGCATCGCACCAGGGTGGATCCAAACAGAATGGGGCCAAAACGCATCGGAAGCTTGGCAACTGCGAGCCACAGGTGAATCCATGCTCGGTAGATGGGGAAAAGCACAAGACATCGCTCGGGTCGTCGCGTCCGTCAGTTTCGGCGACGGCGCATTCATCAATGGACAAACGATTGCCGTGAATGGCGGCTGGCAAGGTATGCCACACCCGGCAAAGTGCGATACGAATTTAGACGATTAGTAGCATTACGGTATCGCCGGTTTTAACGGCTGATCTAGCCATAACGAATTCCCTGTCGACAACGAATTCTCTGAGTCGATCTCAAATCAGCGTACGCCATGGATGGCAGACTACGCGAGTGTGCTCAAAGCGATAAGGGATGATCGATGAAAGGCCAGCAAAGTAATGCTAGCATACAACTGTCTATTTTATTGGCATGTATGTTCGTCGGTTGCCGCACGCCCAACTGGTGGGCCTACCGTTCGCTTCGGTCGGTGCCATGCACCTCCGATTCCGCGACCAGCTCGCATCTTCAAGCGTGCTCGGAAGACCATGCTAGCAGAAATTTAGAGAATGCTCCGCCAACACCTGTTACTCCTGTTCGAGATGAGGCGGCTCCTAAGAGTCCGAAAGATGCCGCCACCATCAGTGCGGCCCCGGCTATCCGATTAGCCTCGCATCAACAGAGTTCGTCGATCGGTATCAATCCCAAGGTTGACGCTCCTGGAAAACAGACGGAAGGACCGTTTAAACTGCCGGCCGACTTACCCGGCTCGGAAACTCCTCCGTTCAATGTTCAGAGAAAAGACGCAGATGGCAAGCCGCTTGATGCCGCCAGGCAAAAGGAAAATGTATTAAAGCTGTACTCTGATTTCAATCCGTTGACGATCGAGCCCAATGCGTTGCCCGATAGCTCCAACGGAATAACTCGCTTGGAAGATCTTCAGCAGTTAGCACGAGAGAATCATCCAGGACTTCGCGCCGCTGCAGCCAGTGTTGAATCCGCCAGAGGGTTGATGATTCAAGCTGGACTGCCACCCAATCCCAATGTCGGCTACGAAGCGGATACCGTTCGAACGCTCAACACACCAGGCTACCACGGCGCTTACCTACAACAAACGTTTATCACCGCTCAAAAGCTGGGTTTGGCCGCACAAGCCGCAGCCGTTGACTACGCGAATGCCGAAGTCAATCAGCGCAAGACTTGGGTCACAGTCCAATCCAACGTCCGACGTTCTTACTTCCAAGTCCTTGGCGCAAGAAAACGTCTTGTACTAGCCCGTGCCTTATCTGAACTTTCCGAGAACGCTTATCAAGCTCAAATCAAATTAGTGGTCGCAGGAGACGCGGCTCCCTATGAACCGCTTCAGTTGCGAGTATTAACAACCCAAGCTCGCGCTTCGTTGATTCGAGCTCAGCAAGATTCCATCGCATCTTGGCGAACTCTCGCAGCAGCGGTCGGACTTCCCAATTTAACTCCTACCGCATTAGATGGCAGGATCGATTGTCCTGTGCCCGAGATCGTATACGAGAATGCATTGGCGAGAATGACGGCGGTTCATACCGATATGCAAATTGCGGAAAACTTGATTGGCAAGAACAGGACACTTGTGACATTAGCGGATAGAGTCCCAATCCCTGACCTTAACGTCGGCTTCGTTCTGCAACGCGACTACACCTTTACCCCAGGCACCAACACCTACAATTTGATGTTGGGCGGTGCTGTACCCGTTTGGAATCGAAATCAAGGCAATCGCATTTCCGCCCGAGCCGAACTCGTTCGCTCCGTACAAGTGGTTTCGGACACCGAAAATCAGCTGACCGCCAAATTGGCTCCCATGTTCGGAACGTATGAAGCCAATCGACAGATTGCACAGTCGTTTCGAACCGAAGCCCTCTCAGACCAGGTACGCGCTTATCGAGGTATCTATCAGCGTTACCTCACTGAACCAAGCGGGATCAGTTTCAACGACGTCATCGTGGGGCAACAAACCGTCGCAGGTGTCTTGAATCAGTATCTCGATGTGCTGCAGTCACAGTGGCAAAGCACCGTCGACATAGGGGAAATGCTGCAGGTCGACGATCTTTTCCAAATGGGCGAACTCTCCGAAGTGGCAGAAATACCAACCATTTGATCCTGCATTGGGTGTATAGCATTTAGGTTATCCTCTATGCTCGCTAGGGGATTTTTTTGAACGACGACGAACTCCAAAACGAATTCGCGACCAACGAGCTTGTCGTCGTTGTGCATGGCTTTGGTGCACCTCAATCTGTAATGTGGCCGCTTGCTGGCCGACTAAAGTCGTCCGGTTTTCGCGTTTGTTTTTGGAATTACCTTTCCCTTTTCGCTTCGATTGAGACTCACGCAGAGCGATTCTCGGAGTACCTCTCGACAAAGCTATTCAGCGAGTCTCGTTTCCACATTGTGGCCCACAGCTAGTTCGCCAACATGCTTCGATTGCTGGCGATCAATGTGATGATCCGAAGATCACCTTGTCGATGCGTTGCGTCTCTCGCGTTTGTTGAATTCGTTCTTCACCAATCAATGCCCTTCAAGGCGTATTCGCATGTTGTCCTTGTCCGTTTTTCAACTTGTCGACGGTGCGACAAGCGAGGTGCGACAAGCGAGGTGCGACAAGCGAGGTGCGACAAGCGAGGTGCGACAAGCGAGGTGCGACAAGCGAGGTGCGACAAGCGAGGCGCGAACAAGAACTGGACCGTTCAACGTTTGCCCCCATCAGGAGCTTGTTACGTTTGCCACGTAATGGTGGACAGGCTGTTAGACCTGCCTGGAGTTGGTACAGGATTCGAACCTGTTACAGTCAGAGTTTCAATCTGATGCTCTACCTATTGAGCTAACCGTTCATCAACGACAATCCCTTCGACACCATGTCCGGAACATACATTCGCAAGTCGAAAACAGACGCGTAGTATGCCGCTGGAAGGTTGTCGTTGAGGAGCCCCTTTTTCAAAGTGCTCGGTGGAAGGAGTAGCAGATAAGCTGAAAGGTTCGGGGCAAGTACATCGCCATCTGTGTTATTGGTCAATTAGCCGGTGGGCGCTATCCCTGGTTTTCTAAGTGCTTGGCATTTGTCGAGAACCGCGGCTAACGTTTTCGTTTCAATAAAGACTTTTGCTGACTTGCATACTATGCAGATCAATAGTCGAGAATCGATTGGCCGAAAAAAAGCGAAAGAAAAGCGGGAAAATTCTGGAGTACGAACTTGATTTTGCGATTCCTTTTTCGTCTCCTTTTGTTCTTTTCGGCCAACTTCATCCAGGCTCCATCCTTGTGGCTGGATGTTCCTTCTCCGGCCACAAAAACTTTTGCCCTGCATCACGTTCAGCAGCGACTAAACTATAATCTGCAGTTCGCCCGACTTGGATTTGTCTCGTAAGCACTCCGGAGTTTCTCAGTTCATGGCTCGAAATCCTCTCGGTTGGCAGCCCATGCTAACCCTTTCCTTGCTGGGCTTGTTGGTCAATCCGCAACTTGCGTTGGCTCAAGAAAAATCCGCTGCAGCGCCAAAGTTCAATCAAGATGTTCGGCCCATCCTGTCCAGCGCATGTTATCGCTGCCACGGCTTTGATGCCAAAACTCGCGAAGCTGAACTGCGACTCGACATCGAAGATGGCGCCTTCGCCAAACGTGCGTCAGGCGAACAAGCGATCGTGCCTGGGAAACTGGACGAAAGTCTCATCTGGGCTCGAATCCAATCGAGTGATCCGGAGATGGTGATGCCTCCGCCATCATCCAAACGACAGCTTACCGACAGCGAAAAGCAGACCCTTTCGAAGTGGATCGAACAAGGAGCCAAATACGAAAAACACTGGTCCTTTGAGTCGATTTCGGCAGCCCAAGAAGAAGATCGTACCATCGATACTTTTCTTGAGCTTGAGCGCAAAAACAAGGGACTTGTGGCGCAGGGCCAAGCCGATCCGATAACCCAAGTTCGTCGTTTGGCCTTTACGTTGACGGGACTACCACCTGCGTTGTCCGATGTCGATGCATTTGTGGCAAACCCAACCGATGACAACTATCGAAAACTTGCGGAACAGTATCTCGCTTCACCGCACTACGGCGAAGAGATGGCTCGGCACTGGCTCGACGTCGCTCGGTACGGTGATACGCACGGCATGCACTTGGACAACGAACGACAAGCCTGGGCCTATCGCGACTGGGTCGTCAATGCGTTCAATAGCAACATGCCCTTCTCACAGTTCACGATCGAACAGTTAGCTGGTGATCTTCTCCCGAATCCAACACTCTCCCAGCAAGTCGCAACTGGCTACAACCGTTGCAACGTTACCACAGGTGAGGGTGGGGCTATCGATGACGAGTTTCTCTTTCGCTACGCGGTCGATCGGACGAGCACCACCATTCAAACTTGGCTCGGACTGACAGGCGGTTGTGCGGTTTGCCACGATCACAAGTACGATCCGATAAGCACTCGCGAATTTTATTCAATGTACGCGTTCTTCTACAGCGCAGCCGATCCCGCCATGGACGGAAACGTTGAGTCGACGCGCCCTTTCCTGCCTATCCCAACACCCGAACAAGCGAAAGCACTTGAACTAGCAAAGCAACGCGAGGGCCAACTGCTTACCAAGCTACAGCAGACGGCAGCGGACAAGGAGCAGATCGCGTTCGAATCGCAAGCCGCAACCCAACCAACCGGCCCAACCACCGCCGTTTGGCTAGACGATGAATTTCCGGTTGGTGCCGCGCTCCGAAACACGTCTCGCAACAGCGCCCGCTGGTCGAACGATGTCGGTGCTCCGATGGGTCGTCTCGCATTGAGGCAGGAGTTCGGTCACAGCTTCGAACAATCCATTTCAGGCGGCATCACTCCGATGTGGATTCCTGACCAGGGGTCGCTTCATGTTTGGGTGTTACCCGACCGTTACGAATCCCCTAAGGCTATGTTCATCGATGTCCGAACGGATGCCGGCTCCAAGCGATGGGCTTGGTGCAATGATCCCGCCGATGGCAAGCTGGTGGGAGTCGGGCCAGATCGTGTTCGGGGCAAGATTCCGCAACCAGGCCGTTGGACAGAGCTGACCGTTTCCTTTGAGGATTTGAAAGTCGGGTCCAGTGTCAAAGAAATCAAACTTGGCCTTTTCGGCGGCATCTGCCATTGGGATGGAATGACAAGCACTGGAAATCAACGCCCCGAAGACCAACTTGCCTCGAACGTGACCGCATGGTGGAACTCGGTCAAGGGAACAGCCGTTCCGCTAGCGAGCGAACCGGTTGCCAAGGCCCTCAAGGAAGGACCGGATAGTGAAGCGGGCAAAGCCCAAGTCGAGCAAGTTGCCACTTTCTTTCGCACGCACGTATCCGAGGTCGCTTCGCCAGCCGTTATGGTCGCTCGACGCAGTTGGTTAGCGGCGAGAGTCGATCGAGCGATGATCGAAAGCCAAATTCCTGGCACGTTCATTTTTAACGACCAACCAAAGCCTCGTGAAGCGTTCGTCATGACTCGCGGCCAATACGATCAAAAGGGTGAAGCTGTTTCTCCCGGCACGCCGAAGGTCTTGCCTGCGCTGACGAAGCCTGCTGAAAAAGAACGACTCAATCGGCTCGATCTCGCAAAGTGGTTAGTCGCCGATGAAAATCCGTTGACCGCGCGAGTGACCGTCAATCGTCTCTGGCAGCAAGTTTTCGGTGTCGGCTTGGTGAAGACCAGCGACGACTTCGGCTCTCAAGGGGCACCGCCAACTCACCCCGAACTTCTAGATTCGCTAGCCAATCGATTCCGCAAGAGCGGTTGGGATATCAAGCAATGGATGCGAGAGATGGTGATGACCGATGCATTTCGGCAATCCGCAGTCATCACTCCAGTGACGCTGAGCATCGATCCGGAAAATCGTTATTTGGCTCGTGGTCCGCGAATTCGTTTAGATGCCGAGCAAATTCGGGACAACGTCTTGGCCGTGAGCGGACTTCTCAATTCCCAAGCCGGTGGCGTAGCCTTCAAGGGATACCAGCCCAAAAATATTTGGGAGCCGGTTGGCTATGGCGATTCGAACACGCGTTACTACATCCAAGACCACGGAGACTCGTTGTATCGACGCAGCCTTTATAGCTTTATCAAACGAACCGCACCTCCTCCCTTTATGAGTAATTTCGACGCGCCCAATCGGGAGTTGTTTTGCACCCGGCGCGAACGCAGCAACACGCCGCTGCAAGCATTGCAGCTTATGAACGATGTCCAGTATGTCGAAGCGGCAAGGGTTCTCGCAGAAGGTGTCCTGCGGAATGACAAAGTAAAACCGCAGGATCGAACCAGTTCGATTTTCCAACAATGCTTGTCCCGCAACCCGACACCAAACGAGTTGGCGGCGATCGACAAAGCCGCGGAACAGTTCCGGTTGCGGTTCAAAGAGAACCCTGCGGATGCCAAGAGGCTAATCGCCGTCGGTGAGAAACCATTCGATCCGTCGTTGCCACCAGAAGAGTTGGCTGTTTGTACCTTAGTAGCCAATCTTGTCCTCAATTTGGACGAGCTTGTTAACCGGAATTGACCCCGCTTTTTTGACTTTGCTCCCCGCGCCCCTTTTTAGGGGCGCAGTGAAGCGTTTTGTAGCGAAACTCGTCAAGAGTTTCGGTCGTTTAGGCGATTCAGCCGAAAGTCTTGACGACTTTCGCTACCCAAAAGCTGACTGCTAAACGACTTAATCAACCAGCCCGTTAGCGAGGGATTGCCGCCGAACTCTCGCTTATGCGTCGGGTTACCCACCCACCCATTCCAATCACACCATGCCAAAAATCGCCGCGTTTCCTAAAGCCTACATGCAAGCCCTCTGCAAAGATGGGACAATGAAGTTGTCCGAGTGGTTCGAGCTCGCCTCGACCTTGGAAATCGATGGACTCGAGTTTTACGCAGGCTTTATCGAGATGACGGACGACTCGAAGTGGTCGGACTTTCGCCAACAAGTCGAGTCGCTTGGAATGACGATTCCGATGCTCTGCTGCTCTCCAGACTTCACGCATCCCGATGAGTCCTTTCGAAATCGTGAAATCGCAAAGCAGAAGCGTTGGATCGATATGACAGCCGCTTTGGGTGGCAGTTACTGCCGCGTCTTGAGCGGCCAAAGGCGACCTGAATTAACGGCCGAACAAGGTGTTCAGTTGGCGGCCGATTCCATCAAAGCATGCCTTCCGCATGCCACGTCCAACGGTATCACTTTGATCCTTGAGAATCACTACAAGGATGATTTTTGGGAGTACCCTGAGTTTGCTCAGAAGATAGATGTTTTCTGTTCTTTGGTCAGCGCGATTGATCATCCCTCATTCGGAGTCAACTACGACCCAAGCAACGCGTACATCGCCGGGGATGACCCGATCGAATTGCTTAAGCGAGTCTCGCATCGCGTGGTAACGATGCACGCCAGCGATCGCTATTTGATCGAAGGAACGCTCGAGGATTTGCGACGCGAAGAAGGAGGTGCTGCAGGCTATGCCAAACGGCTCCGCCACGGCGAGATTGGTCAAGGGCTCAACGACTACGACGCTATCTTTACCGAGTTAAAGCGAGTTGGATTCGACAGCTGGATCAGCATCGAAGATGGCGTCGACGGGATCGAACAACTACAACGAAGCGCCGCATTCTTGAAAAAGAAGATCAGCCAGTATTGGCCGAGTTGATGAAGACGGCAACGCTGAGAAGCTTTTCTATCAGGAAGAGCAATAGGTGACGCTTCAAGAGTCACATCCGACAGATGGGACTTTTGGCAGTTGTCGACAGGAACTTTTGATCATTGTCGTTTTGTCAGGCTCGGGGCTTGCCAACAGCCGAGCAGATGTCGCAAGCACTGCTCCAACGTTCTCGTTCGAAAGGGGAAGTCATCTTCGAGCAGACGACGGCAATTGGCTCGGGTGCTGGCCAGCAACATGGCATCCGCCATTTCCCCAAGCAACATTCTCAACGCGAACGCAGGTGCGGGGAGTAACGAGGGTCTATTGAGGACTTTACCAAGCGTTTTGACAAAAGTTTTGTTGTCCGTGTTTTCCGGCGCGACCAAGTTGTAGGCACCGGTGCATTTTGGATTGGCGGCGAGATACAGGAATGCAGCAGCTGCATCATCGACGTGGATCCAGCTCCAATATTGGCGACCGCTACCAACCGGACCACCGACACCCAATCGAAACGGGGGGAGTAGTTTTGCGAGCGCGCCTTGCCTCGGATGCAACGCGATTCCAAGCCGGCCAATGGCTACTCGATTTCCTGCTCGCTCGTATCCCATCGCAGCAGCTTCCCAGTCGCGTGCGAGCTCTGCCATGAGATCACTTCCAGGATTGTCCGTTTCGTCCAGTACTTGATCTGCTCGATCGCCGTAGATACCGACTGCCGACGCGCAGATCAATGCTTTAGGAGGCGAAGCAAGTTGAGTAAGATCACGAACGAGCGATTGGGTCGCGTCCACTCGGCTTATCCGAATTTCACGCTTCGTTGCTTCAGTCCAGCGTGTTGATGCGACTCCTTTTCCCGCCAAGTGGACGATGGCGTCTAAACCTTGCATGACGTCTGGGTTGGAAAATCCGCCCTCTGCCTGCCAGGTCACCTTTTGGGACGATAACGGAAAGTCCATCGCTCGATCTTTTGTGGCTGGACGCAGTATCCGAACGACTTGATGCCCCAACACTGCGAGCAAGTCGACGAGTCTGCGGCCGATCAAACCTGTACTACCCGTGACACCGATCCTCAGGATCCGATTGGATGCATGTTCGCGTAGAAAACGCTGAAGAGTTAGGTCCGCTTGGGTGGTCTTGTGACGGTAATGAAACATTGCCTCAAGTTTGCTTTTGACGATCGGCGAGCCGAGCGAGCCAAACCAACCGAACTTGTTTTCGTACTGGACTTGGTCACTCAAAGTCGATCTCCCGAACCCATTTTCCTCGAAGAGATGGTCGTGGACCCAGGACTTGAATGGCCCAGAGACTTGAATGTCTTGAAAGCTCCTCGGGGGATTCCACTGGGTGTGTCGAGCGAGCCACGTGACGGGAACTCCGAAGAGCGAGTTCTTGATCACAACCTCCGAACCAACGGCCAGCGAGTCACTGCGTTTTAGGATCGAGATGTTTTCCCAAGGTGGGATGAGGCGATTCAGAGCGCTAGGGTTAGCGTGATATTGATGCAGGTCCTCAACATCACCATCGATCGTTGAGGTACGTTTGAAGATTGGCATGTACTACATTTCGGCCTCGGGGAGAGTTATCGACTCGGTCATCCCGCGGAGTTTGTCCAGAGCTCTTTTTTCGAGCTGTCGGATTCGCTCCTTGGAGACCCCTAGGGTATCAGCAAGTCGTTGCAATGTCTGGATCCGTCGATGACCACCGAGTGAGAATCTCGCCCGAATAATGAATTTTTCTCGGCGATCCAAATGGTCGAGCATGAGTGATAAGCGGGCTCGCAATTCATGCCAACGCTTTTCGCTCATCGAGGATTCTTTTTGATCGTCGCTGATGTCGATACCGTTGTCGTGGAAACTTCCTAAATTACGCTGCCTATCGTTTTGTTTTTCCATGACGCAACGGTAGGTGTTTCGACGAACAACCTGAGTGGCATAGGTGCTGAACCGGAAACCGAGGTCCACATCGAATTTGTCCACAGCGCGGAGCAGTGCGACGATACCATCGCTTAGAAGATCATCAAAGCCGTTCTGAATGTTGACGAATTTCTTGACGATCGAAATGACCAATCGCATATTCGATTTCACGATCCAGTCGCGATACCAATCCGCAGCCGTCAGAAGCCCCTCAATTCGCTTAACGTTCCATGGGTTGTCAAGATTTCCTTTTGCCCTCAGAGCCTCAGCCCGGAACCTCAAATAGTTCATTCGGTGGAAGACACTCTTTTCTTCCTCGGGAGTAAGCAGCTTGGACTCGCACAGTCGGGCCAAATGGGCAGGCAGGATTGGAGTTTTCGAAGGAGTTGCGACGCCCCCATCGATGCCCGTACCCAGAAAAAAGTCTCCTAAAATGGTTGCTTCCGCCCCCGGATCATGGAACGATTCGCTTCCGATCAACTCGATCTTGAGAGTTGCCATCCGTTTCGCGGCCAAGGCGATTTCGTCTGGATTACGTTGCTCTGGACCTGTCAGTTGAAGAAAGTGAACAAATGCTTCCTCAACGGCTTTTCTGCGGAAGGTTTTCGCAGGCATTTTGGAAGGCTTGTTAGCTTTTCTGGTCGGCTTCAAAAGCGTTGCTTGACTCATTGCTAATTCTCCGTTTTCGAATGCTTAAAAGTGGAAGCGTGTGTGACTTCGCAAGTTCCAATCAACTCTACGTTCAGAAATGGCTTCCGGATTCGTTCAATTCGTTCAATCTTTGAGTTATACCCCAATCGAGTTGCGGGAGCAAATCCAACAACAAGTCGATGGGATGGGAATTGCCCGCGAATAATTCACTTTGGTTTTGATGAGAATACGGTGTTCTGTGCACTATACTCCTTCTGTGGAGCAGGTGACGAAACGATCAAATCGTTCATTTGTTCCGTCTTACGTAGGATCGATTGGTTCCTGAGGAGTTGTGGTGGACGACAGTTTTACGCCAAAACAAATTGCATTAGCATTGCGGGTCAGTGAGTCGTCCGTCAAGAGATGGTGTGACCGGGGTGATATTCGAACAGACCGGACAGTTGGGGGCCATAGACGGATTCCACTCGGTTTCTTGCTTGAGTTTCTCGAGTCCACCAATAGAAGAATTGTTAATCCAAATGCGATCGGTTTGGAGCAAGTGGGTGTTGAGCGAATCAAGGCATCTACTACAAAACCTCTGGCCTCGGAATTGGTTCTGCAGTTTGAAAAATCGCTGATAGATGGCGATGAATCGAGTTGTCGGAGGATTTTCAGTTATTGGTATTCGAACAACGATGGTTTTGCATCGCTCGCCGATGACCTGATACGGCCCGTTTTTCGTGCCATTGGGAGGGGTTGGCAAGAAGGAACTGTCGACACTTACCAGGAGAGACGGGGTTGCGAAATCACGGTTCGATTGATCCTTGAACTCCGCCGGTTGGTGGCGGAGCCGGGTGGAATGGCGCCGCTGGCGATGGGTGGGACCCCATCTGGCGATCGATATCAATTGCCCACACTCGCGTCCGAAATGGTTTTTCGAGAGCAAGGTTGGAGAACGGCAAATCTAGGTTCAGACATACCATTTTCAAGTCTTCTCTCAGCGGCCCGCAAGCATATGCCCAAGTTGTTTTGGGTATCCGTATCGCATGTCGCGGATGAAGTCCAGTTTTTGAGCGATTACACTCATTTCGCGAGTAGGCTTCCCAAGGGAATCATTTTGCTCGTTGGTGGACGAGCCTTATCGGACGATTTGCGACCGAAAATGGTGTACTCGGCTCATTGCGATGGGATGCGTCAACTAGCCGCGTTGGCAAGAACACTCAAAAACGGTTCGCGTCCAGAAACCCCACAAAATTAGAATTTGGGTGGAAACAGAGCCGTTCACAGGATTGGAGAGTACAAAAAAGACTCGCTTGCCACTACGATAGGTGTTTGCCAATTGGTGTAATCTCATCCGCAACAAATTCAGCTGTCTATGTCTGGAAATAGCAACGAACTGGGTAGCTTTGATCTTGGACTTCCGGACTTTTCTCAGCCGGATTCGAATCCTGCGGAAATGCTTGTAGACGAATCGATGTTGGCCGAAGCGATTCCCTCGAACGTTTCTTCGAAACCGATATCTTCTGCAGTCCCACTTCCAGCAAATGAGACACCCGTTACGTCGATAGACCCTGCTGTCGAAGAATCCCCCAAGGCAGCCGCTCGCAGCATGTTCGGTAGCACAGTTCCGAGTTGGCTAATCAGCACGGTAGTACACGTGGCTGTCATGCTGGTATTGGGCGCCTGGAACTTTGAGCCAATCACAAAAGAGCTCCGCACGATGATGTCATCGGAGCCTACCAGCGATGCCGAAACAGAATCACTCGATGAGTTTTCGATGCAGGAGATGGCCTCCGAACTGGTTTCCACGGAAAGTGACGAAGCCCCTTCGGAATCACCCACCGTGGACGCTTCGATTGCCCAAGCGGTTGTCGAAGTGGACTATTCCAACGTGGTGGCAACGAGCATGCCAGCGGTCGCGATTCCTAGCATGACACAGAGCCTCATTCCGAAGAACGGAGTCGCCGCGCAGGCTAACGTTGCAATGCGAGCGGGACTGAACAGTCGCTCCAAAGAAACGAAACGGGATTTGCTCAGCAAGTACGGCGGGTCGACGGATACCGAAAAAGCCGTTTCGTTGGCTCTCAAGTGGCTGGCTATGCATCAGGATCCGCAATCGGGAGCCTGGACGCTTGCACACACCGCGGTCTGCAAAGGGCAATGCGACCATCCTGGCAAACGGCAAGGGAGTTTCAACGCTGCGACTGGACTTGCTTTGATGTGTTACTTAGGGGCAGGCCAAACACACAAAGAAGGTGAGTACAAAGAAACCGTTTTCAAGGGGTTAAGTTTTCTGATCAGCAATATGAAATTCCAGAATGGCAGAGGTTCTTGGTATGTGGGCGATGGCGGAAAAGGGCTCGATGACATGTACGCTCATGGAATCGCATCGATTGTGATGTGCGAAGCTTACGGAATGACGAAAGACCCTGCTCTGCATGACGCTGCACAAGCCGGTATTAATTTCTTAGGCTACGCGCAAAATGGTGCGACCGGCGGATGGCATTATGCTCCTCAGGGACAAGGCGATACGTCTGTTGTGGGCTGGCAGATGATGGCTCTCAAGAGTGGTGCCATGAGCGGGTTCGCGATCGATCTGGACGTTGTGCGTAGAGCCAACTTCTTTCTCGACCAAATGGCGTTCGATGAGGGAGCCAGTTACCACTATAGCTTTGATACCAAACGCGGAAATGCTGGCTACAACCCAAGCACGACCGCATGCGCCGTTCTTTGTCGAATGTATTCCGGAATGCCCAAAGACCATCCATCGATCCAAGCCGCAGTCGCGAAGTTCAGCAAAGCAGGACCGAGCAAGACCAACACCTACTACAACTACTACGCCACCCAAGTTCTCAAGCAGGTTGGCGGGAAAGATTGGGAAGCCTGGAATGTCCGAATGCGCGAACAACTCTTAACCACGCAAACGACATCGGGACATGCCGCCGGCAGCTGGTATTGGGATGACGGCCACAGCACAGACTCGGCAGGCAGACTCTATACCACCTGCATGGCAACCATGATGCTCGAGGTGTACTACCGCTACATGCCTCTTTACAGCGAGCAATCCCAAGAGGAAGCATTTAAGCTGTAAGCAACTCCTCATAAGTCTCTGGGGCAGTAAATTTCGGAGTCTCAACGTTCGTTCCGTTGAGACCCCAGCGGCCTCGGAGGCCGTCTCGCTTTGTTGGTTTTGTTTTCACTGGCCCCAAACGAGCTCGTCTCGTCGGAGCCAACATTCCAATTCTGCCTTTTGCTTGAGTGCGATACGTATTACCAAAGAAGCGAGTTGCCTTTTTTGTCCACGATCTCTGGCACCCAACTTTATCGTCTAATCCTTCGGTATCGGCTTACTCAAGAACGGTAGCTTGTCGGGTAGAACCCGGACTGAAGTTGTAAGTCGTATCGGAACTGGCGCTCCCACATCAAACTCGCACTCGACAAAAGATGCCTGCCAGCCTTTTTCCGGTGCTACCAGCTGCACTTCAAAAATACCATCCGCTTTCTCTTTCAACTCGCTCGACACATATGCTTTGCCGATCGTATCCACTCGAAAATCGCGAGCGTTTGGATTTTGAGCTTGCCAAAGCAAAACACGCTTTGGCAATGTTTTGCATTGAATAACAATTTTTTCGCTCTTATCGATTTTCCAATCAAACACGGGGCGGGTAGTACCATTGACGATCGTATGATGAAATGCGATCAGCGTTTCAACTGCATGCGAATCCTTCAGCGAATGGTCCGTGTTCGGGGTATAGCTAAGATGCTTTTCGCCAGGGAGTTCATGAAAGTAAAACTGCGATGAGTCAGGCAAGAAGAACTGGTCACCGGTAGAATTCACAATGCACTTTGGCATTGTGAATCGATTGCGATACGCGAACGGGTCTTCGATCTGCATCAAAGCCCTGTACCCATCGGTCTCTCTGCGCTGCATAATGCGATGGTCTACATACTCGTCGATAGCCGGTGCCCAAAACCCATAAGCCGCATAATGGTGACGCATCGAAGCGTCCAAGTTAAGAACGTCGATGACCATCGGGGCAATCC
This sequence comes from Planctomycetota bacterium, assembly GCA_026692905.1. Classification (GTDB taxonomy): domain Bacteria; phylum Planctomycetota; class Planctomycetia; order Pirellulales; family Pirellulaceae; genus JBKCUI01. Next base: position 153,516 of record JAPLNL010000011.1, read on the forward strand.
CCACGACCCTTTTGTCCACGGCCGCAGTCATCCAAGTGGTCCAGCCCCGTTTCGAGCCACCTGCTACCACAAATTGATTGACGGCCATTTTCCCTCCCGCGTCGCTTGCCATTAGCGCCTCGACGGTATCCATCGCCCGCACAACGGCTTTGGTCATTGGCCCTCGAGCTGGCCAGCGTTCGTCGCCCGTCTTAATGAATTGGTCCCATGTGTACCCAATCAAGTCATCCTCGACGCGCGGCTTTCCATCGCCATGAAAAATCAAAGGCTGATTCGGAATCTGCTTGATTTCCGCAACGACACTCTTGGTAGCCGCCGCAACGGCAGACAATTTGGAATCGAGTCCTTTCGGCGCCTCTCCTCCGTTGCCACCTCCACCTATGAACATCAACGCCTTGTTGGAAACGGCACCAGTCGGCTTGAAAACGCTAAGCCAATGCTGCCAAACGGGTCTGTCTACTTCGTCTGGGCGAAGCCAAGTCTGGGATTTGAGGTCGATAACGAATAGTGTTCCGGCTGCGGTCGTTTGAGTGCTAACAACTTCCCATCGGTAACTTGAGTCGGGTGCAGCCACATAACGATCGATCGCTGTTAATTCTTTGTTAACAACCACCTGAGTAACCGGATTCGGATCCATCTTCGATCGATCGAGCACCGTGGAGTCTTGTCCCAACAATACCGAGGATACGCCAAGACTCCAAACCGTCGACATCAAAAAAACACTCGAAAGTCGCATCGATAGATTCCAAAGCAAGAGAGAAGTGCAAAGTTGGTTGATTCAGCTGAAGCGGCAGTTTAGCTTACCATTGCTAGCGATTCAATGACCAAAGTGGCATAGGCTTCCAGCCTGTGTCTGAGCGTCTGAACGGGTATTATTAGCGTTGACGCTCGCCAAAAAGCTTTGGGAGAGCGAGGCTCCTGCCGAACCTTTGCACCGTTGGCTCGGCAGGAGCCTCGCCCTCCCTAAAGTTTTCAATGCAATTGACTTTGCAAAGATGTTTACAGCGGTGGCCTCACCCTCCCTTGTAACCCCTTGCAACGAATTGGTGGGTAAACTCGTTGCCGCTAACAAGTTCGGACTTCAGATTCCGCCCGAATAATCCGAATCAAAGATACGACTGACGAGTCCACTTGAGGTCAATGGCATGAAGCCTGAAATTTGCTTAGACAGCATTGTCGTTAGGGTGCATGGCAGGGAGGCCACGATCAAGTGCAGATCCGTTATCAAACCACGGGCGGAATCCGCCCGAAATGCATGCTACTGGCAATCGCTTTCAGTTTGATTCTCTGCGCATGTTCGTCTCTCAACGCGCAGTATGATGGCTTTACTTCGCTTGCTGACGAGCCGACGAAAACAGACGAACTAGAGCTACTAAAAAAACGCATCGACGACCTTGAAAAGACAGTCAAGTCGAGCGGGAAATCGGATAGCAAAAAACCTTCGGACTCCGATAAGGGGTCGAAAGGCTCCGATTCCGGCAAAGACTCTGGCAAAGATGCCGACAAGAAACCAAAGGACTCGGCCAAGGATTCCGCCAAGGACACTCAAAAGTGGACGGTTAAGCTAGGCGGACACGTCCAGATGGATTACGTCAATTGGGCGCAAGCCGACCCTGCGATTCCCAACACGCAAGATTACTTTGAATTTCGCCGTCTTCGTTTGGTTGCCGATGGTACTGGGTACGGAAACTGCGATTTTCGATTGCAAATGACGCTTGAGCCGGAATCCCAAGGGGAAAGCCCAATAGGACAAGTCACCTCTCCGGAAGTGAAGGACGCCTATTTTTCGATGAATGAAATCCCTGTTTTGGGACGCATGCGAGTTGGGAACTTCTTTGTGCCGTTCAGCTTGGAACAAGTAACCAACGACACGATGAATATCTTTATGGAGCGATCGATTCCAACGCAAGGAGTTTTTGCCGCGGACCGGGAAGTGGGCTTGGCTTTCTACAATTGCAATGACGCCAAAAGCGTGACATGGTCGAGCGGCTTCTTCCTAGATAGCATTAGCGAAGCCACAAAAGAGCGACTCGATGACAATCAAGGTTGTCGAGTGAGTGGAAGACTGACTTGGTTGCCCTACTATGATGAAGCGAGCAATGGTCGTTATCTGGTTCATACGGGGCTTGGTGTCCTCTACACCCATGATCAAGACAAACGCGTTCGCTTTCGAGCTCGACCGCAGATTCGCGAAGGAACGAGAATCATCGATAGCGGGGTTCTGCTCGCCGACGATTACACCACAGGCAACCTCGAGTCCGCTATCGTGTGGGGACGCTTTACCGTTCAAAGCGAAGCATTTCTGTCGAGTGTGCATCGCCTTGACGGATCGACCAACCAGTTCAACGGTGCTTACTTGCACACGAGCTATTTCTTAACTGGCGAGAACCGGATCTTCGAACGCTTTGGGCAACATGGCGCCCAATTCTCTCGCAACGTTCCTAAAACGAACTTTTCATTAACCCGCAAGGGTTGCGGATGGGGAGCATGGGAAGCGAAAGCCAGATGGTCTCATTTGGACCTCAACGATGTCAATGCAGGTCAGTACAACGATTTTACTTTCGGCTTCAACTGGTATTGGAGCGATCGCACGCGAATGATGTTCGATTGGATTCATCCGATTACCAGCCAACAAGCGGTCTTCGGTGCAACCAACTCGGACATCTTGGCCAGCCGATTTGACTTCAACTGGTAGTCTTCAAGGCTCTCAAACCGCCTGCCCCTATTGCGAAAGCCGCATACGCGGCAAGCATGACCGAAACGCCCAAAATACAAGCGCCGATCGTATCCCAATCGAATCGATCCCGCCCCTGACTTGTTTGCCAAACAGCGTAGCCCAAGAACACGATTTGCGATGCGAGAGCGGATCGCACTATCTGGAGCGAGTTGATTACCTTCAACATGCGCGCTATCCAAGCGACAATCGGCAGCAACTGAATGGCGTGAAGTGCAACGCCATGCGGGAATTTTAGAACGCCTGCTTTACCCCATAATTCGTGCGAGGCTCCTTGCGAGATGCTCACTTCTCCAAGCACAGATGTCGCCATTCCCAGTCCGCACGACAACGCTAAAAGCCACATACCGCCGCGAATAGCTGTTGCCATGGCTGGCTCGATTCCATTGCGCAACCAAAGCGTCCGCACGCTCAAGTAAACGATCGCAAAGCTGGCTATCAGGATCAACGCCAGCATCGAGAACTCGATGGTTGCATCGACGCTTGTCTTATGATTGAAGTGCGACGCAACACCTCGCCAGTTTTGCATCGTTATCAACGCGACTTCCACGAGCAGCGCAATCGCAACCGTGTTGATCAAGAATCGATCGTACTTCCTCGGCCGCAGTTGTGTCATCAGCCAACCGAGCGACCAAGTCGTCAATCCACCCGAAATGCCGAATAGGATAGGTTTGCGAAGCGATAATGGGCCATGCCAAGTCGCTCCTAGGATCGCATAAAGAGCCAGGTGAACGAGACCACTAACGCCCAACGCCACCCCGACCAAGAATACGACTCGATATGGGACCAATCTTTTGGGGGCAAGAGGTTTCGAGTGCTGTTCATCGCTATGGGTCGCTTGCATGATTCGATTCGATTTCTGTCGCAGTGGTTGTGGAAGCTATGAGTGTTGTGTTTTACCGAACTGCAACATTCGTTTTGGAACACCTCGCTAGTCTTCTATTCTGATTTCCAAAATTCCAAATGAACGGGTTCAGCGCCCTCGATGACAATATCCCGTTGAAAGAGGCGGCGTTTCCCGACGATCGGATCCCTCCCCGTTGAAACGACTTCCAATCAGACCATTTAGGCCATGGCGGTGAATCCTGCGTGATGATCCAGGTGCGATATTGGAACTGGGTCAGTTGAATTCCCGATGAGGAATCCAGCACCGTGATGAACACATGCTCACGGAAGTAACGACGCCGTTCGAGCATGAAAAACATGAAGATGGCAACCATGGTCGCCAAGATAAGGATCGAACGGATTCCAAATCACAATCTTTTCATTCTTGAATGATAACGTTTCGTTTATCAGCAATGTTGCTGACTAAGCCTTTTCGCGGAGGAAGGCAGATATGAGATGATCCAGTTGGCAGCCTGCGTTATCCCAACCCGACGCGTAAGCGAAGGGCATGTCGGCAAGTCCCTCACTAACGTTTCGGGTTATGATTGATAGTTACCACTCGGCCGCTAGCCTTAGAACGGTGCGTCGCCTTCGTCGTCGGCTGCGGCTTGTGAGAAGACATCGTTGAGATCATCGTCGTTTGGAGAGCCTTTGCCGGCTCCGACTTTGTTGAATCCCATCGCTTCGGCGCTGAGGAAGTATTTGACCTCGCTCGTCGGATCTTTCTGCCACTTGCGACCAGTGAGACGATAGGTCACGTCGACTTCATCACCCAGTTGCAGCTCGTCGGCCGCTTCGCATGCGTCGTTGGTGAATTCCAAGGGAATGAAATTCGAAAAACGCCCATTCTGCTGCTCTAGAACGACCAGCCTCTTTCGAAACCCTTTTTGACCAAAGGACTTGGTATCTTCGATGACATGGACGGTGCCACGGATTTTTGTATTGGACATGGTTCGAAGCTTCTAAAAAATGGTTTCGGTCAGAATTCAATGAGGATCGCGACCATGGGAAGCAGGAATCAGCCTTAGCACGACGCGCAAGCTAGTGAACGAAGCAACGTTTTCACTAGCTTGCGCGTCGTGCTATGAGGATCGGAAGCCACTGATCGCAAATTGGAAGTGAAATTGTATCGAAGCCAGGGCGAATGGGGAAACAGAGTCGGCAGATTTTTTCCCCAGAAAGGGAAATCCCTGCGGTTCGTTCTAAATTGACTGCAAAAGTGATAGACCATCGACCGCTGCATTGGTAAAACCAAGGCTGACAAACCAGTTCTAGCGCCATCCTCCATCCTCCTCAATTTCCCAAACATGGCAGTCAAAGCGGCAGCGGAAAAACCAACTCCAGTCGTTGCGGCATTCGAATTTTTAGAATCGAAAATCGCGTTGCCGCTCCCGACCGTCGTCGCTTGCTTCGGGACCGATGACTTCCTTCGCCGAACGGTGATTCACCACCTCACGGACGCGTCCGGGATCGATCCCGAAACGATCCGATCGTTTGATGGCGAAACCGATGCTTGGCGTGACATCCATGATGAGCTTGCAACCCGCTCGCTCTTTGACGACGGTGGTACCAAAGTCGCCATCGTTCGTGGTGCCGACAAACTGGTCACCAAGAGCCGCGATCAGCTCGAACGCTGGACAGAGCAATCGGTCGTTGATACATGCCTGATTCTTGAGATACAAACTCTGGCGGCCAACACTTCGCTCTACAAGTTGATTTCCAAAAAGGGGAAGCTCATTAAATGCACTCCTCCGCAAAAATCATCGTGGGGAAACCCGCCAGACGAAAAGGCAATCGCGAAATGGGTTATCAGCTGGGCTAGCGGCAAGCATTCGGTATCGCTGACCGAAAAGCAAAGCGTGCTGATTGTCGATCGGATCGGAGGCGTTTGTGGACTGATCGATTGCGAAATCGCCAAACTCGCCTTGTTCGCCGATAGCAATGGCAAGATTCCTGACAAACGGGTTTCCGAACTGGTCGGAGGTTGGCGAACGCAAACGGCTTGGGAGCTGTCGGACGCGATCGCGGACGGTCAAGTTGCAGTCGCCATACAACAGCTTGATAAACTGCTAACGGCTGGCCAAAACGCGGTTGGACTCATGGCCCAACTCTCATGGTCATTGCGGCGCTATGGATTGGCCGCAAAACTAATTGAGCAATCCGAACGCGTTGATAGTAGAATAACGTTGGCGGTCGCTTTGGAGCGAGCAGGTTTCAATCGATTCGATGTGGCTAAAGCAGAAACTAGGCTAAAGCGAATCGGTCGGCCACGGGCTCGAGAAATGCTAACTTGGCTTGTCGATCTGGAGCTTCAACTCAAGGGAAGCCACAGCAACGATCAACGCGCTCGGCTTGCTCTCGAATCCATGATTATGAAACTGGGATAACCCAATCCTCACAGGAGTATGGATCATGTCGATCGTTTGCATCAGTTCATGGCATTACAGGTCTTTTAAAAGGGGCGAGGGGAGCAACGGCTATTGGATGCGACCAACATTGCATTGCGTTGCGGCCATGTTGTTTGCCGTGCTCTCGATTGCATCGAGCTCCTATTGCCATGCTCAAGAGCTCGTTCAATCCGGTACGTTCGAGCTATCGGCTCCTGGGGTCGCCGAATCGTCGGTTGCGACCGTGAATGCAAATGAGTTGAGCGTGCGAGACTCGTCGGGTGCGATTTCTCGCTATCAACGTTTGCCTCGCTACGACACCGCCGACCAACAGTTGTTGGGCTATAGCTCGCGACAACTGCAACGTGTCATACGCTGGCCCGCTAGCAGCTCGGGACGAATGCAAATCGGAACGCTCAACAGCAACGGCCAAATCGACTTCGCATGGAGCAAGATGACTGTCGCCAATTCGCAGCAAACGCGAGTGTATCCACCGAGCTCAGAAGTGTTGCCGCCCGGTATTGAGCCGCCATTTACGGGCCCTGTGCGAAACGGCGCAGTGCCCACTGGCCAAGCTGGCAACTTGCTGAATCTACCAAGCATGACAGCCATACACCTCTCCGTTGGCAATCCGAATGAGCGACAGTTTTTGGGCCTTCAAGATGGCGATCGCTTCGGCTTTACGAACCAAGTCACCGGCGTCGACTCCGCTTGGTACATTGCTCCGGTTTCGGACAACATCGTTCGATTGCAGCAACGACGCCAAAACGATTGGCTGGCCATTGGACTTGGAAACGTACCTGACGGAATGGCTCGCAGCAGCCGACTCGACTACCGAGCGGGTGCATTTGGCGGGTCATCCTCGGGCGGGGCATCCTTTGGTGGAGGCGCATTCCCAGCTGGCGGTTCTTTCGGAGGTGGTGGTTTCCCATCGGGAGGCTCCTTCGGCGGTGGCGGTGGTCGGCGGACCAATTCAGGGTTTCCCATTTCATTCTCCCGCATTCACAACGGGGCGGATCAATTGTGGCGAATCCATGCGATGCAAGGGAACGGTGGGTATTGTTTCGAAAGTGTTCTCTACCCAGGAATGGGATTGACCTGCATACCCAATCAAGGCCTAACATTGCAGAATATTACTTATGATCCCTGGCAAGTGTGGTGGCCTCAGACTCCGACCTTCGCCTTGCCTCAACCCCAGTTTCGCACCGTCCAAAATCAAGTGATCTCCAAGCCCCCGTTGCGTCCCGTATCCGCTAGGATCGTGAACTCCCATAGCGAGACGCTTGTTGTCTTAGTAGCCGATCGGCGACATGCTCAGTCGGTTCAAAAGCTTCGCATTCCAGCCAAAGGAAGTGAATTGGTTCATCTCGATCGCGATCCTGGAGGCACCATCGTTGAAACCGTGGAGACGATGGATGCTTTTGGAAATTGGAACCAACAGCAATACAACACGCCCATCCCACCGACTGTTTTGTACGACATCAGCGTTTATGAGGAGTTTTTGCAATCGATCGCGATCGATCGCACAGGAAAGAGTCCCAATCCGATCGAAGACGTCAATTACCAGCCTCGCAGTATTGGCTTTTTTCTGGTGCCTCCTGGTGATGAGCTACCCGAAGTCGCTGAGATCGACGCTTATCGAATCGCCCAGGATTCACAAAACCCAGGAGCAGTGCGTCGACTCAATCCTCGCGACTTGCAAAAGAACAACGCCACTCCGAGCGCAGATCCGCTCCGAGAGCTACTTAACAAATTCCAGAAGCAACGAGCGGCCTTTTGATCGAAAATTCACCGGAACTGTCTAATGGGGCATTGAGTCCAAAACAAGAACAGCCAAACTTGGTTGCAGATAGCGTGAGTGACCTGTCCGGTACAAGCAGCTCAAGCAACCAATCCAACGCCAACTTCCACAACGATGCCAGAGGTCAGGATGGGGAACTAATCCATGCGCAGAAGCAACGAGCCAGGAGAGTTCAGAGGACCAATTGGATGTTGATGGCGTTGATGGTCAGTCTTGTGATCGTCTATCTTTTTTACGTGCTTGTTCTTCCAGAGGTCGAGCTTATTCTTTTCCGATTGAACTATCCGAAAAAACGATTCTTGCCGCCAGAACTGGAAATGAAATGGGCTAGTCGGACGATGTTGAGATCGTGCGAGTTTCTTTTCGTTGGTTGGTTCTTTTACTTTGGAGCGAGCATTGGGAGCTTCCTCAATGTAGTAGCTTGGCGAGTTCCAGAGGGACGCACCATCGTGTTCGGTGGTTCCAAATGTCCGTTTTGCGATACCCATTTGAGCTTCATCGATAACACACCCATTTTGGGATGGCTGTATTTGCAGGGCAAATGTCGCACATGCCGATTGCCGATCGCTCCTCGTTACTTGCTGATTGAGATTGCAGTTGGCTTGGCTTTCATGTGGCTTGCACTTTGGCAACTCGTACGAGGCGGTGCCAATTTGCCGCATTGGAACACGTTTGGCCGTGAAGGGTTGGTCAACATCGTGCTTGATCCACCATGGCCATTGATTTCCATTTACCTTGTTCATGCCGGGATGTTTGCCATCTTGATCATGTTGGCGACAGCCAATACTGGTAGGAAGCCGTTCCCGGTTTTTGCATTGGTTCTCATCGCTTTGGGATTGGCATCTGCAAAGATCATCTACCCGGCTCTCGATGTGGTGGCGTGGAATTTGCCCTTTCTCAAGACTGGAGTTACCGGCTTTGGCCCACGTTCGAACCCTGCGATGTCGGTGCTCGTGGGTGGGTTGGCTGGGGGCCTAATCGGGTGGGTTTCTTCTTTCGTGTTTGCTAGGCGATTCGGCTCGGTTATTGGGCGGCATTGGGTTCTGCAGTGTTTTTTAGTTGGCATGGTACTTGGCTGGCAGAGCTTATTGACTATCGTAGTGCTTAGTTTGATTGTCTACGGTGTACTTCGCTCCGCCCACCGAATGATCTCGCCGAAGCTTTCGAACTGGACAATTGCCAATCAATCCCTCGGGCTGAACGCTTGCTTTATCATCACAGCAGTGGTTCACCATACGTTTTGGTCTCAATTGGCTCACCTACTTGGTCTCATTTAACTGCAATGCCATTCAAGGAAACTCAGCTTCGCTGAGAACTCATTTAACAGTCAGTCGTAGGCGTACCACCAACCGTGTCGAGTGCGCTACCGGCTGACGGTTAAACAAATAGTTGAAAGACTTGCTTTTAACCGAGACTTGCCCCCTTTCTCTCCTTACAAAGGTCCTACCGATTTATGAATGTGTCTTTGATTCAATGGTCGCTCCGAGCGACTCTCCTCGGCGCCGTGGCGTTATGTTCTAACGTCGCTTCGACTTGCTATGCTGATGTAAAGCTTCCCAATGTTTTCTCGGACCACATGGTTCTTCAACAAGGTCAAGAGAACAAGATTTGGGGAACGGCGAAGGCTGGCGAAAAAATTGCCATCTCGATCGCGGACAAGGCGATGGAGACGATGGCCGACGACAAAGGGAATTGGTCCGCTAAATTGCCACCGTTAGCTGTAGGTGGTCCTTACAAACTGCGTGTCGCTGGTTCGAGCGTAGTCGAACTAACGGATGTGCTGGTCGGCGAAGTTTGGATCTGCTCTGGCCAGTCCAACATGCAGTGGAATGTGTCTTCCTCCAACAATGCGGACTTGGAAAAGCTATCTGCGAATTTCCCGAATATACGCATGATCAACTTCCCGCAAGTTGGAACGCAAGAACCCGTGTGGAGCCATGACGAACGAAAGTGGATGGTCTGCTCGCCGAACACCGTTAGCAACTTCTCAGCAGTGGGTTATTTCTTTGCGAGACAAATTCATCAAACGACCAACGTTCCGATCGGCATGATCAACAACGCGTGGGGGGGGTCGGCATGCGAAGCCTGGGTCAATCGTGACTTGCTCAAGTCCAAACCAAGATACGAAGGGCTGTTAGCTCGCTGGTCCGGAATGGAAGAGAAATTTGCAGCGTTAACGGCCAAGCAAGATCGAAACGAAGCAGAGAACAAAGAACTCAACGGCCTTCAAGGACAAATGCGAGGCAACTCGCGACCTGGCAATATCTACAACGGCGTTCTTAAGTCCCACATCGGATACGGCATCAAGGGTGCGATCTGGTATCAAGGTGAATCCAATGCCGGCCGAGCTTATCAATATCGCGATTTGTTTCCAGAAATGATTTCCAACTGGCGCAATGAATGGGGGCAAGGAGATTTCCCATTTTATTGGGTCCAGCTAGCTGACTTCCAAGCGGAAAAAGCGGAACCCGGCGAAAGCGATTGGTCCGAGCTTCGCGAAGCGCAAACCATGTCGATGGATAAACTCGCCAATAGCGGACAAGCGGTCATTATCGATATCGGCGAAGGCAAGGACATTCACCCAAAGAACAAATTGGACGTCGGTATGCGATTGGCTCGTTGGGCGTTGGCCAAGCAATACAACATTCCGATCGACTACCAAAGTCCTCGTTATCAGTCGATGGAAAAAGTAGGAAGCGGTATTGTCTTGACGTTTGCGAACCGCGGAAAGACATGGCGGCCATTCGATGTGAATTCGCCGATCGGTTTTACGATCGCGGGTGCTGACAAGAAGTTCTACAATGCGGAAGCCAAGATTTTGGAAGATGGCCGCATTCAAGTTTCCTCGGCCAGTGTAGCCGATCCAGTGTCCGTGCGTTATGCCTGGGCGCAGAACCCGATTTGCAACATGTTCGCCGACAACGGACTGCCGTTAACTCCATTCCGCACCGACGACTGGCCCGGAGTAACGATGGGCAAAGAGTAAAACGATTGTCCTCAATCGTTTGTGCACAGAGTAGAACGATTGTCCTCAATCGTTCATGTGCACAGAGTAGAACGATTGTCTCAATCGTTCATGCCTTAAAAACAGAAAGGTGGCAGGTCGACCTGCCACCTTTTTTCTCATTGACTTTACTCCTGCTTTCTGGAGCACTTAAAATTCCAGTGCAGCCCGTTGCCGTCAATAAATCTCCCTGACCATTCGCCAAATTTTTGCTTGGTGATTTCGACCTTGCCTTTAATACCAGTGTATTTGCGGCCATTGCTCTGCAAATCCGAAAATTCAAGAGTGGTTCTCTCTGGACCGACGATTTTGCCTTTCTTATTCTTTGGCGCTTTGATTTGGGTTTTTCGTCCGACCTTTCGGTCAAACCCTGGTTTGTCTATGTCTGATTTTTGGAAAAGATCCATTCCTTCAACGCGAAACATTCCATTCCGCTTCTCCAGATGCTTATCATGGGGAACCATCTCAAATGTCCATAGCGCCCCATCAAACTGCCCGCCATCACTTCCCTTTTCCTGAGCCAGCGTTATTTGCAGCGTTCCGAATATCACTAGGAACATCGCCATGAGACTGTTTCTCAAAGTAGTGAAATGGAGCGATCGAGAAGTACCGAAAGGTTGGTGAGCAAAGATGTTGGATTGCATTGATGTCTCGTGTAGAAATAACGGAAAGTGTTTATGTCGGGAAATCCAGAAAGGGTGACTCGTCGTTTTCTAAGTCTCGGCTAAGAACATGCTTTCATTTAAGTTCGTTAGTGATGAGCTTGCTTCGAATCCAAGTCTCGCGAATGAGCTTGAGCTTACGTTCAACGGTTGGCTCCGATTTACCGAGTAGTTTTGCTATCGCTCGGTTTGTGTGCCCTTCCATCTTCCAGATTGCGATTTGCCTTAGTTTGCCATCACCTAAATTTCCAAGTAGTTGCTCCATTGCTTCTAGCATTTCGGTTGCCTCCTCTGCAGTTGGCTCCTGTGAGGGAATCGCGTTCATAAGTTCCAAATAGGACAGGTTTTCCCCAACCGCCGATGCCTGACGGACTTTTCCGCCGCCACGCTTCTGCCGTCCTTCGTGTCGTGCATACCCTGCGGCCTTTGCCACAATGATCGTGAACAAAACCGCCCATAAATCCTCCCGGTTATCTAATTGCGCAAACCGGCAGTCCTTTACACCTTCACAGAATGAGAAGAATGCTGATGCCACAACATCCTCTTCATCGCGAGCAACACGCGGCGCGGACCCGAGTTTTGCCCGAGCCAACGTCACCATCTTGGTGAAATAAGAATTCCAAAGTGGGAGTGCGGCTTGGGTATCGCCCTCTTTGAATTGATTGAGCCAAAGCGACACTGCGTCGTCTGACGGGCGATCCATATTTCAGCTCGAGGTTAAGGGAAATCAATCTACTTCTTAGGAATGTTGAAGTATCGAATCCAAGCCGCAGCGTATTTTGGGTCCTTGGAATCGCCGTACGAAGTGACGGTGGTCGGTCGAAATCCCTCTGCCTTGCGGCGGATTAGTTCCGTTTCATATTCTGCCACCGACATATCACATTGGAAGTTCCAGTCGTAATTTTCTGGTTCTCAATATCACCGCCGACTGTGATGGCCGAATCCACGCGGTAACTAACCGGCCGACTCACTCGGTAGGCGATCGCATGAAATTGAGGTGGATTTGCGGTCGCATGCTCTCCCAGCACCGACGGGAAATAGTCTGGGCCAAGTTTTCTGAGCCAATCCGCGGTCTGAACAAAACTTGCTCCATGAATCTCGACAAAATCTACTACTTTTCGCGGGCGATCAGGATGCAACGGCAATGTATGAATTGCTTCTACAAACTCGACGTTTGGAGGTGTAGCCGGTTGAGGTGGTACATTTTCCGCTGATGAACGTGATTCGGCCGTGCCTCGAATTGCGTTCGTGCCCTCATTGACCGCAAGTATTGAATTTTCGCTTGATTGGCCATCGTGTCTCGTCGACCATTGCGGCCAGCAGCAAACCCAAATCGAAAACATCGCGATCAGAATTGCAAACACCCCCATTGCCCACTTTGTTCTTTTGTGAGGCGAAGGCAAGGGTTTTCGGACCAATGTGCCCGCGAGCCACGCCCTTAATTCAGCGGCCATCGCTTCGCAGTCAGGGTATCTTTTCTCAGGAATGCGTTCCATCGCTCGTAAACAAATCGCCTCCACCTCAGGTGGTATATCAGGGCGAATGACGCGTGGTGGAGGCGGAGCCGAGTTGAGCTTGTGATATAGGACGACTGAGTTCGTCCCTGAGAACGGTGGACGCCCTGTCAATAATTCATAAAGCACAGTTCCAAGGCTGTATTGATCGCACGCAGGCAATGCAGAACCGAATCGCCCCGCAGCCTGTTCCGGAGCCATATAGATCGGTGTGCCAAGCACCGTTCCTTTGGTCGTAAGTGCAGACGCATCTAGTTGGGATGCCAGCCCAAAGTCAGTTAAGTGAGGATGGTTGGACGCATCCATCAACACGTTCCCGGGCTTGATATCGCGATGAATGATTTGGTTGCGATGAGCGTAGTGAACAGCTCCAGCCAAGTCCGCTACAATGCCTATCGCCTGTCGAATTTCTAAGCCATCGGCGGAGCAGAACTCCCTGAGTGTTTTTCCGGCAATAAGCTCAGCTGCAATGAAGTGTGTCGAGCCATCTGATCCGGCGTCATGAATCCGCACAATATTTGGATGCTTCAATTTCGCAGCTGATTTCGCTTCGCGATAGAACCGATCAATGGCAGCTGAGTCGCTGAAGATACCTTTGTGAGGAATCTTAATTGCGATTTCGCGATCCAGATGCGGATCAAACGCAACCCACACTTCACCAAACCCGCCAGATCCGAGCGGGCGACGAAGCTCGTAACGACCGACTCGCTTGGATGCCTCCGGAACAAATGCTTTTGTGTCGGCCCTGCTAGCATCGATTATAGGTGAATGATATGCTTTTTCGAGCTTCTCAAGTTCCGCAAGCAACTCGGAAGGTGTATCCGATGGCTCAACGCCGTCAAGTCGCAAAAACTCCAGAGCCGAAAGTCGAGAGCCAGCCTGTAAAATCTCTTCGTAACGGTCGCACAGACTATCAGCCCGCGTGAGTCGATCCAATGAGTCATCTGCATTTTCGGCCACTGCCGAGTTCTCCTATCGAACCACGCCATCAGTCATTGCAATGACGAAAATATCATTGAAAGGGGGCGTTAGCTACAGATTGACAATTCCTGCGAAAGGCCCTCAGAAAATTGTAATTTTAATTCCTTGGCCGTGTGACGTCTCGATTCGAAGAGATAGTTCTCGAACTTGGCGGGGCGGCTCGCCGTGTATCCCATGTCTCTGTGGTCAAAATGAATTACTGTTTTTGACAAACCAAAGAGGCACGAAAATCACAGGATTTTGATCGTGCCCCGGGTGCTATGGGCAATCTCCCCGGCGTAAGTGAGAATCCTGAGCATTGAGCCAAGGTTGCGAATTCGCGCAAATGAACGGTTGAGGACAATCGTTCTAAACTGCTTGCAATGCCATGGTTAATCTCGACTTTATCGAAACTAAGCCTTGAAGGAACCGATCTTTTCGAGCAATGCGTCGATGGCTGGCTTGAGGATGGCTTCGACACCTGGAATTGCGAGCACTTTGTCTAGGACTGGCTTGAGGTCGCCCAACGCGGATGCGAAGACACTTGACACTGCACTCTTGGCCGCATCTGGAAGTTTACCATACAGATCGGAAAATCCTCCGAACGATTCGGTCAGCTTCGAAATATCAGGCAACGCGGCAGTTGCTGAATCGGCATCGGTCACACTCTTGAAAGTCGATGTGGCCTTTGCAAAAGTTTCCGAAACATTCTTAAGCATGTCCGAACCACCTTCGACGGACTTCAATGCCTCCTGGGCTTTGCCCATCAAATCTGCGAGGCCAGTTGCGCTAGCCATTTCCCCGGCAGCCTCTTTGGTTTTTTCTGCTATCTTATCTGCGGCAGCTTTCGCATTGGCCGTACTTTCTTTGCTCATTTCTTTGACGGCTTCAGGGGAACAGCCCATTGGAATTGAAACCAAGGACATCAACACAACACAAAAACCAAATGAACGCTTCATAACTATCCTTACAGTGGAAAAAACGGAATCAGTGGTAACAGGGGACCTACAGGTTCATTCCGAACGGGTTCTATATTTAACGCATGTTGAACCATTTACAAGACTCATTTCACGGGTGGCGATATGAGCACTTGTCGTTCGACACCATACAGTGGCTTTTTAGACTGATGGTTGGACGTTTCTCTACCTCTCAATTAATCCATGGAAACGAATGTGGCTGTCGTCAACTCAAAGCATATCGCCGTATGTTTTTCCGTTTCATTAGCCGTTGGGCGATAGCCTTGTCATTACCCGTATCTTTTTGACTTTGCTCCCCTCGCCCCTTTTAGGGGAGAGGGGCTGGGGGTGAGGGGTTTTGCACTGTGTATTGATTGGAATTTTGATTTCGGTCGCAATGTCATTTCTTGCCTAAAGGGGCAAAACAAGTGATTGAACCGGAGATTTGTTGCTGGCAATTCTACCCCTCACCCCCCGACCCCCTCTCCCCGAATCGGGGCGAGGGGGAGAAAATCGCATTGTTTTCGTTTGATTTCAAGGGAATTAGAATTCTAAATTGCATCGAGATGTGG
>JAPLNL010000012.1 GCA_026692905.1 Planctomycetota bacterium
AAAACTTGCGCGTCGTGCTACGATATTTTAACGCCTGTCACTCGCCTAACTGCTTATTTGCTGTTCCCACTTGGCGTCGTATTCGCGTCGCCATAAGTTCTTCGGAATCGCTTCGTCACTCCAACGTCCGTCTTTGCTGGCCGTGTGCACAACCCGATCGGCTCGATGCGCCGCGTTTCCTAAGTGACAAAGCAATGTGCTTTGATGACCGCTGAGGATGGGTTGGTTTAGTTTGGATGGATCGTTGGCTCGAATGCAATCGATGAAATTCTGCATGTGCTCGGGCTGGCCATCGCTGGTCTTCTCGCCCGAGTCGACCATCTTGTTGGCCGAGTTGAATATCTTGTATGCGCCATCTGCCTCGATTTCCATGTAGCCCTCCGTTCCATAAAACGAAACGAACGGACCCGGTGCATGCTGCGAACACGAAACGCCCTGATACGAGATTTGCTTGCCCCCCTCAAATTGCCAAGATACATCGTGCGTGTCCGGTGTCTCCTGGTCGTCTTGATAGCAGTAGCGACCACCATTGGAAACGGTCCGAATTGGGAAGTCCGCTTGCAGGCCCCAGCGGCAAAGATCAAGGCCATGAACGCCGTTGTTCCCCAACTCGCCATTGCCCCAATGCCAAAACCAGTGCCAGTTGTAATGCAATATGTTTTCTCGATACGGACGATGCGGCGCAGGTCCTTGCCATAGATCGTAGTCGAGCGACTTGGGTGGCGCTGCATCCGACTTGACGCCAATCGAGCCGCGCAAGCGATTGAAGAACGCTCTGGCCAAGTAAACTTTGCCCAACACACCGCCATGGAGTTTGCCGATCGCTGCCTGATACCCCGGGCTGCTCCGGCGTTGATTTCCTACTTGCACGCAACGCTTGTTTTGCAATGCCGCTCGAATCATCCACTCTCCCTCTTGAGGATTGTGGCATGCGGGCTTTTCGACATAGACATGCTTCCCTGCTTTGCATCCCAAAATAGTCGCTGGTCCATGCCAATGATTCGGGGCCGCGCAAACCAACGCATCCACTTCGTTGTCGTCGAGGATCCGACGGAAATCTTGAATGGCCTCGGGCTTGCCACCCAGTTCCGAAATGAACTTGGCCCCGGCTGCCGCCCGCGTCGAGTCCGCATCGCACGCATACTTGATTTCAACACCAGGGATCTTCAGCAAGTTTGCTGCTAAGTCCTTCCCTCGATTGAGCCCCATCAATCCGATGACCACTCGCTGTGCATCCGGCTTGGAAGCAGATTGAAGCGTGGCCGTGGCAACGAGATGGGCTGCCGCAATACCCGAAGAAGATTGAATGAGAAAACGTCGTCGCTTCATGATAGGTGGGCTCACATTTGGCAGGTTGGGAGGGGAAGTTATCGAAACTGCGCCAGGGGGCTTTTTGATTTATTCGTTTAACAGTCAGCCAAAGGCGTACTTCGCTGTCCATGGCAGCACGCCTACTAGTGTACTAGATTGGCTCTCAAGTTGCTGTGCCCATTCAATCGACTTGGGACTAGAATGGTGGGGTGGAATTCACTAACACGACGCGCAAGCTAGTGAACTGAGCACTTATTAGCACGACGCGCAAGCTAGTGAACCGAGCACCTATTAGCACGACGCGCAAGCTAGTGAACCGAGCACCTATTAACACGACGCGCAAGCTAGTGAACTCGGCCGAAATTCACTATCTCGCGCGTCGTGCTGCAGCCGAATCCTCGAAAAACCAAATTGCAACGCGAAAAAATGAACGAAAAACCACCGCGAGTGACTGTCAAAACATTGCAGGCGATGAAACGCAAAGGGCAGCGAATTAGCATGCTAACGGCCTATGACTACCCTACCGCCAAAATGCTCGACGAAGCCAAAGTGGATTGCATCCTCGTCGGTGATTCTCTCGGAATGGTCGTGCAAGGCAAGTCTACGACCATCCCGGTCACGCTCGAAGAAATGATCTATCACGGCGAGATGGTCGCCAGAGCAACCGATCGAGCCATGGTCATTGTTGATCTGCCATTTCCAGTAGGTCAGCTCAGCATCGCCCATACGGTCGAGTCTGCCGCCAACATCATGAAACGTACCCAATGCCAAGCGGTCAAAATGGAGGGAGGACATCAACAAGCGGCCGCGATTCGGGCTTTGGTCGATGCCGGCATCCCAACCATCGCACATATCGGCTTGCGTCCTCAAAGTGTCCATGCGCTCGGTGGCTATCGAGTGCAACGCGATGCTGACCAATTGATGACCGATGCCAAAGCCGCAGAACAGTCCGGCGCATTCGCGGTTCTCATCGAGTGCGTTCCACCCGATCTCGCCAAACTCGCAACCGAACAATTGAGCGTCCCAACCATTGGAATCGGCGCTGGACCGCATTGCGATGGTCAAGTCCTCGTGACCAACGATATGTTAGGATGGAATAGCGGATACGTCCCGAAGTTTGTTCGCCGATATGCGGATCTTCGAAGCGAAGCCGCAAAGGCTGCCAAGCAATTTTGCGAAGATGTACAAAAGGGAACCTTTCCAAGCGCCGAAGAATCCTTTGGAAGCTAGCCCGTGGAGTGATTAGCATGTCGGAATTCGACAATCAATTTATGCGAAGAGCCATCGAGCTTGCAGAAGAGGGAGTTGCATCCAACGTCGGTGGTCCGTTCGGTGCGATCGTGGTGTACCAAAACAAAATCATCGGTGAGGGATGCAATCGGGTTACGAGCGCGAATGATCCAACCGCTCACGCTGAGGTGGTAGCCATTCGCCAAGCCTGTACCCATCTCTCGCATTTTCAATTGCATGATTGCAGCATCTACACATCGTGCGAACCCTGCCCGATGTGTCTGGGGGCAATTTACTGGGCACGCCCAAGCCGAGTCTATTTCGGCTGCACGCATGCCGACGCAGCTGCCAGCGGATTCGACGATCACTTTATCTACGACGAGCTTCAGCGAGACATCGCCGAACGAAGCATCCCTATGGAAAATCTCCTCCGATCCGAAGCCCTACGGGTCTTCGAACTTTGGAAAAACAAATCCGATCGCAAAGAATACTGATCGCCAATTATTGGCCCTCGAAAATCCTGGCCTTGAACATTCAACCCTCTGCTTTCACTCGTCGGGAGGGTGAGGCCGGGTGAGGCCACCGCTCCAAATAATTTTCCTACCAGTTTTCCTAACCAATTCATTGCTCGGGAGGGTGAGGCCACCGCGGTAGACATGTTTCCAACGAGTTTACCTCAGCAATTCGTTGCTCGGGAGGGTGAGGCTCCTGCCGAACCATTGCACCGTTGGCTCGGCAGGAGCCTCGCCCCACCCCTGTAAACATGTTTCCAACGAGTTTACCTAAGTCATTCCTTGCTCGGGAGGGTGAGGCTCCTGCCGAACCACGGCGTCCCCAGCCCGGCAGGAGCCTCGCTCTCCCATAGGTTTTTAATCGTTTTCGCTACCCAAAGATGTTTACAGGGGGTGGCCTCGCCCTCCCGAAGGATTTAACCGGCCCCGACACTGCAAAGATGTTTGCAGCGGTGACCTAACACCCCCTCGGCAGGCCGATTCCTACGCCGAACTTCGACAAACTCGCTATTCGCGTGCTACGGTTCAACATCATGCACAAGTAATCGCTTTGTTCCCCGAACCACCACGACAACTTTTAGAAGAAACACGATGAATAGCAACTTACCTGAAGCTGAATTGATTCGACTGTGGGAGTTGCATACGCAGCTTGAATTTGCCACGAAGGACGCAGCGGCGACTGTCGCCACGATGACGCCGGACAATTATGTGAACCACGTTCCAGTTATGACCGGGGGGCGTGGCCGCGACGAGATGATCGAGTTTTACGGCAAGCATTTCATTCCCAAGATGCCTGCCGATACAGCACTTCGCCTCCTTGCCCGAACGGTGGGAAAAGATCGGCTCATTGACGAGTTCATTTTCTCGTTCACCCATGACATCGAGATGGACTGGATGCTGCCGGGTATTCAGCCGACGCACCGGAAGGTGGAAGTTCCGATGGTGGTCGTGGTGCAGTTCGAGGAAGATAAAATCGCCTGCGAACGGATCTATTGGGATCAGGCTTCGGTTCTGGTACAGATCGGCTTGTTGGATCGAGCCTTGTTGCCCGTCACGGGCGTCGAACAGGCCAGCAAGTTCGAGAATCCTAAGCTGCCTTCGAATGAACTGATGCGGTAGGCAAAATCAATATGGCGAAAGAATCCGTGAGATAGACATCCCAAACTCCATCTCACCGACGTTCGGTTTATACCGATTGAGAATGAGGACGTTTTTCGTAGACCCAATAAAAAACCACGGTTTCGTGAGAAACCGTGGTTAGTAAAGTGGAGGTATGGGGACTTGAACCCCAGGCCTCTTGCATGCCATGCAAGCGCTCTCCCAACTGAGCTATACCCCC
>JAPLNL010000013.1 GCA_026692905.1 Planctomycetota bacterium
AATTGGGAGCACGACGCGCAAGCTAGTGAATTGGATTGTTGATCCACTAGCTTGCGCGTCGTGCTAGGTTTGTATTCGTGCTGCCGCTCGCCGTCGATAATTTGGCTAAAATGGCTGGTCTTTGGCCGCGTTCCTAAAACCCTAAAAGCATCCCATGAAAACCGTTTTCCTCTTCTTGATTTTGTCCACATGCATTCAGGCACAGCTCCAACCAGACGGTGCCACCGCATCCTTTCGCGGCTCGCTCCCACCCAAGCCGACGGGTGAATTAAGCGAAGAACAAGTTGAGCAACTCAAGACGAGACTAGCGAAACTAACCGCTGGTTTCGAAAGCGTCAGCAAACACACTCTCGCCGCAGATGTTGAGATTTTTCTGAAGGCTGTCCGTTACGCATTGCAAAACTTTCACAGCCAGGTCGAATCGAGCTTTCGGATTTCGTCATCCGAACGTCTTATGTTCCGGCAATTAACGGACTGGACGCGGCTCTTGTGAGAGACGGTGCAATGGTCCTCGGTTTTTACTCCAAGATCGATAACTCGCCACAACCCTATGGTGTTGAGATTCCCGAGGGGCTGATTTTTGGAAGTGACAAATCGAGCCTCCCTATGTGGATTTGGTTGCACGGCCGTGGAGATTCCGATACCGATTTGCATTTTGTATTCGGCCGTTTCAATGCCAAGAAACCTGGCCAGTTCCAACCAAGCGGAACCATCGTCATCCACCCTTTCGGACGCTATTGCAACGGATGGAAAAGTGCAGGTGAGACGGACGTGTTTGAAGCGCGAGACGATGCTATCGCGCGTTTCAATATCGATACCATTCGCATCGCGCTGGCCGGTTTCAGTATGGGTGGAGCTGGCGCTTGGCATCTCGGCGCCCACTTTGCCGACCAGTGGGCCTGCGTGCACACCGGCGCCGGATTCGTCGATGTAAAACGCTATCAGAAACTTACTGAGAACAAGATGCCGCCTTGGTATGAGCAGAAACTCTGGGGTGTCTACGATGTCCCAAACTACGCTCGCAATTTCTTCAATGTTCCGCTGGTCTGTTACTCAGGCGAAGTCGACCCACAGCGCGATTCGGCCGAATACATGACCGAGGTCCTCGACAGAGAAGGGTTGCATCCACCCCATCTCATCGGACCAGGCATGGGACACAAATATCATCCGGAAGTGATCAAGGATGTGCAGTCTCGAATCGAAAAAGCAGTCGCTTCTGGGCGCGACCTTTTGCCTAAGAAAGTGGTGATCCAAACCCGTTCCCTGGCCTACAGTCAAATGCACTGGCTGCAAATTGTCGGCATGAAGGACCAGTGGGAGGACACGCGGGCTGAAGCCATCTGGGACACGGAAACGAACAACATCGCTGTAACGACAAAAAACGTATCGAGCTTACGAATCCTTATGCCAAAACAGCCCAAAATGCCAACAGTTCAAGTTGACGGAGAGTCGGTGTCCCTTTCGGAAGATGCCAGTAGCAAATCTGGCAATGAAGTCCAATGGGATTGGAACCATTCGAAGTCCGTCGCATCCGATCTACTGACCAAAAAGCCAATGCTCCAAGGCCCGATCGACGATGGTTTTAAATCACCTTTTATCGTTGTGTTACCAGATGGTAAACCTGACGGGACGGCAAGCGACAAATGGGCACGCATCGAAGCCGAACATTTTCTCATTCGATGGCGGTCCCTTATGCGCGGCGATGCGATTGTTCGTAAAGCCAACGAAGTTTCTGATAAGGACATCCAAAACTACCACCTCGTCCTGTGGGGGACTCCCAATACGAATTCGCTCATGCGACGGCTCTTGGCGAGCAAGAGTGTCGCCAACATTTTGACCTGGGACGCGTCCGTTCTGAAGCTCGTCGGTCAGGAAGCCCCGGTTTCCAAAAGCGTGCCCCTTTTCTGCTACCCGAATCCCATGAACCCGGACCGATACATGATCGTCAACTCCGGACTCACCTTTCGTGAAGTGCATGACAAAACCAACTCGTTGCAGAACCCAAAGCTACCTGATTGGGCACTACTTGATATCACTGATCCCCCGACGACAGAATCCGCAGGCAAAGTTATCGCAGCGGATTTCTTTGATGGGAACTGGATGCCGCAAGTTAAATAACCGCGAGTTTGGCAACCACGAAACACACGAAAAGAAAGCAGGATGATGGGTGTCCTAAGCACGTCGTCGATTGTTTTACCGGTCAATTAGCAGGTGGGCGTTAGCCTTGCCATTACCCATATCTTTTTGACTAAGCTCCCACCGCACCCTGTAGCCTTGTAGGGGAGAGAGACCGGTCTAGACACCCTCCCGCTGGGAGGGTCGAGCGTAGCGAGGGGAGGGTGAAGTGCCAACAATGATTGCACAAGTCAGTTCACCCTCCCCGGACCGAAGGCCCGACCCTCCCCGAGGGAGGGTGACTTTGAATCCCTCGACATTCGTCGAGAACCGCGGCTAGTGTCGATCGGCTAACCAGCTCCGTATCGATGGATGTTAAGGTGTCGGCAGTTCGTAGCAGGCTGCCTCTTCGGCGTTTCGGATAAACACTAAATTTCCGACGACGACCGAGTGGTTCCATGTCTTGCCCTCGATAGCTTGAAATTTAGCAAGCTCCACCATTTTGTTTGAGTCCGCCTTCAAGAGAACCAATTCTCCCTTTTCCGATGTCACGAGCATCTGGCCCGCGTCGCACAGCAAAAGAACTTGGCCATTGCCGTACCGTCCTTTCTTCCATTGACGTTTGCCGGTGGCTAAATCGACACAGGCGAAAATGTTTCCGTCGAAGCCATACAGGCTACCTTGGTGCTCGACAAAATCATTGAAGTCTGGCTTCATGTCGCTCGAAGTCCATTGCTCTTTGACCGACCATGACTCTCCCTCGCGTGTTACCGAGAGTCGCTTTGTCCCATCGCCTAAACTGTTCGCCAGCAGAATTGAATTGCCGAGTACCAAGGGCTGCAACGTTCGATAGTTTTGGGTTGGCGAATCGAACTGCCAAATCGTGGCGCCATCCTTGGCGTTGATACACTGCAGGCCTGCGTTGGTTTCCATGAGGACGCCAGAGACACCCTCTAAATTTACAGTCTGAGCAGAACTGTAGCTGTGGCTACCGGATGGGATGGACCAACGGGGTTCGCCAGTGCTTGCGTCATAAGCGAGCAGAACACCTTCCTCTTTCGCGCCGCTACCCGCATGGACGACGACCACACCTTCGGTAACCAAAGGTGACGACGAGAATCCCCACATCGGAGGCTTTCGCTTCGAATCAACTTGGATGTCACGTTCCCAAGTTTTGGCTCCAGTGCTTGCATTGAGACAAGTTAAGATGCCATTTGCACCCAACGAGAAGAGCCCCTCGTCGGCAATAGTAGGAGTGGCACGCGGGCCCGCACCTGCGACGGACTCCCAAAAGCGGCTAACGTATTCATACTCCCAAACGGTCTGCCCTGTTTTTGCGTCCAAGCAAACGACGGCTTCCTTTTCGCCCCGTTGTTCTTGCGTGAAGAGTCGATTTCCAGCAACCGAGAAGGAAGACCAGCCTGGTCCAATTTGTATTTTCCAGATTAGTTTAGGCGGCGAAGCAACCCAGTCTTCGCTGAGCGAAAGTCCTATTAGCTTGCCATCGCGCGACGAACCACGAAAACCTGGCCACGCCGCGGATGCAAGAGTGACCGCTGGTTCATTTAATGTCGCGTTGCCAAGCGTTTCTTTATTGGCTCGGCTCTTAAGATAGTTTTCTTCCGCAGTGGCCTCCCATCGCCATGAAAGGTCCGACACAAACTTTCCGGAAACCCCATGCGACTGCAACAGATCCCAATACCCGAATCCAAGTACCGAGCTTACTAGAGCGATTGGCAATCGAATCGAGGGAAAGTTGGCGAATAGGATTAATGGAATGGCAAAGGCAGCGGTACCATATGGAATTTGGAAGATCATCGAACCCATCCCTTGCATAGAGCGGTGACACATCGCAATTGCGACTACACCAATCACTGCAACGGCAAAGAATCCGATGAGCTTTTCTTTCCAGTTGGCACGGCTTGCAGCGAGCCACCAAAGCAAGACTAAAATTCCCAAGCCCGCTGGCCCCATAAAACCGAGCATGAATATTCCCAAGCTGGGTGACTCAAACATGTCGGGCAGTTTGCGCAGCAAAACCATCGAAACGATAAGTAACGCGGCAGGCCACCATCGCAGTGCTTGGTGGATCGCACCGGGGGTGGTCGACATCTTCGTTTGCTCCGGGCTGGACATTTTTCTATTTCCTTTGATTTGGATTGTTGGTGTTTGTGAAGGACTCGCTTGAGCGGTGGTACCGATTGGAGTCGGTTACGGAGGTTTACACTCGCCCTCTTTATTCAATCGATCGAGGACTTTCTTGGAAAACTCGGCGATCGAGGTTTGTCGAAGTTTTTTTCGGAAGACTTGTTCTGATTCGGCGACGACCTCTCGCAAGACCTCCTCGATGTGCTGTCCGACTTGGCATTTGCTGTTCTCATTCGAGCCGAAATTGATCATCGATGTATCGGGAGCCATGACGGCATCGAAAACGTCCGCGAGGTGAATCGAATGCGCCGGCCGTGCTAGTCGACTGCCGCCAGTTGCACCTCGCCGAGTTTCAATGAGCCCACTCGTTCGAAGCTTGGATATAACTCGACGCACGACGACCGAGTGGGTGCTGATGCTTTCGCCAAGTTCCTCGGAAGAAACCCATGCGTTGCCGATACTGTCCCGCCAAGCGAGATAGCCCAAGACATGCGCTGCGACCGTAAAGCTGGTATCCATATCATCTGCTCAATTCGTATCTGGTTCAGTTACAATAGCAGTTTGGGCGAGACAATGTCAAGGGGCAAAATTATCGTTCAATGCGAAGGTAACGAAGATTCAATCTGCAAATCTAATTCCCTTAAAATCAAACGAAAACCCTGCGATTTTCTCCCCCTCGCCCCGTTTCGGGGAGAGGGGAGCAAAATCAAAAAGATGTGGGTAAAGATGAGGATGAAATCCGTGGTACGTATAGCACCAATTTGGCGAGAGTCGCGAAGCGACGGCATTCCCGGATGGTGCGTAAGGAACACGTCAAACATCGTCACATTGAATGGCGGATTTTGCGGCCAGTGTCGCTCCTTCAGAGCTCTGTCTCTGGTGGGGCATTTTACCTGGGGCTGCGTTCGCGTTGCGAACTTACCCCAGGCTAAAAACTGCCATCGCATTAGCGATTGAATCGCAGCCGTGAAATCCGCGTCCAAATCGAATGCATTTTACGCTAGGAGACGGTTCGTACCGTTCTTTTCTCGCGTGCGCTGATGACCGCTGTGTCGACGATTTGCTGCCCGATGCGACTGATCTCCAGCGACAATGGACCTGTGATCGGCTCGTCTGTCTCCAAACAGTGGATGAAATATTGCACGGGGTTTTGATACGGTGGAACCAAGGGATCGACAGGAACCGCATGTGCTTCAGGGCGCTGCCGAGTCTGAATGGTGATCGTATTCTCGTAGTCGTAGCTGCTGATAGTACCTTCGGTACCGATCAACTCGAAACCACATTTAGGCTGCGTTTGCGTGACCCACGGATCCGTGAAGGTACCCCAGCGCGTTTCAATCTTGGACAAGCCCGTTTCGTAACGAGCAATGGTAACGCTATGTTCGTCAACTTCGATTCCAGGAGTTTCGTTTACAACCGTTGTGACTTCGATCGGAACTTTTCCGTGATGGTACCAAGTTCCTAAGGTCGAACCGTATCCCATGTAATCCAATAACGATCCTCCACCATGCGATTTCTTGTAAAACCAACTCTCTGGCTTCTTCGCTTCAACCTCTGCTTCGGTAACTTCGACTTTGTCAGCAAGATGATAGAGCGGGCCACGGTTTCCGCCAAAATGCCGCACTTCGAGGATGCGACCAATGACTCCCTCGTCGATCAAACGTTTGGCGGTGCGATGCGCCGGAACCCAAACGAGCGGCCAATTGATAATAAGCTTTTTCCCTGATGCTTTGACCGCATTAATCATTCGATCGGATTCCGCGAGCGACGCGGCAAATGGCTTTTCAACCAAAATATGCACATGGAAAGGCGCAACTCTTTCCACCCATTGGGCATGCTTCGCGGTAGCTGGGCAAAGTATCACCAAGTCGGGCTTCGTCTCTTCAAGACATTGGCGATAGTCTGTGTAGATGCAATGGCTAGGAATATGGAAGTTACTGGCAGCCGAGTGCATTCGCTCCGGCTGTTCATCGCAAATCCCTACGATCTCAGCCCTCGGGTGATCAAAGGCGTACCGAAGCAAATCACCCATGTGAAAGTGGTCGAAGTTGATACCGGCAATTCTCATATTCAATCCGAAAGTATTGCTTACCTAGGGGACGTCTAGACACGAATCACTACGGTCTATTTCTAACGGCTTGGCCTAAATTCACAAGGGACTTGAGCAACCGTTACTCCTGCCCTGCTGGTCAGCTAATAGTCTCAAAATGTCAAAAATGAGTTAACCACGAGAGACTCGAACCACACGAAAATCAAAATCCAGTGCGCATCGGTCTGGCCGTATCCGAGCACTTGCGCCTGACGATTCACCCTCCCCTCGCTTCGCTCGACCCTCCCAGAGGGAGGGTTACGAAGAGTAGATTGTACTTGGTAGCTACTCAAGTACCTTCATTTCTACATTTCGGAACCGCACTTCGGTCGGTCCTCCGGAATGCAATTGCAATGCCATGACTCCACGCTTTGCACCCTTGGGATCATCGAGGTCAACACACAATTGGCCATTGATCCAAGTCTGAATCTTCGACCCTTGCGCCTTGACTTCGTAGACATTCCATTCTCCGTTCTTCACGTGGGATTCACCCGATTTATCCCAAAGCAATGCGCGGCCCTCTTCCTCGTAGAGCTTGCCCCACCAACCAGGACCAACGTCGGCTTGATAACCGAGCATTCCCTCCGCGGTTTGTTGGCTTCGGAACTGAATACCGCTGTTCCCCGCATTACCGATGAGCTTCACCTCTAGCTTCAAATGGAAATCACCCGCGGAAAATTCGCTGACCAGAAACTCGTTCTTGGCCAACCCTGCCGTTTTGCCAACGAGCTCAGTACCGTCGACACTCCACAACTTCTCGTTACCTCGCCAGTACGACAAATTCTTTCCGTTAAAGAACTCCGCAGCGTTTGCGGCGGTTGCCAAAATGGGGAGCTGTCGATCGCTTCCTAGATAAGCGATCAACGATCGAATCTCGTGCTTGCTGAAGAGCTTCAACTGATCCTCAGGCATCATCGATTTGTCGCTAAGCTTTCTTTCCTCGATTTCGTCGAGCGGCACCACTTCGACGGCATCCACTTTTTGCAACGTAACCGATTTGGTGTCCTCCGCTTTCACGATACCGGTCACGATCCGGCCATCGCAATTGAGAATGGTCGGCTGGTACTCTTTGGCCATGACGGAGCTTGGGTCCACGATATTGCTTAACAGGTAATCCAGGTTCGCGCGGTTGGAACCGGTCAGCTCGGGGCCGATGTTTCCACCGGTCGCAAAGAGAACGTGACACTGCTGGCAAGTCTTTGCAAACACGGCTCGGCCCAGCGATAAATCGGGCTTTGGCTCTTTGGTGGATTGTACCAAGGCTTTGTATTCCTCGACCAATTTAGTCTTTTCAGCTGGCGATTCGCGAACCGTGCCCCAACTCTTTTCGAGCAGCGACTTTACTTTGTCATTCTTGAGATACTCCAGTTGGCGAACCAGGTCCGCACTCAGGTCGCTCGCCGCGATCTTCTTGGCCGCGATCGCTTCGAGCATCGGCAGCGCATATTCAACACGGGACGAAAGCGTTGAGAGGGCTGCTCTCTTCTCGTTTTGCGGTAGGTCAGTGTAGATCGACAAAATCTCAGCGCTCGTTTTTGGATCCGCGTACTGCGCCAAGCCAGCAATCGCGGCGGCTCTCAGCCCTTTGTCCTTGAGAAGCGACTGAAGCACTGGCGCGAGCTTCGGATCCTTGGCTCCTAGAAGCGTTGTAATTCCAGCCGTTCGTGCCTCGGCCGTCGCTTTGCCGGACTCGACAATCGCACGAACGGAAGCCAAAGCTGTTTCGTTGCCAAACGTCACACCCAACGCTTGAGCAAGCCGTTGTATCGTGGCGGACCCCTTCGAAAGTTTCAGGTAAACCGCATCCCATTCCTTGGGCGGATCGACTTTGCGACGGCCAGCCAACGAAATACGAATCGCTTCTAAAAACGCTCCCTGACCTTCTTCTGTATCGGCCTTGCCAAGCCCTCGAATCAACGTAGCCAGCGACTGATCGTTGTTCGTTGCACCGATCCGGCGCAACATGTTGTTCCGAATCATCGGGATAGTCGAGGAAGCTGATAGTCCGACCGCCAGAGCTCGCTCGGCATCCAATTCGGCGAGCGGTTCGGCGGCATACCAGACCATCAACGGCAGGTTGTGATCGGTTGCGTCCGCAGCATTAGCAAGCAAGCTTTGCACAAGGTCCCAACGCTGCTCGGGTGGGATTCGCTGTGCTGCTGAGGCCAAATACAACCGTGTCACTTGTGACTTTTCTGCGGCGGCTAGTTTTGCCAACTTGCTCGGGCTGACCGCGTTCTTAACCAGCTTGGAATCGAGCCCCAGTTGAATCCCCCAACCACGTACGAATTCGTTCTTGTCCGCCAGCATTCCTTCGCAGGTTGCGTCGTCCAGTTTCTCCATTGCGGCCAAGGCCCATGCGGCTCGAAGCCGTCGTGTTTCCTCGATTTCTTCCTTGACCATCTTCTTCAAGAGGGCAACCGCTTCGTCGCTGACTTTGCCAGCGGCGGAACGCTCTTGAAGAATACGCCGACTATGCCGAACGAACCAGTCGTTTGGGTTTTTGGTATGCTTGACCAAATCCATATCAGACGCTGATTTGAGATCAATGCTCGACTTCTTCATGTCGCCATAAACGATCTTGTAGATACGTCCATTGCTGCGATCATGCTTGCCTGGCTCGGTCAAATGGCAAGCTTGCATGTCATACCAGTCGATCATCCAAGCTTGGCCGTCCGGTCCATATCTTAGATTGAGGATCTGCGAAGCCTTGTCCCCTGTTAGCAAAAAGTCAGGCGAGTGACTTCCGACATAGCCCGATCCTTTTTGTTTGAGGATATCGACGTTGAGTCGTTGGCCGTGGATGTTGTTCATGAAAATGCGATCGCGATAGTTCTCTGGCCAAGCTCCGCCCAAGTAAATCATCGCGCCAGCGTGCGCGTGCCCGCCGCCCGCCTCATCGGACTTGCCGTTCCCGCTGTGTGGTGTCGCTCCAATGTAATGGCGATGGTCGGCGATGGTTTTGATGTCATCGTACGTGTAGGGGTTAAAGTGCACGCCACCTTGTCTTTCGTAACGTGCCCCCTGGATGATGTGATACAAGTGAGGGATAACGCAGGAGGTGAGGAACGCTTGACCACGGTCGTTGAAATCGACGCCCCATGGGTTGCTAGTTCCATGAGCAAATACTTCAAAAACATGTCGCGTCGGATGGTAACGCCAAATGGCAGCGTTAACTCCTTGACGATCTTTGTCTGGCGTACCTGGCTTGCCAACACGAGAGTGGGTGAAGACTCCATGACAGCCATATAGCCAACCATCCGGCCCCCAAATGAATGTATTGAGCGTCTCGTGCGTGTCCTGATATCCCCAGCCGTCTAACAGGATTTGTGGTGCACCAT
The DNA here is from genome assembly GCA_026692905.1 of Planctomycetota bacterium. Lineage (GTDB taxonomy): Bacteria > Planctomycetota > Planctomycetia > Pirellulales > Pirellulaceae > JBKCUI01. Next base: position 9,694 of record JAPLNL010000013.1, read on the forward strand.
CTGCAACATCGTCACCGTTCGCATCTGCGATGAACATCAAGTAAGGAGCCGCACCCACCCATACGCCACCAAAGCCAACCTCGAGCCCACTAACAAGATTCAGACCTTCGGCAAAGACCTTGCGTTTGTCCAGGCTGCCGTTGCCATCGGTGTCTTCGAAGACAAGGATCCGGTCGCGACCTTTTCCTTCTTCGGCACGACGGGGATACTCGTATGCTTCTGCGATCCAGACACGACCGCGATCGTCGATGGCCATAGCGATAGGCTGTTTGACATCAGGTTCGGTCGCCCCCACAATCGCTTGGAAGCCATCTGGCAACTTCATCGCTTTAACGGCCGCCTCTGCGTTTAAGCCTTCGAAGGGATATTGGTCCAAGACCGCAGGTGTTTCGGTTTTGGAGATAGGTCCTGGTTGAATCGAATGCAATCGGAAGCCATCGAAGTTGAGGTGCCCCCAACCGCCTGTGCCTTCGTCAATCAACCGTACCAACAACTCCTTGCCCTGGCTGCTTGCCAGATCGACAACCACCTGGCGCATATTTTCGCTGATCCGTCCCGAAGAGCGATGAATGACTTTGTCGCTTTGCACATCCACCAATTCGACCCGAATAGAATTATCGCTTCCGCCGCCGATGAGATAAGACGCGAATGGCTTGTCGGCGACGAACGGAGCCGATGTCAAAGTTCCCGTTGGTTTGTCGCCCGATTTTTCAAATGTTCCAACCCAATATTCACCTTCATGCTCGCTTTTCATATCCTGCCGTCGCGCAGCCACGGCATCACCTTGAATTGGCTGACCAGCAAAGGCGTTACCGGTTGCGGTCCAGTCCTCGAGTGTCCCTTTCTCGAAATCGAGATTGAGCGCTTTGCCTGCTTTGGACTTCGGTGCATCACCGTGATCGACACCCAGTTGGACGCTATCGATACCGACCATATAGCCAACCGAGGAAGCGTTTTTCCCGACCACCTCGAAGGTTAGTTTTTGCGGGCCCGCTTTGAACTCGGCAGTCCCGATTCGCATTACACCGGTTGAGATCACGTTGGGATCGTTAAACAAATCGATGGGCTTACCAAGTTTCACGCCATCGAGGCTCACTTGCACAACACCGTAGTCTCGAGCTTTGGTAAATGCCATTAGCAAATCGAACTTGCCTGCCGAAGGTACCGGCAATTCTAAATCCAACGTGGAACCGACTTTGCCGCCGGTCCACCAAAGTTGAGAATCGCCGCTCCAGTGATCAGCGGCAAATCCACCCATACCTTGTTCGCTTGCAGAACCGTCTGAGACTGCGAGAACCTTGAGCTTTTCCCCTTCGAAGAGCATCGCTTTGTCGTTGCCAACTGGTTTGATAACTTGACGCACTGGTTGTGCTGCCAGCCATGCCTCTTCGCCGACTTTGGTGCGTTGATGAAACAGAGCATGTGCTCCTTTCATGCCGCCGACAGTGATGTCGAGCAGTCCGTCTTGATTGAGGTCGTAGAGACCAATCTGTCGACCGATACCCGCTTGGTCCGCCGCTTTGAAGGGCACCCAATCGACGCCGTCTGGTCCGCGAACCAATTTGAACCAGTAGACCACTGCGCCAGCGTCCCACATTGGGCTCGCCTTGTGATGGGAGTAATAGGTTTTGCCGGTGATGATATCCTTGAGGCCATCGCCATCGATATCGGCCAAGTTGACTGAGTGCAGTTCACTGATGACAAGCCCATAGGAATTGTCTTGTGCCTTTGAACCCATGATGTTGTGGCGAATAAATTTCCGCTCGCCACCGTCTTGGACTTGTTCGAACCAAGCCAAACCGAAATCGTGGGCCGCGATGCTGGTGATGATGTCATTGTCACCATCGCCATCAACATCGTAAGCGAACATCTCTGCGCCGCCGTAGGCATTGGAAAAGGAGTGCTCGTGGGCTTGCCATGGTTTGCTGGCTGCGAGTTCGGCTGGTTGTTGGATCCAGCCCTTGGCGTGGATCACATCCAGCTTGCCATCACCATTGACATCACCGACTCCAAGGCCGTGGCCAAATTTCTTGTCAGTGATTTGAGCCGAGATCGCCGTGAATTTCCAGGGGTCGAAAGGGCGAGCCCAGTCTATGGTTGCATAGCCGAAGAAGCCATCGCGCGAGCAGACGAGCTCTGGCCGATCATCGCCAACGAGTTGAACGAATTGCGGCGACTCGTTGGAGACCCAATCAAATACTTGATGTTTTTTCCAAAGTTCTGCCGCCTTGTCCTTGCCAGGATTTTGGTAAACAAATGCAGGTGTTCCTGGGAAGCCAACGGTGAATACATCTTTCCAGCCGTCTCCATCAAAGTCGTGGATCCAGGCAAAGAAGTGGTCCGTATATCCCTCCATGTTTTGCGGCTTGGCAGGATAGATTTCATGTTTGACTTCGAAGCCTGGTCCCTCGTACCAGTGCGGACCATATACGAAGTCCACTTTCCCATCGTTGTTCAGATCACCTGCCGCGGCCCCCTCGGAATAGTAGACGTCCGTTATTTGCTGAGCCCGAAACGTGTCGAGAGTTCGCTCGTCGGCAGTCGCAAGTCCGAGATTTAGGCTGGCGACACCTAGAAAAAATAGCTTCAAACAGAACTTGTGAGTCATGGTGAATAGGTAGGCCGAGTGGTGGGAAGAGGAAGGGAATCGCAATGATTGCGTTCGTGGCGTGGTCAACCAGTTTACCATGCCCAGCGTTTTTGCCGCAGTCTTCGCCAAAAAGGAAAACTACAGAATTCGTAAAAAACAAACGGTTCCCCCTCGTCACGTTTGGTCACTCCCCCGCCGTTAGAGAAGAGAAAGGCAATCACGTAGCTTTGAGCTCGAATCCAAGGTAGAATAGATCTCCTCTCCATTGCTTTCCTCCGACGCTTTCCTCTAGCGTTTCCCGCCATTTGCCCCCGCCTCGCTGATCGAAGTCCACTTGTATGCATTTTCGAATCGCATCTTTGCTTGCGCCGCTGCTGGTTCTATCGACGCATCATTTCCTATTCTCGCAGGAAAGCTTGCCGCAATCGGTGGACTTGGCTGGAGTCGAATTCTTCGAGGAGAAAATTCGGCCGGTGTTACTACAGCACTGTTACGAATGCCATTCCTCGGAAGCCAAAAAAGTCCAAGGCGGGTTGCTACTAGATACACGCGCTGCGACTTACCAAGGTGGCGATTCTGGTCCTGCCGTTGTTCCGAAGGATACCAGCAAGAGTCTATTGATAGACGCATTGCAGCATCAGGGGTTCGAAATGCCACCGAAAGGGAAGCTCCCAGAATCGGTGATTGCCGATTTTGTAAAATGGGTCGAAATGGGTGCACCCGATCCGCGTGATGGTAGTAGGGTAACCCGCGCGATCGACTTCGATGAGGCTCGGAAACATTGGGCTTATCAGCCGGTCATTCAGCCGGACCTGCCTTCGATTCAGCGCACGGACTGGCCTACGAATGATGTCGACCATTTCACGCTTGCGAAACTGGAACAACTGAACCTGCAGCCTGTCGCCAAAGCAGGGAAACAAGAAGTGATTCGTCGAGCAACCTTTGACTTGATCGGACTGCCGCCGACTCCGGAAGACATCGCTGTTTTTCTTGCAGACGATTCGCCAAACGCGTTTGAGAAGGTGATCAACCGCTTGCTGCAATCAGAACATTATGGCGAAAGATGGGGGCGCTACTGGCTGGACGTGGCTCGCTACTCCGAAGACCAGGCTCACACTTTTTCGGTGACCGCCAATACAAATGGGTTTCGATATCGCGACTGGGTTGTCGCGGCCTTTAACGATGACATGCCCTACGATAAGTTTGTGCGACTGCAGATCGCGGGTGATCTTATCGGCCCGGAATCGAATGGTTCGTACGATCATCTTGTGGCGCTTGGCTACTTTGGTCTCGGTGCTCAATATTACAAGAACAGCGATGCGGCCAAAGCGGCGGCTGATGAGTTAGACGATCGCGTCGATGCGCTCACCAGCGGATTTTTAGGGCTAACGGTATCGTGTGCTCGCTGTCACGATCACAAATTCGATCCAATACCAACGCAGGATTATTACTCGTTGGCCGGAATCTTTCGCAGTTCACAATTGCACAATTCTCCGCTATGCGAGTCGTCTGAAGTTGAGGAGTACCAGGCTGGACAGCAACGACTGAAGAGTACAGACGAGGCGGTAAAAAAGTTTCTGGCCAAAGAAAAATCAACGGCTGCCGAGAAGAAGGTTGGCGAGACAGCGAAATACATCGAAACGGTCTGGCGTTATCAAACAACCAAAGCGAATGGCAAGCCTGCCAACACGGCAGAGCTAGCACAGAATGCCGCAATCAACGAGTTCCTTTTGAAACGCTGGATTGATTTCCTTGACTTGAAGAACAAAGGCAAGCTTAGCCAGCTGGATGCGTGGTTTGCCTTGAAGTCAGCCGAAGGAGGCGATGTCGCTGCGACAATTCCAGCAGAAGTGTCCTTGATCGCAAATGAGTTCCAGCATGCTATTGAGGAACTGCTTGCCATTCGAGATGGAGTCTCGCTCACGAACCTCGTCGACACGGAGGATGGCAAGGCGAAAGCGCATAGGCCAGGTAGTCCTCGATTCGTTTCTCCAACGGTGACGAAGATTCGTCCAACCGCTGGAATCGATATCGACATTACCGGAGCAAAGCAGTTATTTCTGGTCGTATCGGATGGGGGCAACGGTAACAGTTGTGACCATTCGGATTGGATTGCTCCAACGCTTTATGGAGAAAAGGGCGAATTGAAACTGACGGACCTGAAGTGGAAGTCATTGGACGGATTTGGTGGTGGCAGGATCGATCGCAATTATGAAGGTCGGCCGTTGAAGGTGGGTGGCAAGCTGTATGAAAACGGCATCGGCGTTCATGCCCCATGTGTGATTGCCTACGACTTACCCGAGGGCTATCAGAGGTTCAAGGGGACCGGTGGCTTGGACAATAGCGGCTCGGATCAGGGCGGGTGTGGCGAACAGGCGGCCGTACAGTTCTGCGTTTATACCGAGCAGCCTGCCGAAGGGCCGATTGGGACGGGGAAAGATGTTTTATCGATCGTGCTTGGCAAAGACGGGCCGTTTGCCGTCAAGGACGATGATCTCGAAAACTTCCTGAGCGATGATAAGCGTGTTGAACTTGTTAAGCTGCGAGCCTCCGTCGAGGACGCAAAAAAAACAGCTCCGCCGATGTACGCCGTCGCTCACAGCTACAGCGAAGCGAAAGCCGAGGATATGCGAGTCTTTGTTCGTGGCAATCCAGCTCAACCACGCGAAGTTGCTCCGCGGCGTTTTCTGAGAGTTCTCGCGGGCGAGGATCGGCCTCTCTACACGCATGGCAGTGGGCGCCGCGAACTGGCAGAAGCGATCGCACGCACCGACAATCCTCTTACTGCGCGGGTGATGGCGAACCGAATATGGCAACATCATTTCGGGCAAGGTATCGTCGGAACCGCCAGCAACTTTGGCAAACAGGGAGAACCGCCTACGCATCCAGAACTGCTGGACTACCTTGCATCGAGCTTTCTCCAATCCGGCTGGTCGATCAAATCGCTGCACCGGAAGATCATGCTTTCATCCACTTATCAATTGGGAACAGCCAACCACAAAGCCAACGCACAGATCGACGCAGACAATCGATTCTTATGGAGAATGAATCGGCAACGCTTGGACGTCGAGGCTTGGCGAGATGCGTTGCTGGATGTGTCGGGAAAACTAGATCGTAGGCTACGAGGACCTTCGACCAACTTGGCCGATGCCGACAATGTTCGCAGGACAGTCTATGCGAAAGTCAGTCGCCATGAACTCGATCACTTGCTAAGAATGTTCGACTTTCCCGACGCGAACATCACCAGCGCGAAACGGAGCGAAACAACGGTACCTCAGCAGCAGCTGTTTGTTTTGAACAGTCCATTCATGGTGGAGCAGGCCAAAGCATTTGCAGCTCGACTCCACAAGGAAGAACCAGATAGCGAGGAAGCTCGAATTCAACGAGCGTTTTTGCTTGCGTATGGTCGGCCTCCGGTGGAACGCGAAATCGAAATCGGACGAGCCTACTTGAACGGTGAAAAAGATCCGGAAAGCAAGCTTACGCAGTGGGAAAGTTATGCCCAAGCGTTGCTTGGAAGCAATGAGTTTATGTATCTCGATTGAGACAGGTACGCAATGAATTCGATGCTCTACGAGTTTCGCCACCCAGAACGCTTACGTGATAATGAAGACGAAGGTCAACCATGAATTTTCCTCAACACCAATTTGGCATGACTCGACGGGAGTCTCTGCAGCGGATGGGAACCGGGCTGGGCGTTCTTGGTTTGGCTGGGATTTTGGCTCAGGACGGAACGTTGGCCAGCGCGGCCGATGCACCGTCGTCTAGTCCGCTGGCTTCCAAAGCGGCTCACTTTGCGCCGCGAGCAAAGCATATCATTCACCTGTTCATGAACGGCGGACCTTCGCAGGTCGACACGTTTGATCCGAAGCCGGCGCTCACGAAGTACAACGGCCAGCGTCCTCCCACAGCAGATTTGAAGACGGAGCGGAAGACCGGCGGGCTTCTCATGTCGCCGTTCAAGTTCAGAAAGTATGGCGAGTCGGGAATCGAAGTCAGCGATTTGTTCCCACATGTTGGAGCGTGCATTGATGACATTTGCGTCATCCGCTCGATGCACACCAATATTCCCAACCACGAACCGTCACTGCTGATGATGAACAGCGGCGAGACTCAGCCGACTCGACCGTCGATGGGGTCGTGGTTGTTGTATGGGCTTGGCACCGAAAATCAAAACCTTCCTGGTTTTGTGGTACTTTGTCCTGGAAAACCTGTCGTCGGACCGCAGTTGTGGAGCAATAGTTTTTTGCCGGGTATTTTTCAAGGCGCGCATATCAACCATGCTAGCAGCGTTGATCCGAAGAAGGTGATTCAGCATATCAGTAACTCGTATCTAACAAGCCATGAGCAGCGTCGGCAGTTGGATCTCTTGAAACAGATGAACGAATTGCATCTTGAACAACGCGGTGGCCAGGACAATCGCCTCGAGTCACGCATCGAATCGCTCGAAATGGCGTTTCGCATGCAAACCGAAGCGCAAAATGTCTTTGATCTGGCAAAGGAAACCAAACAGACCCGCGAAGCCTACGGCACCGGTCAGTTTGCGAATGGTTGCCTGGTAGCAAGACGACTTGTCGAAAGCGGCGTTCGAATGGTGCAAGTTTACTACGGCAATGGACAACCCTGGGACGATCACGAAAACATCAAAGACCACGCGAACAAAGCCAGGGACGTCGATCAGCCTATCGCCGCCCTGATCCAAGATCTCAAGCAACGTGACCTTCTAAAGGATACGTTGATCATCTGGGGTGGCGAATTCGGCAGAACGCCGGTCGCGGAAAATGGCAATGGACGAGATCACAATCATCATGGTTTTTCGATGTGGTTGGCTGGAGGCGGCGTCAAAGGCGGTATGACCTACGGTTCGACCGACGAATTCGGCTTCGCTGCGGTTGAAAACAAAGTCCATGTCCATGACCTACACGCAACCATCCTGCATTTGATGGGGCTCGATCACGAAAAACTCACGTTCCGCTATAGTGGTCGAGACTTCCGCTTGACCGACGTACATGGTCGCGTGATTCATGATTTGCTCGCTTAAGCAACTCACTTCACCGCGTCGCGTACTCGTGTCCCGTTCCATTCCACGTAAGACACAATAAATACTGATGAAAACAAGAAACTTCGCCAACACGGGGAGAGCCGTCTCCGAAATAGGTCTTGGCTGCTGGCAATTGGGTGCAGACTGGGGACATGTCAGCGACAACGAGGCGCTGTCCATTTTGGAAACGGCTGCCGACAATGGTGTTACGTTTTTCGATACCGCAGATGTTTACGGTGCGGGGCGATCGGAGACCCTGATCGCCAAATTCCTTAAGGGGCGGCAAGAGGAAGTCTTTGTTGCCACGAAAGTTGGGCGTCAAAACTACCCAGGCCCCTACACACCCGCAGTGGTGCGTCAACACATCAACGATTGCCGTCAGCGATTGGGCGTCGACGCTTTGGATCTCGTGCAACTTCATTGCATTCCGCCCGGCGTGATGGCGTCGGGCGAAGTGTTCGATTCCCTTCGAACATTCAAGCAGGAAGGATTGATCAAAAACTTTGGCGCCAGCGTCGAGTCGATGGATGAAGCTCTGATGGTCCTGGAACAACCGAGCCTGACATCGTTGCAAATCATTTTCAACATTTTTCGACAGAAGCCTATCAGCAAGTTATTCGACAAAGCGATGGCCCAAAAGGTCGGCATCATCGTGCGACTGCCGTTGGCGAGTGGTTTGCTGGCGGGGAAGTTCACGAGCGAAACGAAGTTTGCGAAGGACGACCATCGCAACTACAACGCGGACGGAAACGCGTTCAATGTGGGTGAGACCTTCGCCGGATTGCCACTGGCAAAGGGCGCGGAACTGGCAGAGCGCATCAAGGCTTTTGTACCCGAAGGTATGACGATGGCTCAGTTTTCGCAGCGGTGGATTCTCGACCACGACGCGGTATCGACCGTCATCACCGGCGCATCGCAGCCCTCTCAAGTTTTGGCGAACACTGCAGTCTCAGAATTGCCGCCGCTTTCGAAAGAAATACACAGCCAGCTTGCCGCGATCTACGAAAAATCGATCCAAGAGCATATCCGTGGATTGTATTGATGGAGAGTAAAGCAGTTGTCCTCAACTGCTTGGAAGTTGAAACGAATCAAGCGCGGAGGCGGAGAGTCGCAGAGGCGCAACGATGGGTTTCTCTGCGTCATCGCGCCCTTGCATCTCTGCGTTAAATTTTCTTGAAGAAGTAGCGGCAAGAAAGGCCAGATGCCAGATCACGGCGGATGTGCCGAAGATTGTGTTTTGCGATGGAGACGCAGGGTGGAAACGGTTGAGGACAACCGTTTTACACTAGAGGCATAAAAAAAACCCGACTTAGTTTGCACTAAGCCGGGCTTCTCTATTTTGAAATCTGGTGGTTGTCACAGTGGTTGTTGACACAACCAAAGCTAGATGAGTTTTTCCTGAAACAAGATTTTATGCTCACTTATGTGCTGGCGATACTAGGTATCGCCAACTGTAATTATCCTTAGAAAGGAGGTGATCCAGCCGCAGGTTCCCCTACGGCTACCTTGTTACGACTTAGTCCCAATTATCAAGCTGACCTTCGGCGCCTGCGTCCTTGCGGTTCGCTCAGCGACTTCGGGCCCTCCCAATTCTCGTGGCTTGACGGGCGGTGTGTACAAGGCTCAGGAACACATTCACCGCGGTATGCTGACCCGCGATTACTAGCGA
>JAPLNL010000014.1:0-3442 GCA_026692905.1 Planctomycetota bacterium
CTGCGTGCATAACGATGATGATGCGCGCCAAATCGCAAGACGACACGCTGTTTCGAAGTGCCTATGATCTCTCGAAAGCCGCTGCTCAGATCGCATCGGATCTTGAGAGCGCTACGGCACATGTCTCTTCATCGGCCACGCATTTTGAATTTGTCGTTCCAGATCGGAATGGGGACGGACTTCCCGAGCAAATGCGATACGAGTGGGGTGGAACGGTAGGGCCCAATGCCAACAAGATCCTCTGGAAATACAACCAACAACCGCTTGAGGTCCTATTCGAAGATGTCGGAGAATTCAGTCTGCAAAAAAATACGGCATTGGTTCCTGAGACCGTATCGAATCATTTGCTCTCCGAAATCGCTGTCCTTAAGTCAGTCAATGCCTTTCCTGACGCGGTTTTTCGCGAGCAGGCCATCAACGCGAATAACCTGATCGGTCAGTACTTTATTCCCGATATAACGGGTTCTGGGGTCAAGTGGGATTTGGGAACCGTCAGGATCATGGTTCGGGCAGCCGGCGCCAATCTAGACGGCATCCTGTGTGTTCGTGTCATGCGTAGCAATACGTCATCGAAACGACCCATTTTGCCGATTTTGGAAGAGGTCAGGATTGCGGAATCCCGACTCGGAACTGCTTACCAGTGGCTCGATATCCCGATTGCACCTGTGAGTTGGCAATCGCGGGGCACACCCCTTTGCATTACTCTCAGTTATGGCGGAGGAACCGGTGATGTTGCGTACGTGCAATATGTTGAGAATGGCAGCGGGATGCCGTCGCGTGCGAACCTGGTTACGTCCGCCAATGGCGGAGACACTTGGACTGCTTCGACAAACGCGAAAGGGCTTCGATTCTATGCATATGGGTTTTACGATGGCTTTTCGGGGCAACGAGCATTCCTAAGTAGTGTGGACTTAAAGCTGGGAAGCTCACGACTGACTTCCCGAAAAATCGAGACATCGGCTCGTCTGCCCGCCCTCCCGGAGATCCCATGATGCGAATCCGTAGGGGCTTTAGCCAGGTAGAAGTGGTCGTTTCGACAATCATCGTGGGTGTCCTATTGGTATCGTCATTATCGACCATTGCCGCTTCCTGTCGCAGCCAAGTATACGAATCCAACGAAGTCCGTGGTTTCGCGATCGCGGAGGCGTTGTTCGCGGAAATCGCTCCATTGCCGCTGCGAGAGCCATCGTGTGATTGTGGGTATGGAGTTGAGGCAGGGGAGACGGGAACAAATCGATTGAATTTCGATGATGTTGACGATTACCAGAGCCTTGTCGATTCGCCACCCAAAGCGAGAAACGGAACTGCCTGCATGGGGTATACGGATTTCACTCGCAGCGTTGCGATCGATCGTGTGACATCCGCTGACTGGAGTTCTACTACCGCCACATACGGCGGAGTCTATCGCATTACGGTCACTGTTCTACAAGGCACCACCGAAGTATGCCGCGTCGTCGGATACCGAACGTCGGGTTCGCCCGGATCGAACGCGGTAGTTGGTGTTAATAGACTGAACTAAAAAGAGCTAGCGATGAGTCCATTCCAAACCGATCCAGGTACACTGAAGAGAACGCAATGCAATCGGTCGAGCCGACGATCCGGGACTATTTACATCATGGCGATGGGAACCAGTCTTATCGTCGTGTGCCTTGCCATCGCAGGCCTTCAATCCGTGCGTTTACAGCGTCGCATCAACGACGAAGCATCTCAGCTAGCAAATGCGGAAAAACTCGCCCAGGCCGGCATCGAGTTTGCTCAGCACCGAATACTGACCGACGCAAATTGGAGGAGCTTTTTCACGCACGGAGTTCCAGAGACTCGCAACACGTCCGGTGGCAGTTTTTCGGTAGTCCTGACCGATCCCGAAGATGGTGTTATTGCCAATGAGTCTACTGACCCAGTGGTCGTGACATGTACCGGCACGTTCGGCTCGGCTAGTCAAAAGATGACTGCCTACTTGGAGCCACAGACGCAACTGTTTGCCGCCTGTCGATCTGCCCTGTATGCCCCGAAGTTAATCGAGTTCCAAGGTTGTACCATCAATTCGAATCAATGGGCATACTGCGACAATGAGATTCGGAACACCTCCAACCCGGATGTTAGCATGAATTGCTTGGCTGGCAGCCTAACCGGCAGTCCAGAAGGATTTACACGGCGCGCTGTCCAAGGCGGAGTGTGGCCCATGGACAAACCTGACTTGCTCGATACTTCCAGTAACTATGTCGGAAAATACTACAGTGACAATTCGGTTGTCATCAATGCAAGTGATCTACCGACCGGGGGAACCGAAATGATCAAGAACGGTCAATTCGATAAGGACACCGCGAACTGGACGGGGGAGCGATGCACGCTGACTCTCGACACTACCCAAAAACGCGAGGGGATTGCGTCTTGTCTTGTCAGTGGGCAGCGTTTTTATTCGGCACCTGTTCAGGACATCACTGAACATATGGTCAAAGGACGGCGGTACAATGTGTCGTTTTGGATTCGCACAACCGAAGATCAGAGTATCCGGCCACTCATAAGATTGAAGGGTTCGGAAGATGAATCGTGGATAACAGATTCATTAGCCGATATTGTCGCGTCAAAGGGGGAATGGACTCAAGTCACTTATACCACGGAAAGAGTTTCTTGGGAGGGGACTCTGGACGGAGCCGAGTTCTGGATCTACAGCCAGCGTAGAAGTAATTTCCATTTCGACTCCGTGAGCATCATGGACGCAGAACGGCAGGCAGGAACGCGGTACATTGAAAACGTAGTTCTCGGCAGCGGGAACAATCCGTATGGGACGAGGACGGTTTCGCCCAATGGAATTTACTCGATCAATGCAGGTACGGAAAAACTCCTGATTCGTGACTGCCGAATCAATGGAACGCTAATGGTACAGTCCGCGAGCAAGGTAGAACTCAGAAATGGCCTTTCGTGGGAACCCTCTGGTAGAAACTTTCCCGCGTTGATTGCCAATGCACCGATTGACGATCTTACGACTACAACTTTGCTACGAGAGAGCTTCATCGGAATCAACACCAACCCGGCCTCGTCGCCGTACCGAGGAGTAACTGATAAAGACGCGAGGGATACGCGCCCAAGCCAAATCATGGGGGCAATGGTGTCGACGGGTGATATCCTACTCAGTGGAGTTTCAACTTTGTCTGGCCCGGTTTACTCTGGCAACACCATTAATGTGACCTCAGATAACCTGAACATCGACTTTCAATCGGACATGATATTAAACCCGCCGCCGGGATTCTTTGCGGATGCGCCCGAAATGCGATTGATTCCTAGTTCGTTGCAATCCGTACCCTAGCACGACGAGCAAGCTAGTGAAACCAACGCCCCATTCACTAGCCTAGCACGACGCGCAAGCTAGTGAAACCAATGCCCCATTCACTAGCCTAGCACGACGCGCAAGCTAGTGAAACCAACACCCCATTCACTAGCC
>JAPLNL010000014.1:3512-40618 GCA_026692905.1 Planctomycetota bacterium
ATCCAACGCCCCATTCACTAGCCTAGCACGACGCGCAAGCTAGTGAAACCAACGCCCCATTCACTAGCCTAGCACGACGCGCAAGCTAGTGAATCCAACGCCCCATTCACTAGCTTGCGCGTCGTGCTATTTGCCTCACCGCTTGCCTTCGTTCGGTGATTTGACTAGGGGTAGCCAAATGGTGGCTGATTCGTGCCTTGATCGATTACCCCAGAGTTCGATGGAAGCTCGGTCGATTGCTGGGGGAACAGGTATTGGCTATTTCCATACACGCTGGTCTCTGGGCCAATGCTTTGAGTTTCCACGCGGACCGGAGTCGTGACTGCAGCGACAGGTTCGGTTTTCCTTCGTCGAAGCCAATTCCAAGAGCGCGGCCTGGTGGATGCATCTGGCAATTCTCCTTCCCAAGCTCGTCGATCGATAGGATTCAGATTTCGGTCCAATAAAGGGGTCGTAGCTTGAGCGTAATCCTCTTCGGGCGCAAAAGAGCAAAACTCGCCAGGTCGGGCGATACGGGGCAAAAGCGTGATAATGATTTCGTTGCGTTCTTTCAATCGCTCTCGACTTTGAAATAGCTTCCCAACAAGCCACAGGTCACCTAGAAACGGGATCTTGTTTTGGCTGTTATTGCTAGTCTCCTTGATCAAACCGCCTATCACGATGGCTTGACCATTTTCTAGTAGCGCTGTTGTCTCAACTTGCGTGAGCTCTTTTTCCGGCAGCTTTGAAGTGGGGTTGATACGTCCTGTTGAAACCGAGGGTGCGACCGTCATTAGAACTTGACCGTCCTCAGTGATGATTGGGGTCACGTTGAGCACGACACCGAACTCGAGGAAGGCGACGCTTTGCAATGTGCTGGTGTTCGTAGCGGTTGTAAGAAGGTAGCCAATTTCTCCACCTACGGAAATCCTTGCTTTTTGACCATTCACAACGGCGACTTTCGGTGAAGCCAACGTCTTGGTATCGCTGGTGGATTTCAGTAAATCAATGAGACTCGTCAGATCCGACCCTTCGACGCGCATCATCGAAGCGGGTGCTGTGCCTGAGGCTAGACCCATAGTGCCAAAAGTTACATTGGCTCGATTGACTCGTGCAAGTTGGCTAAAATTGACGCCATGCTTATTGTTGTCCTTCAGTGTAACTTGGAGAATGTTGGCTTCGACAACAACTTGACGAGGCATGGTATCAACCTGAGCGATGTAATCTGCAATTCGGACCAAATAGGGTGGTAGATCCTCAACCACGATTTGTTCGTGAGCGTTACGCTGTTCGTCGATAGTCACTTTGTTGGTAAATGTTTGCCCAAGTGGTGACATGAGTCCTTTGACAACCTTTTCAACGTCGTCAGCCAATACGTAGTTTAATGTAAAGACTCGCACCATCCGACCCTGGACCGACGGAGACATTTTGCGTTCGTTTGCCATACTTGAGATGGTGATGATGTTGTTTTGGCGTACCCAGGTGTATCCGTGAACGGCGAGGATCGCGTCCAGTGCATCATTTAGCCTAACATTGTTAAGCGTAACGTTGACTCTTTGATTCACTTCTTCGCCCGTTACAATATTGAGTCCTTGTTGCTGAGCGATCAACGACAGGACTGTCGAGAGGGGGGCGTCGCGGGTTACCAAGGTTACTTGATCGCGATTGCTTTGCAGTTGGACGCGATTTTCAAAATCCTGTGCAATAGCTACCACGGGGATAGTTTGCTGGTTTATTGGCTCGACCGTATTAGGATAAGTTTGGCCCGCAGAGGAGGATGGCGGGGGCAAGAATGGGTAGGGGGTTTGTTGAGTTGGCAAGGAGTCTTGGGAGATGGCGTGGCTGGTGTACCAAAGACTCAAAGTAAAAAAGCAAAGCACCAACCAGGCCGGAAGCGAATAGCCTTTGTTTCTAATGGTCGGTTGGATGGAGAACATGACAAGCCGATCTAGATAAACTTGGATTCCGAGTAGCGAAGTTTTGGAACTGCCGGAAGTGACAACATTCACTTGAGCGGTCGGAAGCCTTGGATGCGTCCGCGGGGAGCCAGGCCCTCGACGTCGACAGGCAGGTCCAATTGATTGACCGATACGTTTCCTGCGGCGTCATACGCTTCGATTTTTAAGTAAATGGTTGGAGGCAGGCTTGGGTCTGCTGGCCACACATAGCGGCCATTGTTTCTTGCCCCTGAGACAATGTTGATCCATGGTCCGTTGGGGGTCTGCGAATATTGCAAAGTGATTGGGCGCTCCGTGAAGTAATCGTCCTCGGCGCGGTACTCGATCACCATGGAACCCGACTCTTTGCCTTTGCCGTACAGCGCACTCACCAGCTTGACTTTTGGGCTTTGCACGTCGACATGGATCCAGGCGTCCGCGTTATCGCCGTTGCGTGGCCGGTTGGATGCTAGACCGTTCGCTCCCACAATCACCATTCGGAAACCGAAGAGCCCCTCGGTTTCAACCTCAATATCAAAAGGACTTTCTCGATCTGGGTCTTCGCCCCACATACTCCAGGTTTGACCTTGGTCGGGCGTGCCCCAAAGTTCGACCGCTGCAACTGGCGAGTCCGGGTCGTTGTCGATGTGGTAGTCGAGGCTGAAGGCTTTGCTGTTGCTATAGAGTCTCTGGATGTCACGATTGAGTGGCGTCTGGCCTGGAATGCGATTGACTTTCGGTTCCAGTTGCATTGAATTGTTCGGCGACGTCGTCTGCAAGTCCTGGTTTGTTTTGAGGACGGACTCGGTGCGTTTACCGGCCAAGCTCACGGGATTGGAGGACCTGAGTTTTTCGATATCTTCGTCGGTCAATGTTCGGACAGGTAGTTTGCTCGGACGTACGTTGGTCTCTGGAAAGACACTGTTCTCTTGAACGAATCTGTTTGCGGCTTCGGATCGAGAGGTAAATTGTCGGCTTCCGATATCCTCATACGAGGGTCTAGTGGCTGATTGCTGTTGGGCAATCAATTTGCTTTGCATTTCAATCAATTGGTCTTTTGCAGCAAGTTGGCGGGAGATCAGCGGATCGAGTTTCGGTTTTGCGCGAGTCGGTCCAAGCACTTCGACTATAGGGAGGGAATCGGATCCGATCTCCGAGACGCCGCTGCCGATGGCTTGATTGGGGCGAATCGCGTTCGAGTTGTCGCGAGCCCTGCCGCTAGCGAGTTGGAGTCCAGTGCCTTTGCCGGCGGAGCGCGGCAGTTGTGGAAGGCGGGTGATTTCAAGTGGATTGCCCGCTTTGTCTTTAGCAAGGAGTCTCACCGCGAGTTGGCGCGTTCCGTTCGGGATGGTCCACGATCCGGTGCCCAGGAGTTCGGCTGGATTTTGGCCAGTGCTCAACTCTATCGAGATTTCTCGCCACTGCAGCAACTCTTCGGTCTGATAGGCGAGTTGGATTGTGGAAGCGTCCAACGCGAGGTCGGTGATTTCGAATTCCGCTTGCATGTCACCGCGCTGATCGATATCCACGACTAGCTTGCCCTCGGGTTTTTTTGTGTCGACCAAGATGCGCAGTGGTTCGCCAGGGTTGTCAAAGGTGCGACCTTGACTATCAAGCGTCTTGAGTCGGAATTGGTACTCTCCATCCGACTTTGCGTTGAACTGAAATTGTTTCGTTCGAACGTCGGCGCTAGAGTCCAGCCTCCACGACCTACCTCCGTTGTCCGAAACCTCTAACTGAATTTCTCGTGGGGCCTGTCCAGTCACATCGACATTGAATGGGATCACGAAGTCCAAGCGGGGCCAGTAGACTACATTTTCGTCGCCGGCTGAGCCAGCTCGATCGGGTTGAGCACGTAATTTTGTTGGCGGCGATGTGCACAGGGCAAGCAAAGCGAGAGCGGACAGACGATACCATCGCCTACCACGGATTTCGTGTTTTTGGTGGTTTGCTTTGGAGCGGTGCGCTGCATTGGAGTTCTGTTTGCTAGTCATGAGCGGCTACCGATTTTGAGTTCCATTGATTTCGTTTGCAACGTGTTCCGGGCCATTGTCATCGAGCAATCGAGAATAGAACGTGCTGTTTTTGGTAAACTCATCGTAGTTTTCTTTGGTTTCGAATAGGAACACGCGATTGGTCCCTTTCTGAATGCAACCGAACTCACATTTGCCGTCGTGCAATGTTCCTTCTTTGCACAGGTGGACGATATCGAATCCGCTCAGGCATGGAGTGTATCGATCGGGATCGCTTAGCAGTATCTGTCTAGCGCGTTCGGAGGCACAGTGATAGACACGACCACGATGGCGAACGGCACACGACTTACGCCCCTCGACCCAACCATTGCCAATGGCATTGGCTTTGCCCAAGGACTCGATTAAGGTGACTGGGCAGAAGCCTCCTAGTCCGACCGTCTCGGCATAAACACGCTGAGTCGCAGAAGCATCCATTTCTTGAGGAGTGATTTCGCGTTGTGGAGTGCGCGTCGGTTGTGGCTGTTCGGCTGTCGGGGCTGGGGACTGTGCAGCACTGCTGCGTTGTGAGCTAACGGGCTGAACAGAGATCGGCTTTTCTGGCAATTGTCGTTCCGGAACTTGGCTCACAGGCACCTGATTGACCGGTGGTTGCGGTTCAGGCGCGGGTGGGACGATGATTGGCTGTTGGGTGATGTATGGATTTTCAATAATTCGAGAGTTGGGTAGCGAAGCTCTTGGGATCACTCCCGATGAGCCAACTGGCTTTTGTGTTTCCGATTGTTGGGACCATGCGGCAGCTTGGGTTCGGACTTGGTGGCCAGCACTTCCTGCGTACACTGGTTTTTCGCTATGAATCTGTGGTGTGTGAGCTGCCAACGCTTTGTCTTGGCGTCTCTCTGTGGCTTTGGCCATGGCGTTGCGTTCGACGGTCCAATCTCGATGTCGGAGGGCGACGCGCTCGATGGTCTTGCAGTACACCGAGGGATCCGCATTGCTGACCCCTCGATAGATTTCATCTCCGTTTGGAAACAAATAGATGTCGGTTGGCCAACGAGTAACTTGGTACTTCTGAGCGAGGTCGCGTCGTCGGTCCGCGTTGACTTTGACTGCGACGAGGTGCTCGTTCATTGTGGAAACAAGAGCGGGATCATGAAAGGTTTTTTTGTCGAGGAGTTTGCAGGGGGGGCAGTAGTCGCCGTAGAAATGGAGAAGCACGATGCTATTGGTGGTTGCTGCCCGCTGAATTGCGGCTTCGTATTCCTCGGTCCAATTGATTTCTCGTTCGATGGCGAGTGTCGCTTGCGACGCCAGAATTTGAAAAGTTAATGCTAGAGTTGCAATTAGTACTTTTGGCATGAATCGACCAATGAATAACGGACTGACCATGGTAGGACCCCTAGTACGCGCAGACGGATTCTGTCGAAAATGACGGTTGGTCTGCTGTTTTCTTCGCATCGGTTGCAACGATTGGGTAAGTTGAGAGGAACTTGAGAAAAGGACAAAAAAGTGGGATTGTCCTAGATAGGGCTGTTTGTCGCTTGACATGGGGTTGGCTTGATGCCAAACTTGACCTCAAAGCGAGGGATTTGACGGATCGATTTGATAGCTTCATCCGTTGACCGGCACTGAGAAGTGTTTCGTGAAATCCTCCCGCAGTCGCCAAGTGTCATCCACGGAAAGTATTCGGTTGCACACGTTTGTGTAATCTTCCTCCCGATAGTCCACTTGATCGAACGGTAATCGTACCGAACTTTCATGCGGCGGATGGCATAGCAGTTTTCTGCTAGCAAAAGACCAATTTGCGATTCCCTTCGGAGTCAAATTCCGCAGCCATTGCGTTTTGTCTCCTTGGATTCGATCCTTTCGTATCGGCAAGGACATGTTGATCGAGCATTGACGCTCGTTTCGCGCCACTCCTCCCGATTAGTGTTTGTTTTGTGAGCCTCTAATCCACAGCTACCACTTTTCACCGGAACCACCAATTGGATTTGGGGTCGAAAAGCGGAAGCGCATTTGTTCCTGTTTGGATGTTGCATTTATGCCCAAGAAGAAGCGATTTCGTTCTCATTTCCAAGGTGACAGTCAAGGCCCAACGGGTGGCGGCGGCACTGCGCCTCGTCCCCGACTGAAGAAGCCGCGACGTCGATACGGCCCTAACTACCAACAAGCATTTGCAAGGCCCGAAGATGAGCCAGGCGCCGAGGGTGCTGTGAACGAGGATGGCGAACCGATTTCCACCGAAGAAGGGGAAGCCCCACCGGAGGAGCCAGGCCAAGAATTCTTCGGCCTGTTGGAAATGCACCCGAATGGATATGGCTTCTTAAGGTCTCCCTCGAACAACTACTCTCGCGAACGAACCGACCCGTTCGTTCCTGGAACGATGATCGAAAAGTTTCGATTGCGGCAGGGGCTTAAAATCCGAGCGATCATGCAGCAGACTCGACGCTCGCAAGGGCCGCGAGTGAAAGAAATTCTGGACGTCGAAGGAATGAAGCCGGAAGACGACGTCAATGTCAAGGTCTTTGACACGCTCACCGCCATCAATCCAGAGCGTTGGCTGAAGCTCGAAATTGGTGCTCAACCGATTACCAACCGAGTCATCGATTTGCTCGCTCCTTTAGGACGCGGCCAACGCGCTTTGATTGTATCGCCGCCCCGGTCAGGCAAAACGATCATGTTGCAGTCGATTTCAAAGGGGATTGCGATCAACTATCCTGAGGTTGAGCTCATCGTTTTGCTGATCGACGAGCGGCCCGAAGAAGTAACCGATATGCGACGCAATATCGAGCGAGGCGAAGTCATCTCGAGCAGTCTCGATGAAGACGTCGATTCGCACGTTCGACTCAGCCAACTGGTGATCGATCGATGCCGACGACTTGCGGAAATGGGCAAAGATGTGTTTTTGCTTATGGATTCGATTACCCGCCTAGCTCGTGCATTCAATAAGTGGGTCGGCAACAGCGGAGCGACGATGTCTGGCGGTGTGAACATCAAGGCCATGGACATTCCAAAGAAACTCTTTGCTACTGCTCGGTGCTTTGCCGAAGGTGGTTCGTTGACGATCGTAGGAACCGCTTTGGTCGATACGGGGTCGCGAATGGATGAGCTGATTTTCCAAGAGTTCAAGGGAACGGGAAATATGGAACTCGTTCTAGACCGCAAGCTTGCCGAACGACGCGTTTGGCCAGCGATCGACATCACTCAGTCCGGAACACGACGAGAAGAGTTGCTGCACGATCCTGATACCTATCATTCGGTTACCATGATCCGCCGCACGCTCAACTCAATGCATCCCGTGGAAGCGATGGAGCAGTTGACCAAGCAATTGTCCCGGTTCCAGAGCAATCAAGAATTTTTGAAGTTGATTGCTAACGCAAAAATCATGGACTAGCGCGACGTCAACGCTAAAGACGCGGGTTAGTCTTGCTTTGTCTAAAGCGAAAGTGGTCAAGACTTTCGTCGATTTTGCAGGAAGCACCGAAACTCTTAACGAGTTTCGCTACCCAAAATTTAAGGGTTCGTTTTCATCTGGGCAGAGCACGAGTATGTCTACGCAGAGTGACCAGCGATTTCCAAAAACGGTGCGCTTGGTGAGTCCGTTGGACTTCGACCGAGTCTTCCGCGATGGAATAGTAGCAAACGATGCCGTTCTGGTCATTCACGCGGTCCGCGGAAAACAACCGTGGACTCGGATCGGGTTGAGCGTCTCCAAACGTGTAGGGAATTCACCGACCCGCAATCGATGGAAGCGACTGATTCGCGAATCGTTTCGGCTTCAAAAGAATGAGATTCCTCTCAACATCGACATGGTCGTTCGCCCCAAGCGAGGTGCCGTTCCGGAATTCGACCTCATCTTTGCTTCGCTGCTGAAGCTTGCGATGCAATTGGAACGCAAGCTACGTTAGAGACATTAAAGCGACTTGAGGTATTCTAGCAAATCGATTTTTTCATCTTGGGTCAGAGCGTTCGGGTAATCGTGACCAGTGGCTGATTTGCCTGGCTGTTTTGTGTCGAAGTACCATCGCCTCTCGGCTGATTTTAGTCGCTTCGGTAACTCGACAGGTGTTTCGACTAGTAGCCCCATCTTTTCGCAATCCAAACCTAACTCGGTTCTTCGCCATAGTTCTGGGCGTTGGTCGGGATTTAGTAAGTGCCAGAGCGTTGGGACGCTGCCGTTGTGCAGGTAGGGTGCAGATGCCCAAATTCCATCGAGGGGCGGAGCAACATAACCATCTACATTGGCAATCGTATCTTGGCCGCCATAGTTTGCGAACCAGCTTTGGCCGTAATGCTCTCTGTTCTTTGGGGTGAGCGCGTCGAGTCGTACTCGATCGGTTCCAATTTCTTCGATCGGCACACGAATCTCGGGATAAGTTGATTTTTCGCCATAGGTTCCATGACACGATGCGCAATGACTCGCGAAGACCTGTTCGCCTCGTTGCTTCATCGAGGGATCGATAGGGAGCGGGTACTTGGGCGGTCGCAGTTCGGAAATGAACTGATACACTTGACTAAAATCTTTTTCCCAACTGCGGAACTGTTCGGGACCATTCTGTTTGACGAGCATAAATTGCATCAGGCCACGATGTCCTTTTTCCGCGAAGCCATCGATGTAAATATGGTGTTTGCGGTGAAAGTGCCACCAAGGTGGCGCGTCCATGTCATGATTGATCATCTCGGCAGGCATACGATCGGTATGGACGTTTAGGTCTTTATCTCGAAAGTTCATCAGTGCGACGCCGAACATGACTGCGTTGCTTGAACCAACCGTTTTGCCCAGTGGCATGAAAACAGAACCAACATCCATATGCCCAAGCGGTTTACCGAGCGACAGCTTGATTTTTCGAACTTGCTCAGTGAGAGTCTCGAGTTGGTAGGTCGTGTTCGGGGCACCTGGGTAAGTCGTACCGAAGAGGCTACCGCCGTGGCACGCAAAGCAATTCATGACATACCGCTGGTCTTTGGTCACGACGTATTGCAGTGGCTTGGAGGGATCGTCGGGACGCGGCGCCAAACCGTATGCCGTCCAAGTACTTGTGCGGGAATGGGTATTGAGGGGAGCGTCGGACAATTTCCACGGGTGCTCCAGGGTGTCCAGCTTTTGTAGAACGTCTTCGTCGAAATCGGGTGGCAAGTAAACATTGTTGACCAAATGTTGGTATCCAGCCTGGGCATCCGGAGACATTCCGGCCCATAGGGCTTGGTACTGAGTATGCAGGCTATTCCGTATTTGTTCGGATTCGGTTGGCTTGCCCAAATCTGGAGAATCCGCAGCTTGGCAGATGAGCTGGAAAAGACCAGCGACAAGCAGGGGAGTGAAAGTTTTGTTGAGCATTTCAGCAGTTTTGATTCGGCGTTGGGGAAGTCCATGTATTCGCTAATGTTCGATCTATTTTAGCGGAAGGAGAAGCCCACGTCTTGAATTCGTTTTTGGACGAATTGCGAGCAAAGTAATAGGCACATTCTATGTGCCGTTCACTAGGAATCACGGTAAATGAGCTCCAGCGGACGGCACGACGGAGCGCGCCTGCTACTTTTGTCTGATGTGTCCAAAATTTCGGTTTTTTGCCGCTAGAATATCAATTTTTCATCGTTCCTTAGCACGACGCGCAAGCTAGTGAATTGGATAGCAGATTCACTAGCTTGCGCGTCGTGCTAGTAGAGATTCACTAGCTTGCGCGTCGTGCTAGTAGAGATTCACTAGCTTGCGCGTCGTGCTAGTAGAGATTCACTAGCTTGCGCGTCGTGCTAGTAGAGATTCACTAGCTTACGCGATTTTACGTTACCGAAGAGATCCCAGGAAATAATTGACTACAAAAATGGCCGACGTCGTCTCTCGATCGCCTGCGAATAACCTACCGCATCGACTCTGGTTGGTACCAACGTTGATTGCGGCCTTGGTTTACGGTTGCGTGTTCTTGTGGCTACCACTCCGTGAGGGAGTGGTCGGGGCTGAGGGAGAGGCTATCCGTCGTGCAAGTTATCTTTTCACGAGCTTGTTTTATCCGGAAATGCGTTTATCAACTTGGGTTGATGGGGGGCGACTGCCCGTTGGCTTCATCGATCGAATTCCCATTGTTGTTGGGACATGCGTCTGGTTAGGATTGAGCGCACTGATTGGTATGCCTTTAATCAGGCCTGTTAGGCGGATTGTCGTGACATGGAGTTCGCGAGTCGAACAGATCGCGTTTGCATTGTTGGTCGGGCTCGCTCTGCTTTCAAGTCTGGTCCTTGTTTTGGGACTGCTTGGTGGGCTTAAAAGCGGTCCCCTTTTGTGTGGTGCAATTGCTGTGCTTCTCTGCGCTGTCTATGGCGTGTCTCAATTGTCATCGATCGCAGCAACGCAGTCGGCGGCTTTGAAGTTACGAAGTACTTCCGCAATTGCCTCTCAAAAGTCGACAATCGATCAGGTTTTCTTGGTTTCGGTTATTGGGTTGACTTGTATCGCAGCAGCGATTGTGATGTTGGGGGCATGGCTACCTCCGAGCGAATTCGATGTGCTTGAGTATCATTTGCAAGCTCCCAAAGAGTTCTTTCAAATGGGCATCATTCGATTCGTTCCACACAATATTTATGCCAACATGCCGCTTGGGACAGAGATGCACAGTTTGGCAATGATGACTCTCATTGGAGAGCCGGATGCTTGGTTGGGCGGAGTGATTGGGAAATCGATCACGGCATCGATATCACTTGTTGGGGCGGCATTGCTTGGAGCATTTGTCGCTCAGAAGTTTGGGGTATTGTTTGGTTGGACTGCAGCCGGATTATGGCTTAACTCACCTGGAATTGCGCAGGTCGCCATGTTTGGCTTGGTTGATGGCGCACTGGCTACGTATGTTCTTGCCTCGGCTGTCGCGACGTACTATGCGATCGAAGCGATGGGGAGTCGCGTCATAATCGGCGATCCTGACTCAGCGCAGAACAAAGCAACTCGCAATCGCATTATGACCTATTGGAGACTCGCTGGGATCACTTCGGGAGCGGCGGCCGCGACCAAATACCCTGGATTGATTTTGGCGGTTGTTCCTGTTTGCGCCTTTTTCATGTGGTCCGTATGGAGATACCGTTCCGTTTTTCAGAATCGTGAGGCAATCTTGACGGCTTGCTTTTTGGTTATGGAACTGACAGCGACATGCGGATTTTGGTACGCCAAGAATTGGGTGTTTGCAGGGAATCCCGTCTATCCACTCGTGGCTGACGTTTTGGGGGGCAAAACATTGACACCGGAAAAAATAGCGCAGTGGAAACGCGCGCACGCCGCCCCCGATTTGGCCACGACGAACAAGGGAAGCAGCGAAAATGAAAAAGCGTCCTATTTTCGGTCGGTAACAATGGCAGCTTCTGATGTTGCTAGGTTAGTGTTCACGTCTTCGTACGTGCAACCAGCTATGCTTTTCGGTTTATTCGTCTTTTTGTTTGGTATTCGTAAGATTCAATACGAAGGTGGTCTGACGCTGATCTGCATGTGGGGTGGTTGGTCCCTATGGATCGTGGCGGTATGGTGGTTTGCAACGCACCGAATCGATCGGTTTTGGCTGCCACTCACTGGTTTATGGGCAGGTCTCGGTGCGATCGGATTTTGGTGGCTGTATCGAAACGTATCGCCAAACTTAACTCAAAGCATTGTCGTATTGGGGCTCGCTTATGGTTGTATTATCAATTCGTCACCTGCCACCGCTGACAATCGCTTCTTTGTTTCGTTGAATGCATTGAGACAGGATGTTGGTGACAAAAATCAAGTGCCGAGACTCTTCCCAACGACAGCCTGGATCAATTGGAACTTGACCGATAGCAACACTCGAATCCTTCTTATTGGCGAAGCTCGAGCCTTTGAGTTTCTTTCTGCTATTGAGTACAGCACCTGTTTTGATCTGAACCCTGGCGAGGTTTATCTTCGAGGGAAATCAGGAGTTGAACAGAAGGCAGCCCTTCGCGAGCGAGGCATAACGCATATTTTAGTCCAGTGGACGGAGATCAACCGTTATCGCAAACCGACTAACTATGGTTTTAGCGATTGGCCTCAGGAGGCCGACGTCCAAAAGCTCGTCGATGATGGCGTCGTCAGCCGAATCGACTGGGGATTTCCGCTGAAATATGCGGAGCTTCTGGAAGTCAAATGATCTGAAAAACGCAAGATGTTCTAGGCACCCTCCCGCTGGGAGGGTCGAGCGTAGCGAGGGGAGGGTGAAGTGCCAACAACAATTGCACAAGTCATTTCACCCTCCTCGGGCCGAAGGCCCGAGCATCCCCGAGGGAGGGTGGCTTTAAATCCCCGTGAAAAATCCCCGTGAAAAATCCCCGTGAAAAATCCCCGTGAAAAATCGCTGTGAAAAATCGCTGTGAAAAATCGCTGTCAAACGCATTTTCATCGAAGCGATGCTTCGTTGCCCGGAATGGGGCCTAAACTAGATTCTTTCGCACTGCCCAAACAGCCGCTTGCGTTCTATCGGACACGCCGATCTTGCGAAGGATATGTTGGACGTGCTCCTTTACGGTTTCGTAACTGATTCCGAGCGACAGGGCGATTTCTTTGTTCGTAAGACCGTTTGCAAGTTGCTTTAGCACTTCGCCCTCTCGCTGCGTGAGCGGAATCTCAGAGTCGGTTCCCATTCGCATGGTCGCGAGCGATCCAGTAACACGACGCAATTCCTCGCGACTCCAGGTACTCTCTCCTTTGGATGTCCTGAGAATGGAATCCAAGATGCGTTCTTGAGAATCTGTCTTCAGAAGAAAACCGTTTGCACCTAAAGCAACCGCACGTGCGACATAGGTTGGGTTGTCGTAAGCAGAAAAAACCAAAACAGGTTGTGTTGGCGAGTGCATTTTGATTTTGGCTAGGAGTTGTAAGCCATCCCCACCAGGAATCCGAACGTCCAGCAAAACTAAGTCGAACTTCCCTGCCAGAAACTTGTTGTAGCCATCCTCAGAGGTAGAGGCCTCGTCGACAATTTCCATTTCCGTTCCAAGAAGCATTTGCCGTAGTCCCAAACGGACAATTTCATGGTCGTCAATGAAAAGAATTTTGCTCGTCATGATGAACCGCTTACTAGCCGGCCTTAAAATAGGTGGAAATAATCGCAAAAAAATGAATGAATAGCCACGCAAAGGGGGCATGGCTCCTATTGTTGGGGGGGCCCACCCCAACTTAGCATGCGAATGTGGGTGGCACCATACCCGACGAACTCTTTGTTTTCGTAAATTTCAATTTCCGTGGCGAATTGCAGGAAATCGCTAAAGTTGGAGCGCCCGACTGATCTGGCATCGAAGTGGGGATGGATGCTATTTTCCGCCGGTCATTGTTATCGCTTAGCGATTTTAACTGGGTAAGGATCATGCCAAGATTTGGTTGAGCCATACAAGCAAAGGAATGCGAAATGTACAAGTTGTTGCTGTGTTGGCGATATCTAAAAACCAGGTGGATCGCTTTAGCGTCAATCGTTTCGGTCACGTTGGGGGTCGCAACCTTGATCGTGGTCAACAGTGTCATGGATGGTTTCACATCGCAGATGCAAGATCGAATGCATGGGATTCTAAGCGATCTGGTTGTTGAAACACGGGGCACCAACGGGATCGCTCAGCCAGATTGGTATATCGACAGGATTCGAGCTAGGATTGGCGATTCGGTAGAGGGGGTTACAACAGTGGTAACTCTGCCGGCCATGATGACTTTTCATCACAATGGTTCATCGCATACACAGCAAATCAACCTCATCGGCATCGACCAAAAGACCTATGCTAGCGTCAGCGACTTCAGCAAGTATCTAATTCACCCAGAGAACAAAGCCCAGTTGGATTTCCAATTGAAGCAATCTGGATACGCACCGGAGCGAGAAGCACTGCAACCGTCGGGATGGGAATATCGAAATAGGGTTGAGCAGCTCAAGAAGGAGCGAGCCAACATGCAGGAACAGTATCTTGCCCTACAAGATAAAATTGCAAAGGAATCGCGAAATCCACTCCCACCGGCTTTGGCTGAGCAAAATCCTAGGACAGGGGATTCTGGAACGAATGACGGCGCTCGTTCGTCGACCGAAGTTGCAAATACCGCAGTTGCGAATACAGAGACGGGAACACAAACCGAAGCTGAAAGAATGGCAGCTATGTTAGCGGGCCCTTCCATGGCGACCCTTGCGAATGCTCAATCGGGCGGTCGAGTCTTTGATGCGTCCAAGGATCAGCGAACGGGAATCGTTCTTGGTATCGGAATCGGAAGTGTTCGAGGACGGGATCCGGAAGGCAAAGTCAAGGACTACTTCTTCATTCGCCCTGGCGATGATGTCAGTGTTGCATTCCCGAATGCGGGGACACCACCCAGAGCGATCGATGAGATGTTTACGGTCGTTGATTTTTATGAAAGCAAGATGAGCGAATACGATGCGACGTTTGCTTTCGTGCCGATTGAAACACTGCAGCGAGCACGGGGCATGATTGATCCGGCCTCCAAAGTAGGTGCCGTGACCTCGATTCAAATCAAGCTGAAGCCGGGCGCAGACCTTTCTACTGCCCGCAATGCGCTGCGAGACGAGTTTCCACCGCAAGAGTCCTACGTTCAAGTCAATTCATGGCGGGATACTCAAGGGCCGCTATTGCAAGCTGTTCAGATGGAGACCACGATCCTTAACATCTTGCTCTTTATGATCATTGCTGTTGCCGGATTCGGTATCCTGGCGACCTTTTTCATGATCGTGGTTGAAAAGACACGCGACATCGGCGTTCTCAAGTCGCTCGGCGCACCAGGCACAGGCATCGCCTCGATCTTTTTGGGATATGGCGTATTGCTAGGATCTTTAGGATCGGGAGCAGGCGTTGTTTGCGGACTGCTGTTTGTTTGGAAAATCAATGAAATTGCCAGAGTATTGGAGTGGTTCACAGGGCGAGAGGTCTTCGATCCGACTGTTTATTACTTTGACTCCATTCCAACGATCATCCATCCATTTACTATCGTCTGGGTTAGCATCGGCGCGGTCTTGATCGCGATTATGGCAAGTGTCTTGCCATCTATCCGTGCGGCTCGAATGCATCCTGTAGAGGCTTTGCGTTATGAATAGCATCAAACCCGCGAAATTGAATTCCAATGTCAACAAACCAGCAACCGGTCCGTACCGCGTGGTCAGGCCCGAGCTCGAGCTCGACACCATCGAGGGCGGATTGGAACAGACTCGTATGCCGAGCCTTGGCGAGAAAGCCATCGTGGAAGCGCGCGACGTTAAGAAATCCTATCGACGCAGCAAAACAATCGTCCCGGTTCTCAAGGGCGTCGATTTTAGCGCGGAGCGGGGCAAGATCACTGCGATCGTCGGTCAAAGCGGTTCGGGCAAAAGCACGCTTCTCCATTTGCTAGGTACCTTGGATCGGCCAGATTCAGGCGAAATCCAATTTGATGGGCAGCGTACGGACAATCTCCCCGCTCGCAAGCGAGATGCGTTTCGAAACAAGCAACTTGGAATGATTTTCCAGTTTTATCATTTGTTGCCTGAGTTGACTCTGCTCGAAAACGTTATCGCGCCAGCTATGATCGGACAAAGTATTTTCTCGTACTTCCGTAACCGTTCGGCTATCCTCAAGCGAGCGAAGGAACTGACCGAGATGGTCGGCCTGTCGCATCGCCTGCACCACAAACCATGCGAACTTTCTGGCGGCGAAATGCAACGCACCGCCATAGCTCGGGCATTGGTGACATCACCGAAGTTACTGCTGGCGGACGAGCCGACCGGAAATCTCGACCAAGAATCGGGGCACTCGATTTTGCAATTGATGCGTGACCTGAACCGCGACACAGGCTTGACCATCGTTATGGTGACCCACGACGAAAACATTGCACAGCAATGCGATGCGTTGGTGCGTCTCAAGGGCGGCAAACTGGAAGCACTAAAGTGATCTGGTAATCTTTGACGATTGTAACGATCAGTCTAATGTTTCCGTTTAGGAAAAGCCGATTTTAGGACTACAAACCTAAGCTCACTACGGCCAATTCAACAACGGAACCGAACGGATGTACGAATCTTTCTTTGGATTTGTCAAAAGACCATTCCTCGCCGCATCAACTTTAGACCGATACTTTCCCGCGACTTCTGTTGAGCAGGCATGCCAGACCGCTTCGCGAGCTATTCAGCGAGGCGAGGGGCCTGTTGCGATCTTTGGAGGTACTGGGCTTGGTAAGACCATGTGTTGCATGCGAATTGCGGAACGCTTTCGTCGCAATTTTGAAGTCGTAACGCTCGCTAGCTCGCAGCTGATTACCCGCCGCGCACTCCTCCAAAGCCTTCTTTTCGAACTTCGCATGCCCTACCGAGACATGACCGAAGGGGAATTGCGTCTCTCGCTGATGAGCCGTTTGCAACCATCGACGGATAATCCGACCGACGGACTCGTTCTCATTATTGACGAAGCACAAACGATGTCGATGAAGCTACTCGATGAGATTCGGCTTCTAACCAATACTGTTCGCAATGGCATCCCTCGAGTGCGACTGGTCTTGTGCGGCACGATGCGACTGGAAGACTGTCTATCGCACCCGCACATGGACTCGCTCAATCAAAGACTGGCTGCTCGCTGTTATCTCACGCCGTTGAGCAATCAAGAAACCAGTCAATACGTGATCCACAAAATCGAATTGAGCGGTGTGGATGGAGCCACTGTAATGACTCGCGAATCCCTCGATGCCATTTACCGTGGCTCCGACGGAATCCCGCGTCTCATTGACCAACTCACAGACCAATCGCTTTTGCTTGCGTGCACCGAACGCGAGCGGCCAGTTTCAGCAGCCATGGTCGGCCGAGCTTGGTGCATGCTCCAACAGCTCCCCAATCCCTGGAGTGAACCAGAATCAATCGTCAAAACATCGCCATCGGCGATTGCGTTACCAGACCCATCGTCGGGAAGCGTATCGGCGTCAAACGTAGCGATGGCTGGTCCCACCCAAGCAATGCCCTCCAGTACAGGCACAACACAAGCGTCGAGCGTTGTGGGTGCGAATGCTCTCAGTCAGGCAACAGGCTTGGCTTCTAGTTTCGACGCGATGATGAGGGGCGCGTCGACTCCCAAGCCTTCGTCGTCTCACTCCAACGTCGAATTCGGGCAGCTCGACGATGATTTCCAAGACGACCAGGAATCCGTTTCGTTAGCTACTTTCGGCAAGCCGGTTTCGAACGTCGAGTCGATGACGACGGAATCGGATTTCGAAGATACGAGTCTAGCACCAGAACCCATCAAGCAACCATCGAAGAATCTGCTGGACGTATTTGCCGGCGACTTCGATGAGGAGTTTAACATCCCCGTCCAATCCTCCGACAGCTACCAAGCGTACTCAGGAGCCTCCTATGGCAACTTAAATTACGATTTGTCCAACTTTGGAGCTGTCAACAAGCCGGTCGATGAAGCGACATTGGCATTTGATGAGGCCAACGATTTTTTCACTGCTCCAACGCCATCGCAACGCTTGGCGATATCGAGCAGTATCCTAGACGACCAAGAGTACGTACCCACGCTCGCTCCCAACTTGGATCGGGATGAAAACGACTATGCAGACACCGCCATCGAAGCCGTTTCGAACATCTCTCCGGAACAAGCAGCCAACTTGGAACGACAAATCGAGGAAGAGATGCGAGACTTGGTCTCTGGTCTCAACATGAGCGCAATGATGTTTGACCCGATGACGACCGTAGACCCATGGGGTAACGAAGACCGAAGAGCCCACGCTGAGTCAGCAGCACAGTCCAACTCCGATGAATTGCGATTGGCTCACCTCGCTCACACCGATGTCATTGGCCTAGCGGGAATGCATAGCTTCTCCACATTCTCTGACACTGAACAGGCTCCCGCACAGTATTCGGATCGCAATTCCGATCGGATGGGTGACGATCGAGATCTGTTGGTGATCGAGGATGACTTAGAATTGGTTCGCGGCGGAGTGACTCAAGCGGAAAGCGGAAGTCACCGTGCGGTTCTTCACCCCTACGCGAAACTATTTACCAAGTTGAGAAACTCATGAGTTCCTCAGACCAGGATACCAAACTCGCATACTGGCTTCCAAAATTAGAAGTCTATCGCGCTGCTATGGAAGCAAGCCCTGAGGCGCCTATCTCGATTCCAGAAGCGGCGGAGGATGAAATTTCCGCTGTCGCAGATACGAGCGCGAAAGGGTTGGAAGAAGCAGTTGTTTCGCTGCCGCAAGGAGAACAAGCTCTTGAGCTGCCAGTCGAGAGAATCGAGAAAAAACAGCCGATCGAAGTGATTCCACATGTGCCTGCGTTATCGGTCCATGTGCCTGCGTTATCGGTCCATGTGCCTGCGTTATCGGTCCATGTGGGAGAGGAATCTACATTGCTCAGTCACGACTCGGAAAGCCGTGCTGCACTGCCGCAAGTCTTGCATTTGCCAATCGATGGGATACTCAGGAAGCTAAAGGGGCTGAAGCCGTTTGTCTTGGGCATTGGAACCGTTGGGAAATCCGAGACGCAATGGAGTCGACAAGTGGTTCGGGATGCGGTCAACCGATGTTGCGACAAGACGGGGCGCAACGCAGTTTTGGTTTCCGTTCGGCCTTCTGGGTATTCTGATACCAGCGAATCTGCTTCCCAAAGTGACAGGTTCCGCGTGGTCGATTGGACGTATTTTGGCGATTCCAAAGCGGAAACCAAAGCATGGCATGCTCAATTATCGGACTTGCCAAAATGGAAAAAAGAATTTGGCTTGATCGTCTTCGATTTGGGGGATGTTCGGCTCCCCACAATGCCGCGAATTGGTAGACTGTGCGATGGAATCGTAGTCCAGTTGCTGAATGCAGCAAACTCGCGAGACACGATCCAGGCACTAAGAGGACTTCAGAAAGATCGATTAAAGATACTTGGTGTTTGGTCGGTAGAGTTGAACGCCCGCAGCATTGCTGCATGATCACAACCGCGAAACCGGAGGGCTTGCGTCCAGCAGCTACAAAAACACAATCGAAAACCGCGGTCAACGCCATGCGGTTCCTATTCACACGAAACTGAGTTGTATCCATTATGGTCCGTTGCTTAGTAACCGGAGGAGCCGGATTCATTGGCTCCCATATCGTGCGAGGTCTTCTGGAAGCAGGGCACAAAGTCCGTGTTCTTGATAACCTGAACACCGGGAAGCGTGCGAACCTCGAGGAAGTCTCCGATCGAATCGACTTCATCGAAGGAGACATTTGTGATCCTATCGCGGTTCGTGAAGCGCTCTCTGGGGTCGAGCGAGTCTTTCATCAAGCAGCGCTTGCATCCGTACCGCTCTCGCTCGAGAGGCCTTTAGATACCAACCAAGCATGCGTGACCGGCACGCTGAACATGTTGCATCAAAGTGTTCAAGCAGGAGTCAGACGTTTCGTCTATGCGGCGAGCAGCAGCGCTTATGGCGACCAACCTACTTCGTCCAAACGTGAGTCGGATCTCCCGATGCCACTATCGCCATATGCGGTAGCCAAGCTGGCTGGAGAATACTACTGTCAGGCCTACTACCATAGCTTTGGTTTAGAAACGGTAGGCATCCGATACTTCAACGTGTTCGGACCCCGACAAGATCCCGACAGCCCATACTCCGCTGTCATTCCACTCTTTGTAAATCGCATTTTAAGCGGACAGCGACCGATCATTTTTGGTGATGGATTGCAGTCTCGCGATTTTACCTATGTTAGCAATGTAGTGCATGGAAATTTGCTCGCTGCAGAACGTCCCAACATCGGTGGTCGGACCATCAATGTAGCGGATGGTGGCCAGACGTCGTTGTTGCAACTGCTCAAAATTTTGGGGACGATGCTTGGAAAGTCAATCGAGCCCGATCTGCAACCCGCCCGCGTCGGCGATGTCCGCGATAGCCTCGCCGATATTTCGCTTGCCCGAAAACTGCTCGGTTACGAACCGCAAGTTCGATTGGAAGAAGGAATCAAGCGAACGATTGCTTATTACCGCTCTATCGTTAGCGAGTTCGCGCATTAGGACTTTCGAATGATACTCTCCCTCTGGGAGGGTCGGCCAGAGGCCGGGGAGGGTGAACTGAGTTGCGCAATTGTCGCTGGCACTTCACCCTCCCCTCGCTATGCTCGACCCTCCCAGAGGGAGGGTGACAAAGACAGACACTGCTATCCAATATGATCCTTTTCTCCGTCGTCGTTTTGCTGATCGCTCTTTTGCCTGCGGCCATGTTTCTGAAAAATGGTCGCGAGTTTGTGCCTGCTTGTTCCGACCCGGAACGCGTTTCCGGAGCCAAGTCACAGCGGGTGAGCGTTCTCATTCCGGCAAGAAATGAAGCATCTAGCATTGGCCCAGCGATCGAGGCAATTTTGGCCAACGATCATCCGAATTTTGGAGTCGTTGTTCTCGATGACCAGTCCGAGGACGATACGGCTAAGATCGTGCAGTCGTTTGTCGATCGAGATTCTCGTGTAAGGCTTTTGAAGTCCACAAGTTTGCCGGAAGGTTGGAACGGAAAGCAACATGCCTGTTGGCAATTGGCAAATCAATCTAGTTCCGATTGGTTGCTCTTTTTGGATGCTGATGTTCGACTGTCCGCCGATGCTATTTCGCGTTGCTTAGCCGAGCAAAATCTAAGGAAGGCACCATTGATTAGCGGCTTTCCTTTGCAAGAGACTGGAACTCTTGCGGAAAAGATGCTCATTCCGCTGATGTACTATGTGCTCCTCTGTTATCTCCCGATCGACCGAATGAGAGCTTCGTTGGGCGTTGGGTTAGCGGCCGGTTGTGGTCAGCTCTTCTTTGCGAACCGCGCCGTTTACATGTCGATGGGTGGGCATTCCACGATCCGAGGGAGTCGTCACGATGGCATTCAATTGCCGCGAGCATTCCGTCGAGCGGGTCATGCGACCGATATCTTCGATGCGACCGATATTGCCCGCTGCCGGATGTACACGACCACCCTGCAGGTTTGCAATGGGTTGCTCAAAAACGCTACCGAAGGAATAGCAAACGCTCGTTTGATCGTGCCGTTCAGCGTGTTGCTGATCGGAGGTTCCGTTCTTCCAGTGCTTTTGCTCGCGATCTCGATTTGGACAGGTGCTTCAAGAACCGAAGTTGTAATATTCGTTGTGGCGACCGTGATTTCATTTGTGCCAAGGCTAGTGGCCTGCAGTCGATTTGGGCAATCGTACGTTGGTGCGATGTTGCATCCAGTGGGTGTGGCTTGCTTTGTCGCACTGCAATGGATTGCAATTTTGCGGAAGTCGCTAGGGATGACAACGAAGTGGCGCGGTCGCAACTAGTGGGTCACATCTGCCGGGTGTGACTGGTCGATTAGCCGGTGGGCGCTAGCCCCGGTTTACTAGCTCGACATTCGTCGAGGAACGCGGCTCATACCTTTCCATTGTATGTTTAACAGTCAGCCGTAGGCGTACTCGGCAGCGTTGGAAGTACGCCTACGGCTGACTGTTAAACGAGTTGTCATCAAAGAGACGCTTCGTGGAACAGTTTTGCATTTACGCTTCGATCACAATAGCGGTCGCGTTGTCTCTGCCGGATTCGGCAACGGCGGTCAAAACCAATCGTTGCGCCGGAGTCAAGTCAAGCGTGGAGGACTCAGGTTCTAGCACCAAATCCCTTACGGCTCGATCCCAAAGACCGTCCGTAATGCCATCGGTACATAAAACGAGTTTTTCGTTTTGCTTCAGTTCAAACGTTCCGCATTGCGGTTCGGCAAACTGGTTGCTTGCCCCTAATGCTTTCGATAGAACATTTTTTCGCGGATGGAATCTCGCTTCGCGCTCGTTGAGTTTTCCAGTCCTGCGAAGCCAACCAACGTAGGTATGATCCTCCGTTAGCTGAGACATTGTGAGTTTCGATTGGCTAGGCGTGCCGGAGTCCGGTTGCATGCGGAAGTGGTAGAGCCGCGTGTCGCCGATGTGGGCAAACATCACGGTGCTACGATGCAACCAAGCCAGCGTTAGGGTCGCGCCCATGTTGGTGCACATGGGGTCCCATTGCCCAAGCGTGACCAGTTCTTTGTGGATCGCTGCAAAGAGCCCTTGCAAGATCTGAGGCGCGGAATCCACCAAATGCTGATCGTTCATCAGGTAGGCTCTGGGCAGGATCTTCGTGATGTTGTCGATGGCAATCTTTCCTGCAAGCTCTCCAGATCGTTCACCTCCCATGCCGTCGGCAACCGCAAAGAGCATATCCGCGTCCCGCGTATTGGATTGTCCGTCTTTGCCCAAGTAGCGGACCCCGCGTTGGTCGATCAACATCGCAAGAAAGCGATCTTCGTTATTGGATCGGAATGAACCCGAGTGCGTCATGGCTGACCAGCGAATGGCAATCGGGTTCTTGTTGTAGGGTGCCTTCGTTTCCGCCGGTGCTATTGCTCCCGATCCATCGTTTGGCTGTTCCGAAAGAATCGTGGAAAACTCGAAGTCGATCACACAAAATCTGCCATCGGAAGCGCGATAGGTTATGTTGCGAAGAAAGGCATCGTCGTGTCGGACGCCGTATTCCTCTAATTCAGCAAAGATCGATTTGATCTTGTCATCGCCGAGTCGCTCGACGCGAGCGCCGCAATTGCTGGTCACCATTTCCAATGTTGCACGATTGGCGGAAAGCAATCGAGGAACGAAACTGCATTTGCGGTTTTCCAGGTAAATCAGGACCCGGCATTCGTTGTCGAATCTCTCCTGAGCTTTTGGACCTTGGAAGATCTTGTGGACGCGACCGTCATATCCGATACGAACAACGGCGCGCTGAGTGTTTTTGGCTTCGATCATTTACTAAGGTGTACCGGGATTCTGCGGTCGAATCAAGTGTGGGTAGATCGGTGGTGGCTCGCGGCGTTCGCCCCGTTGGGCAACGCTGTGAAGAATTTCAGGACGGCTGGGGCATGCCTCCAGATTCGTCGCGCAGTGTAGAGCGATTGTCTCAATCGCTTGGCGGGCACTTTAGGCCCCATCCCGCTGGACAAAGAAGCCACGGCTTGAAGGTGCAATTGGAATGCGATTGCGGTCTATACTTCCGAAACGATTGAGGACAATCGTTTTACACTCGCCTTTGGCGGTGCGACGAATCCGACGGCATGCCTCCAGATTCGTCGCGCAGTGTAGAGCGATTGTCTCAATCGCTTGGCGGGCACTTTAGGCCCCATCCCGCTGGACAAAGAAGCCACGACTTGAAGGTGCAATTGGAATGCGATTGCGGTCTGCACTTCCGAAACGATTGAGGACAATCGTTTTACACTCGCCTTTGGCGGAATCTGGAGGTGTCATGTTCATCACGCGACCCATTAGAACACCAAAGCGGTGTCCGGTCGGGACAAGCCCGAGCCGCACAAAACGACAAATATCAAAAGTTTGACCCTCCAGGCCAACAATGTTATTACCCTCGAATCAGCTTGATCAAATCTGCCGTAGAGAGTTTTCCGGCAGTCTCGGCCCCGGATAGCACTGCGGATGCTAGGTCGCGCTTGGTCTCGTGCAATTTGAGTATCTCTTCTTCGATCGTGTCCTTGGCTAGGATTCGATAGACCATTACCGGTCTTGTTTGGCCAATGCGATGCGCCCGGTCTGTCGCTTGGTTTTCCACCGCGGGATTCCACCAGGGATCCATGTGAATCACATAATCAGCAGCCGTCAAATTCAAGCCCGTGCCGCCAGCCTTGAGCGATATCAAAAAGGCAACAGCATCGCCATTTTGAAATCGATCCACTTGCACTTGCCGCTCTTCCGCTTGCGTCGAACCATCCAGGTACTGATAAGAAATCCCCTCCTTGTCCAGCATGTCCCGAATCAGCGCGAGATGCTTGGTGAACTGGCTGAAGATCAGAACACGGTGACCTTCTTCGCTCAGCTCGAGCAGCGTCTCCTTGAGTTGAATCAATTTCGCTGATGGCTCCGGCCACGACTCATGCACCAAACCGGGGTGACAAGCGACTTGCCGCATTCGTGTGATGAGCGCCAACAGTTTAAAACGCAACTCCGTCATGTCCGGGATTTTGGCGACCTTGTCCACTTCACCCATGATCGATAAGCGAATGCGTTCGTAGATAGCTCGTTCGGCTTCGCTGAGTACCACGTAAACATTCATCTCGGTCCGCGCCGGCAAGTCCTTGAGGACCTCTTGCTTGGTTCGTCGCAATACAAAAGGTTGAATGCGTTGCCGAAGCGCGAAGCGGCGCTGGGCATCGTTGTGGTTTTCGATCGGACCAGCAAAGCGTTGTCGAAATTGTGGCCAACTGCCGAGCAAGCCGGGAGCGACCACATGAAAAATGCTCCATAACTCTCCCAAGTGATTTTCGACAGGGGTACCGGTCAAGGCGAGCGACCACAGCGATTTGAATTTCCGAATGGCTTGCGATGTCTTGCCACGGCTGTTCTTGATCGCTTGTGCTTCGTCGAGCACCATTGTTGCCCATTGCACCTTTTCCAGTTTTTCGGCATCGCGAAGAGCCAGTCCGTACGTGCAGACGACCAATTGATTAGCCGATAGCGATTCGAGGACCTCGCTCCGCTCCGATTCCCGGTACAAGATCGGCTCAAGGCCCGGCGCAAACTTCGAAGCCTCACGCATCCAGTTA
The DNA here is from genome assembly GCA_026692905.1 of Planctomycetota bacterium. Classification (GTDB taxonomy): domain Bacteria; phylum Planctomycetota; class Planctomycetia; order Pirellulales; family Pirellulaceae; genus JBKCUI01. The sequence continues at coordinate 27,928 of JAPLNL010000014.1, forward strand.
AAACCAACCGAAGTGGGTGCGATCACCAAAGTCGGGCCGAGGGACGCTCGATCGACGATGAGCGCGAGCGTCTGGACCGTTTTGCCCAGTCCCATATCGTCCGCCAAGATCCCACCAGTACCTAGCTCGGCCAGTCGTCGCAGCCACTTGAACCCATCGAGCTGATAGCTTCGCAGCGATGCCTTGAGCCCCGTTGGCAAAACGGGATCGAGATGCTCCGCATGTTCGAGTCGATTCAAGCAATCCTGCCAAGCTTGATTCGGTTCGATGGAAACTTCCTCTTGGAGCGAACGAAGGCCGGCGGTCGAGGTATCGTCGAACTGCATGGTGCCGTCTTGTTCGTTGAGTTGATCGCGAAGCCGTTGCAGAACGACTTTTAGATGCTCTGCAACCCGTACCCATCCCACGTCTTCGACTTTGACAAACTCCCCATCCTTGCTGACGGACTTTGGATCGGACAGACTCCTCATGAGCTTGGTGATTTCGATCGACTCATTGCCGAAATGGCAAGCACCCTCGAGTTGAAACCAATCTCGCTTTTGGACCACTTCGACGCGAACATTTTCGGTCTTCAAAGTGCCAGCAACCAGGAGCCGCGATTGTGTCCCTTTTTCCCAAAGCAATTCAATTTCGCTGCCCAGAGACTGCAGTTTTTCGATCAGGTGCAGCGACTCAAGCAAATCTTCGATGGTCCCCTCGACCTGCGAACTTTCGAGCTCCAAACGATTGGCCCAGTCCGCAACGGCCTGATGTTCGGCGGTGCTGGAACGGAGCCACTGCACGGGCTTTTTCCCGATCTTGCTCGAGCGAACACTTGGGCCAACACCTGGGCGTTGCAGTTGACCATCCGAGTCACGAATTCGAAACCCGTAGTCGAGCTGTCCGTCGCTGTGCGATCTCAACAGCAGGGCCATGCGTATCGGCTCCGGAACCACTTCTCCAGCGACTTTCACTGGCAGTCGCAGATGGATCAACGACTGAAGGAACTTGGCCCGTTCTAACAGTGCCGGTTCAAACGGTTTGCATGGCAGCTCTCGCATCCAATCGAGCCCTCGCATGATTTCCGATTGTTCCCGAGTCAAACGAAAAACGTGCATGAGGCTTTCGTTTGGCATGATAATGATTCCACCGAGCTCGGAGAGAAACATCATGTGTTCTGGCTTCCAACCGACGGGCCGAATTGCGATCCGATCTTCGGTGCGGCGAAGCTCGAGCAGGATCTCGATCCCGGAAAGTGCAATCGGTTTGCCCTCGAACAGCGCATTGGTTTGTTGAACCAACAGCAACGCGACTGCGACCGGATCGGTCTCTTCGGTATCGATCATGGCCAAACGCTGGACCTCCATGTCGGCCCCGGTGAACAGCAATTGCGGCGACCATTGAATGGGGAGTACGAGTGGCCTGCCTTTGATCCAGCTTTCTTTGTTTCTGCTTTGGGATTGCTGCCAAGCTCCCACGATCAGCTTCCCCTCATGGAGCGTAAAGTTCCAAGCCACTCGCGCGATGGTCGAATCAAGTCGCAGCGTCAACTCGTCTGCCGGAGGCTCAACACTGCGCGTGCGCGATTCGATAACGAGATCGAGGGCGTCGAGTTCGAGCTGATAAAGATTGGGTTTGTTGGAATCGTTGGCCATGAGAATATTCTAGGCGTAGTCCATAAGTTCGGCGATTCGCGGTTCATTTCGATCGACAAAGCGAGTGGAATCGACCAAAATCAAAGATTCTAAGCACGTAGCCCTGTGTTTTACCGGCAAATTAGCCGTTGTGCGCTAGCCCCGGTTTCCTCGAATGCTCGACATTCGTCGAAAACCGAGACGCTCAACGGCATTTAATTTGCGAGTCCTGAAGGCATGTTACTGAGCCGCGGGCGCTAGCCGCGTTACGGTTTACCTAGCGAATAACGTTGTCGCGGATAGAGCCGCGGCTCAATTTAATGTTTGAATTCACCAAAAGACTTTTGCGCAAAAGGATACGATGAGCATCAAGATACTTGCTGGCTTTTTATTGGTTCTGCCGCTGGCGCTTGGTGCTTCATCGCACGCCCAATCCTCAGCAGATTCGCCAAGGCTGGCGATCATCAACGGTAGTGACCAGGTAATCGATTTGTTCTGGCTCAAGTCCGATTCAGAACGGGTCGCAAATGGATCGGTAGAGCCAGGAAAGTCGACTTCGATCAAGACCACGCTTGGCCATCGTTTCGAAATGATCGGCCGTACCGATCAATCTGCCGCGAAAGTCACTTGCGAAGCCAGGATTCAAGGATTTCGCTACGATCCATCGGCCGTGGGTGGAGTTCCTAAATTTTACAGCCAGATCGGCAGTGCAAATGGGTTTCCTGTATGTGCTTCTGCGAATGTGAATCCGTACGCGGTCAAAGAAGCGGTTACCATCGTGAACCAGATGCTTGCGAATCGCCCAGATGTGCTGGCGGCATTGATCAAAAGCGGCGCTCGTTTGTGCATCATGTCCTATCAAGAATTTACGACCGACTTGCCCGAGTTTGCTCATCTTGCGGACGAGAAATCGCCGGGTGGCGAGAGCACTTCGGCCAAAGACTACTGGGACGCTCGAGCTCGAGGGACGGGCGGCAGCGAAACCGACCCATTCTGCTCGTGTGCCGAAGAGAATGTGCTTTGCTATCCTGGCGACCCGTATTCGACGGAGTGCATTTTGATTCATGAGTTTGCGCACTGCATTCATTTGAGAGGAATGCTCAATGTCGATCCGACCTTTGACGTTCGGCTTCGATCTACATACGACTCCGCCATGAAAGCGGGACTTTGGAAAGGCAAGTATGCGTCCGTCAATCACCATGAGTACTTTGCCGAAGGGGTTCAATCCTGGTTCGATAACAATCGGTCCGACGACCATGATCATAACCATGTCGACACTCGGACAGAACTGATTGAATACGATCCGAGCTTGGCCGAAATGTGTCGAGAAGTCTTCGGTGAGACAGTACTCAAATACACCAAGCCCACGACTCGACTCACTGACCACATGTCTGGTTACGACCCAAGTGGAGCACCTACCTTTGTGTGGCCCAAGCGATTGACCAACGCGAAAACAGAAATTCGCAAAAAAGCCGAAGAGCGGGATCGGTCGGCAAACAACAAGAGTCCCTATGTTACGCGGAATATTTTAGGCTGGACCGTCAACGTCCGCCGCGAGTTGCTCGATACCGACTCCGCGAAAACGGAGACAGAAAAGGCGATGAAACTACTTGAAGTTCAGTTGGATGAAATCATACGAGTTGTTCCGGCCAAGGCTGTCGCCGAATTGAAGAAAGTGCCGCTTTGGATTTCCCCTGAGTATCCAGCTACGCCACCAAGTGCAGAATACCATCCCGGTGCAGGCTGGTTGCGAGACAACCATCGCGACCCAGCCATGGCAAAAGGTGTCGAGTTCACCAATGTCCGAATCTTCGAAGCCGAGACACGAAGAATGCCGAACTTTGCATTACACGAGTTGGCACACGCTTTCCACGATCGCGTTTTACCCAAAGGGTTCGACAATCCAGAACTCAAGGCAGCTTACGAGACAGCCAAAAACAGTGGCAAATACGATCGCGTGGAGCGTCAAGATTCCGAAGGACGAAAGAGAATGGACGTTGCTTACGCGATGACCAATCCGCAGGAGTACTTTGCAGAAAGCACTGAAGCGTACTTTACTCGCAACGATTTCTTTCCCTTTGATCGGAAGGAGCTTAGGGAACATGATCCGGCGACGCTCAAGTTGATTGGAAGTCTATGGGGTGCTGAATAGGGATGTAGTAGCGGAACAGCGCAAGCCGTCCGGTGTCAAAGACCAGAGGCTCACATCTAGCTTCAGCAAACAAGTTTTTTCGCCCAAAGCGCACAAAGCAAAGCGCACAAAGTGCCAGGCCCCGCATCCAAGATATCATAGCTGTCACCTCTCCCAACGCAGTTGGGGGAGGTCGAATGGAGCCTTCAGCGACATTCGGGAGGGGGCTGCACTGCTTCTTGGTTCGAGGCCGAAGTCGCACCCCCTCCCGGAGCTTGCTGCGCTCGCTCCGACCTCCCCCAGCTTTGCTGGGAGAGGTAGCACAGGCTGGCTGAATGATTCGTGCCCCACGTCTCAACTATTTCCCCAATGCCCGTTGAACATACTTTGCCAAGATATCCGTTTCCAGGTTCACTTGATCGCCGACTTGCAAGCCACCTAAAGTGGTATTGCTAAGCGTATGCGGAATTAAAGCCACGCTAAAGAACTCGTCGTTTGCATCCACCAACGTTAGACTGACACCATCCACGGTGATGGAGCCCTTGGATGCCATTTGACGAAGGAGACTCAGTGGTGCTTTGAAATAAAAGTAGGACCATTCTCCTTCGTCGAGTCGGCGATCGAGAACACCTTGTCCATCAATATGACCTGTGACGTAATGTCCGCCCAAGCGGTCTCCAACTTTCAGAGCTCGCTCGCAATTTGCGAAATCTGAAATCTCGAGCTTGCCCAGGCTGGTGCGTGCGAGTGTTTCAGCACCGAGTTCAAACCAACATTGGGTTCCTTGGATCGCGACGACAGTCAAGCAGCAACCATTGAGTGCAATACTGTCGCCGATTCGAACACCGTGGCTGACCGTTCCTAGATCGAACCCCATGCGTTTGCCGGTTCCTTCGGCCAAGGTTTCGATGAGTGGAACTTTGGCTTCTACCAAACCAGTAAACATGCGCGTGCCTTGCCGTTAGGTTTTGTCCGAGACTGGATTTGCGAGTGTCATCAGTCGTGTTGCGTCCAACAGTTCGATGATCTGTTCGACCGACAGTTGTTCGGCTCGCAGATTTGGCTCCAGGTTTAGTTTGGCAAGAATTTCGTCGATTTGAGGTTTCGAGAGTTCGTCTTGGGTCGCAGTAAACAGCTGGCTTCGCAAGAATTTGCGACGGTGGAAGAAGAGGGCCCGAAGTTTTGTATGGTAGTACTCAAGGTCAACAATACGGCCGCGTTTGGCAGGGTTCGGGGTCACGCGAATGATGGCCGAGTCGACTTTCGGGCTGGGCCAGAAAACGCTCGGGGGCAAGATTCGGAGGATCTCGCAATCGCAGAGGCTTTGCATCCAAATTGTCAGTGCGCTGTAATCCTTGCAGCTAGGTTCAGCAACAATTCGCTGAGCCAGTTCCTTTTGAATCGTAACCACCATACGATCCGGAAAGGGATCGACAGTGAGCAAGTTGCTGATGATGGGGGTTGCGACGTTGTAGGGTAAGTTTGCGATGAGTTTAAAATGGGAGCCGGGAATGCTCGCCATCTTTTCACGAACCGCCGTTAGCACTTCTTCGCGCATGTGGTTCTTGTTGCGAAGTGCATCGCAGGAGAGCATCGTGACATTGTCGTTGCCGCGAAGTTCTTTTGCCGCTAAGGCTTGAAGGTCTCGGTCGATTTCGACCGTGACAACAGCGCCGGCAAGCGGGGCCATGAGTTTGGAGAGGGAGCCCATTCCGGTCCCAACCTCGAGAACCACATCCGTCTTCTGAATGTCCGCTCCCTTGATCAGAATGTCGAGCAAGTTAAGGTCAACTAGAAAGTTCTGACCATACTTGGTTTTCGGATGGAGCCCAGCCCGCTCGAGGGACTTGGAAATAAACGAGAGCGTTTGGCGTTCGGTCATGACTAAGGCTTGATCTCGAAGATAGCTTCGACTTCGACAGCCATGCCACCAGGCAGAGCATTGGTACCCAGAGCACTGCGAACACCGATACCGAGATCGTTGCCCCAAAGATCAACTAGCAGTTGACTAAACCCATTGATTACGGCTGGCGACTGGCCGAAGTCATCCGTGCAGCGAACCAAACCGAGAACCTTCACAACGCGAGCCACGCGATCCAAACTTCCCAGTTCGGCGCGAAGTGTCGCAAGCATTGCTAGTCCAGTCTGGCGAGCTGCGATTTGCCCTTGTTCGAGAGTCATATCGTCTCCAACGCGACCAAGCATGATTTTGCCATCGGACTGGAGCGGTCCATGTCCTGACAGGTAGGCTAGGTTTCCGACGATTAGCATCGGCTTGTAAAGACCGACAGGTTTCGGGGCAGGGGGCAGGGACAAGCCTAATTGCTCAAGCTTTTTATCAATTTCGGACACAACAAACTCTCCAGATGTTTCATTTTCAAACAGGCGAAACCGAGAGTTTATACCATCAATTCCCCAATGGTTCACGAGGAAACCCAAAGATCTTGGCATACAATTTTTCCATTGCAGCAATGACTATGGGATCTGTTTCTTGTTGCCACCTCCAGGTTGTCGGGTCGGCGAAAAGGATTGCGGCAGGAACCCCCTTTGGTAATTTCGCAACAAGCCCCGCCAGCAACGCCTTTTCCTGGGCGCTCAAACGATGGATCCGTGCGAGCTGTAGAAATAGGTTTTTGGGCTGGCAGCGAGGTTTTCGCCACCAAAGAACGACGCCGACCAAGACTCGCCAGCAAGCTAACAGGACCATCAATGCAATGATGGGCAGAAACACCCACCACCACTTGATAATCAACTTATCGTATCCTGAGATTCGGTGAATGACGGAGAATAAGATGCAAAAATCAAGAGTCATGGTGAAGTGAACTTTCGAGGCGCGACAGCGCAAAAATAGCATCGGCTTTGACGGAAGCATTCTCGTCCTGCAAGAGCGGTTTCAGCAGTTCAATGGCTTCGTCACGGTTTAGTCCGGCGACGATGGTGTGGATGGCTGCGGCTCGGACTTTTTCGCTTTCGTCCTCGATGGCTTTGAGAACCATGTCGGAAAGCCCATGCTCCATCCCAAGGAACCGTGCAGCGTGGATCGCTAGACTACGTTTAACTGCTGACTGAGATCGGGCATACCTTTCGATAACCTCTTTAAAGCCAGCTTCGGCGACACGGACAATCCTGGCGTACGCTTTCAGGTGCGATTCAGGCCAGTCGTCTAGATGTTTGATCAGTTCTTCGCACCGGAAATCAGAAAGTGCAAACTCGATACTGGTTCGAACAGCAGTGGCTTGGCTAGGATAGATCTCAAGCAATCGGTCCAAGGCCTTGCGCAAACTCGTTTTCCAAGGTGGGGGAACGTAGGACTCCATACCGATGTTCTCAAAGCAATCGCTCAAGACCATGACGACCACATCGGTTTTTAGCGACTTCAGATTTCGAATCGCAGAGGCGCAGGCCGGTGCGACAGAAGGATCCTTCGAATCTAGCAATTGCGTAACACCGTGGATTACTTTGTCTGGTGTGGTGTCTGCGACAGATAGCAGCTGAATCAATGCACATCGATGTTCGAGCGGAAACGCTTCGTCTGCGAAGTTGAATTGTTCGAGGCAAGGTATGGGGATATTCATCCCTAAATTCTTCGAAACAAACGGCGTAATCCCAAACTTGGACGTCAGGTCAGCGAGTCGCATCGCCATTGAGGGATCGTTTCTTTCGCTCATGATTTTCACTGCCTTAGGGCCAGCGCCGCGGCTCCACAGAACTCCCGCTAAGAGTTCGACGACTTGGGTGCGGTTGGATTGCGTTAGTTGTCGAATCACAACTTTGTGGATGGGCTCACTTCGCGTTGACTGAAACAGATCTTTAAAGGCGGCGTCATCCCAATTCGATGCGCACAGCCAAGCGTCCACGATTTGCAAAATTCGGTGGTCATTGAAAAGCAATATGGACTGCCACAGATCGGCCAGCAATTGTTCTCGGTTGGCTTCATTGTTTTTGCTAAGTCGGTAGCGGGCTTCCGTACCGAACGCTGTGGCAATTCCGATCGTTAGTTCGGACGCGACAATTTGCTGCGGGTCATCGGTCGATTGGGCTGCCAAAATGAGATGATAAAAGAGGGGGGCAATCCTAAGCTTTGCGATTGCGCACAAAGCCCTTTGACGCTTGATTGGCTCTCGGTCGGCAAGCCCAGCTTCGATCGCTGCAAGCAGCAAAGGAACGTGCGTCCGGAGCAATGGTAGTTCGGCTTCTTGGCACTCATCTATTCGTTCCAGGATCGTTGCTATGTCGGCGTCACCCCCACGTTGAATCAGTGTTTGCAACGCATTCGACCGAACTTGGGTGATGGGGCTACAAAGTGCTTGCCCGAGGACTTCGACGCAAGCAAGATTGGACTTTTGCCCTAGAATGCGAAAAGTCTCCTGAAGGGATGAACTGTAGGGTATGACGGTCTGCAATTTTCAATTCCTTATGAGGCCCAGAGTAAAACGATTGTCCTCAATCGTTTCCGAACCCGAGTCTCCAAGAATATCATCGGAATGCTGCCTAAAATACTTAGGTCGATTAGGATCGGTTGCAAAACTCCAAGGAGCGACAATCCGGGATATAGGAGTTGTACGAGTCGAAATGAGGGTTGTAGGAGTTTGGCCATCGACGTTGTCCCAACAATTTGGTGCTCGGGAGGGTGACGCGGTTTGGCTCCTGCCGAACGATTTTGGAGCCGAAAAGCAGCCGGATTCCCATCCGTCGGGAAAAAATGCGTTGTAACTGCGAGTTTTGGCTATTGAAGGCTCCAAGCTGAACGGCTACGATACGTGGCCCTAAACGCGCTGCGTTTTTCCATTTCGTTTCGTTTTAACTAAATTCGCTGGCTATGTTCAATTCGCGTCGACCTGCAAACGGAAAAAGAGTCCCTCGAAAAAGAGCGCGTCTACGCACTAAAATCAAGAAACGTGATCCACTACTCGTCGAAGGCAAACGGCCGCGACCGATGTACGTTGATTACAAGGATATCGAACTGCTGACGAAGTTGGTGAATCGCCACGGCCGAATTGTTAGCCGACGAAAGTCCGGCTGTTCTGCAGCTAGCCAGCACGCTGTCAGCCAAGCTGTCAAGCGAGCCCGGTTTATGGCTTTGATGCCATATGTTGGAGAGTAATGCCCTCGGTTTTTACTTTTGAGCGTCGTGTCGAATTCTGCGAGACCGACGCTGCAGGCATCGCCCACTTCTCTTCGCTAATTGTTTTCATGGAGCAAGCGGAACACGCTCTTCTCCGATCTCTTGGGTTAAGCGTAGCTCTGACGCACACATCTCTGTTCAAAAAATCCGTTTCAAAAGATACGACATACAGCTGGCCACGCGTCAAAGTGGAATGCGATTTCCAAGCTCCTGCTCGATTCGAAGATGTGCTTTGGATAGAAACCTCTGTCGCTTCCCTTGGGACCAAGAGCGTTACCTATCAACACCGAATCACAAACAATGGTAGCGTTATCGCCTCAGGCAAAATGACTTGTGTATGTTGCGCATTGCAAGGTGACTCAATGGCCAGCGTCCCGGTCCCACCTCGCATTCGAGAATTGCTGCAACGGTTCGCTCCAACGTAGAGGATGAGGCCACGAGTCCATGTTCGGACTTGCCTAACTGAGTCGAAGGCGCTATGACTCGTCAACTCTGTTCTTCGCACTCACTCCACAGTTCCATCAACCGCACGATATGTTTCGCTGCGATGAGCGTGTGTCCTTTGAGCGAGGCAAGTTCAGGCGTGGAGTCCAAATCGATGACTTCACCTGATGGCAATCGAATTTCCTGTCCATCATAGTCTTTGAGCACTTGCGGATTGCATCCATCGCCCGGCGCTTCTGGAGAAGTGTCCATGTGGGCATTGAGGAGGATGGTCGGTACCTGCCGATTGATAGTTGATGGAACGGTACCCCAAATCAGTCCATGATCGTCTTGCTGAGCATCTTCAATACCCCCAGGCTCAGTAGTTGGTTAAGAAGCAGTTTTCCAAGAACGAGTTGGCCTGGGCTGCTTGGGTAAGCATCCGATTCAGGATTCGCTGCCGTCCCGATACGAACGTATTGTAGAAAGCGATCCAGAAGCTGTTGTTGATTGATATCGGCTGAATTCATGATATGTCGTTGATGGTTGCGAAGATAGAATCGGGCTGAATGGAGAAACAGAGTCTGCCCACGGAAAAGTTTTTGTCCGCAGCGCCGCCATTCTCGGCGGCGGTCGCGTCCCGATTCCGCTATGCTTCTGGCTCGCCGACGTCGACCTCACTCCAATCGATGTCCTTTTTCATGTTTTCAAGTTCAGCCAGAACCTCCTGTGCTCGCGACAAATCGCACTGCCTAACAACGACCGTAATATCTCCTGGTGCTTCGGCGTGAAAGCCAGTTGTAAACGAACCTGTCGTGGTACCCTGGATACCGCTTTCGGACAAAGCGGCAAGTAAGGCGGCCGCTTCGACCTCGCTGCAGTAGCGTGTCAGTGATGTAGGGTTATTGGGATCGCCTTGAAGTGGATTGCTCATTCGATGTCCCCTTGAAGTGTTTTGATTTCTATTTCTATTTTCTTAATTAAGCGTAGCACATTCGGCCCGGAAAGCGGTACCTGCGCCACGAACTCCACCGAGCTATACCGAGCTGTAGGTTGATCTTGCACCACATGCTTAATCGCTCACGGTTTCACTTCCGAAAAGAATCTTCCACACCATTCCCATTAAAGCACGAGGCAATCCGAACCAATCGTAAGCAAAGTCCCCCATGCCGGTGAAGCCATTGAGTGAATAGGCCGCAACCAATCCTGCCACAAGCAGGTTCGCTGCTGGCAAAAACATCCAGCAGAATTTTCGGCCCAACCGCCGTACTTCGCTCGTCCCGGTCTGGCACTGGATTGCGACCGCCGTAATGTGGTAACTGATGCCAAAACCAAGGACGAGGCAGCGAAGCGATGCGAACAATAAAAGCGAGACAAGCCAGAGCAGAATCGTTGCGGTTGGCACAAAGTAGGGTGCGGCCAACATGATCCAGTTGCCTCGACCCAGCCACCGAACTCTTGATCCTTTTGCCCGGTTGGCTCCATAACCGATCACGGGATGAAGCATGGCAAAGGCCAAAATCGATTGCGTCAGATCCCTTTCTAATTCAACCGTTCTCCTCGCAAAAACAGATTGGGCGAACTTTGTTCGGGCTAAAAATACGAAAATCCCAATCCCGATCGCAAACATGACCGCATAGCCGGGGTAGGTCGAAACCTGCGAAAAAAGCCTCCACCAGGCGTAAAATGTCAAGGGGAGCGTAAAAATGGCCAAAAATGCTGCTGGCCACTTGGTCCATTCCACCAATCTGTCAATTCGTTTGGAAATCATATCGACCGTTAGTGTAATCTCTTCCCGAGAAACCTAGACCAACCATGGGCGTCATTGACCTTGGAATTTGGGGCGACGGCGTTAAGCTTTTAGGTAGGGACTAGTCCTGTGGTTCGCAGACACTTCCCAAATATTCGAAATCGATCCCAATTTAGAGTTGTCCATGAGAATTGTTGAGCATGACGTTGTGGTTTTGGGTGGTGGACCTGGTGGATACGTTGCCGCTATTCGGGCCTCCCAACTGGGTATGAATGCAGCTTGCATTGATGACAACCCGAAATTCGGTGGCACTTGCCTTCGCGTTGGCTGCATTCCAAGCAAGGCGTTGTTGGAATCCAGCCACATTTATCATGACACCAAAGCTGGCCTGTCCAATCATGGAATCGTGGTTGGAAACGTTCAGCTCGATTTGCCAACCATGATGAAACGCAAAGACCAAGTGGTGCAAACCCTGACCGGTGGCATCGATTTGCTCTTCAAAAAGAACAACGTTACACCGTATCGAGGTAAGGGACAACTTCAAGACGCGAACACCATTGTTGCCCAGATTGGGGACGAAACGATTCTGTTTAAAGCCAAGCATATTATTTTGGCGACAGGTTCGCGTCCTGCGACGATGCGAGGTGTCGAGGAAGATGGCGATTTGATTGGCAACAGCACAGCAGCGCTTTCTTACCCAACTGTCCCAGAGCATTTGACCGTAATTGGCGGTGGCTACATCGGACTGGAGCTCGGAAGTGTTTGGAACCGGCTCGGCAGCAAGGTGATTGTTCTTGAGGCCATGGACCGAATGCTACCTGGCATGGATCAAGAGTTGAGTCAGCTTGCATTCCGGATCTTTAGTCGCCAGGGTATCGAGTTCCGATTGAATTCATGGGTTGAGAACGCACGGGTCGAAAACGGCAAGTGTGTTGTTCGTTGCAAAGGAGCAGAGCCAATCGTATGCGATCGCGTTTTGCTGGCCGCTGGCCGAGTACCGAACTCAGTTGGGATCGGACTTGAAACAGCTGGAATCGCGACCGACAAACGAGGCTTCGTCACCGTTGATGCAAATTATCAAACATCGGTGCGGGGCGTCTATGCGCTGGGTGATTTGATCGGCGGAGCAATGCTCGCGCACAAGGCGATGGAAGAAGCCGTCGTTTGCATCGAGAAGATTGCGGGGATCCATTCGCATTTCAATTACGATTGCATCCCAGCGATTGTGTACACCCATCCCGAAATAGCGACGGTTGGCAAAACCGAAGAGCAGCTCAAAGAAGCTGGTATCGAGTACAAGAAGGGGGTTGGGGCTTACGGAGCAAACGGTCGAGCCAGAACACTTGGCGAAATCGAGGGTCGTGTCAAGATTTTGGCGGATGCAAAAACAGACCGCGTGTTGGGCGTTCACATCATCGGTGCTCGAGCGGGTGATTTGATCGCCGAAGCAGCCATCGCGATCGAGTTTGGAGCAAGCAGCGAGGACATCGCACGCTCCTGCCACGCCCACCCAACGTTGGCTGAAACGATGCACGAAGCGGCCTTGGCTGTAGACAACCGAGCGATCCACTCGGCTTAGAGACCCAGCGGCCGTCTCGCTTTCTTTTTAGAATTGCTTGCAATTCCAACGGGAGTGCGAGGCTCCTGCC
>JAPLNL010000015.1 GCA_026692905.1 Planctomycetota bacterium
CAAAAGCAGCAAAGTGAGTGCCATTGGGCGCTAGCCCCGGTTCTCGACGAATGTCGAGCAATTGGAAAACCGGGGCTAGCGCCGGGGTATTAAAAATTTGGTGTTGCAGCAACTTTCAAATGCGCAACTTTTGTTCCTTTGAGACGCCGTTTCAAGGCTTTTGTATTCGATTTCGGAATTTGTCTGCGGGGCGAGCCCCGCAGCTACGAACTGTCGCCGTTACACGGCTAGACACATTTCCCCAACAAAGTGAGACGGTCTCCTCGTGCCGCTTGGTGAATCAAGTTCATTAGCTAACGAACCTTGCGTACAAGGGGCTTGTTGATTTAATACTTGTTCAATTGCACTTGGTTTCACAGTCAGCCGTAGGCGTACTGTCAAACGGCACGCGGAACGTGCCTGCAACCTTGGCTAGACCTGAGCTATGTTAATGTACGCATGAACGTGCGGTGCGCCGCGAAAGTGCACAACGGCACTTGGTCCTTCGATGCGCCACATGTCCCAGACTTTATCGTTGCCGAGGTCTTCTTGCTGATAAAACGCGAAGCGCAATTGTTCGATACCTCCCGTGGCATCGATCAGCTTCATCGCCTCGTCGCCGTCTTCTTTGCGATAAGGAGATAGCAACGTGTTGAGACAATCCTTGACCAATGATTGTTGCTCCTTGTTCATCGCGGAGACAGCCAAGCCTGCAAACGTGCCTTTTTCGCCTTGGATTCGAATTTCGGTTTCCTTGGGAGCGGCGGACGAAAGCAACGCTTGTTTTGCTTGGTCTTTGTCCAAGGCAGCGAAGACTTCGTTTACCTTCTTGGTTTGGTAGTAGAAGATGTTTTCGCTGGCGCTCGATTCCTCGCCGTGACCATACACCATGCCGCCGCCAAAGGCCATTTTGGGAGAGGAATCACCGTCGGCTCGCAGAGTTAGGTGTCGGCCGGTGAGCAGCCATTGGAAATCGCCCTGGGTAGGGTTTCCAAAAACGGCCACGCTGTAGTCGCCAAGTCCACCGCTATCGTCGTCCATTTGGCGAATCAATCTCGCATGGCCTTCTTCGCTCGTCACGGCGCGAACAATCTTGTCGATCATTTCGCGTTGCTTGACTGTGTAAAAGTCGCTGCCGATTAGCGGTTTGGTAACGTGCCAATTTGCGTTGACTTTGCTGCGAATGGGATCGGCAAATGGACGGCAGATTTCGGAGCGCTGTTGTTCGGTGAGGCTAGTATGAAACTCGCCAACAATGGTTTCGGCGCTGCCGACGCTTGCCGGTGCACCATGAACCATCCTGGCCGCCAACGGCAGAGCGGCGATACTGGCTGCGACCTGCAGGAAGTCTCTTCGTACGATGGGTGACTTAGCGGGCGAGCTACAATCAGGACAAGTTTTTGACGTCATTTTCTAGCGCCTCTGTAGGGTTTGGCCAAGCAAACAGGGTAACGTTGCATGGCGTGAGGAATCGAACATTTCCGGGCGAGTGAGAGAACACTCCGAATATCCTACACCGGTTCGAAGCCGGCTGCACGCATATGCTTTGCAAAAGATCTCGGGTAGAAAAATCGAACGCAAAAAGATGAATCGCAACTATTTTTCTGCGTTCGATCTTTCTGCCTATTTTCGATAGTTCAATCAAGGAAGCTTTTGCCGCTGCATGAAGCGGATGTAGTCTTTGTCGATCTTTGCGATGTCATCGCCGAAGCAATCTCGAAAGAGCTCGATTCGCTCTTTCGGGCCGGAGAGCTTTCCCGGTGGCCTTGCGCGGATGCCATCGAGATATTTCACAAACTCCTTCGGTTTGTTTTTGAGCAAATAGAAGGTTAGCCCCCATGCTTCGGGGTAACCGGTTTCCATCGATTCCGCAATGTGTTTGTCGTCAAGCACGAGTTTCTCGAGCGAATCGCTGGTTCGCGATGGTGAATTCGCTACGAGTTTTTGGAAATTGAATTTGTTCAGTTTGCCGATTCCGCCCCAACCATTTTGGCTCGTTAAGTCAGGGGACTCAAAGAACATCGCGAGTCCTTCACTGAGCCAACGCGGGTTGTCTCCCAAGCGAACTTGAAGGCCGCTGTTGAAAGAGATCTGATGGCAGGCTTCGTGAACAATAGTTGCGATCGTTCGTTCGGCGCCCGGACGAGAGACCATATGATTGATAAGATCGGTTCGTGTGTATTGGGCTTTGGCTGGCATCATTCCTTGAATGCCCGTCAAATCATAAGAAGCCAATCTGTTGGTCGATTGATGGTAATAACCGATGGTGTTTTGAGCTCCTGCGAACTCCTTGGAAGCGTATTGGATGTAGTCCTTGTCGCTTTCGAAAATCAGAGCGACAAGCGGGAAGCGAGGGGGCTTTAGCTCGACACCCTTTTCTTTCCAGAACCGATAGAAGCCTTTGTACAATTTCTCATAGAGATCGGCGTTCCAGTGAGCGTAAACATCCGATGTGTTGTAGCACACCACGAAATGGTCGGTGAAAAGAGAGCGAGAGCCTGGCGGCATGAGATTCAGAACTTTGGTCGCCAGTTCCTTGGCGGGTGTTGGCTCCAACGGAGTAGAAACTTCTTCGAGGCGCTTCAGACTGTTTGGGGTGATAACGGTCAATTTGCCATCAGCGTCGAGGATAAGTTGTCCCAATTTTGGGTCCACAGCGACGAGTTCGCCCGTGATAGTGCAGAGCGCTTTGTCCTCCTCAAAGGCCGCGATAAGAACGGAGCCGACGCGAGGGACACCGGAGTCCTCAATAGTCTTTTCTTCACCTGCACTTACGGAAGACGTTTTCTCCTGAGCTGCGGCAACCATCGTTGAGAGTAGTGCAAAGCAAAAGATCGTCCCGACTCGAAGCGCGGGGGCGGTTGCCTTGCCAAAAACCGGGGCTAACGCCCGCCGGCTAATAGTTGCGAGCCTACGGCTTAAACGAAAAGGAAGCGAAGCGGTATTTGGCAATTCAGGACGATTCATACCGCTCTGGGCTTTCAGTCAGGGTCTTTGCCGTTTTCGATTGGTTTGCGGCGAAAAACAGCCACAACATCCTCAACGGGTACCACATATAGCTGATTGTCCGGCTCAAAATCGACCGGGATCGCGTTTTTCGGGTGAAAGAGAATTTTGTCGTACTGCCGCAACGGTACATTCTCATCATGCTCAACCTGGCGGCTGATGGTAACGATTCTGCCCGTAATAGTTGGGATTTCCGACGCATCGGGCAGCGCGATTCCGCCTTTGGTCTCCCTTTTTGGCTCATCTTTCAGAACCAAAACCCGGGCGCCAATGGGTTCGATGTAGTCAAACTGGGGTGTTTTTTTTGCCATCAACAAAGCATATGCGACGCTCGGGAAACGGCAAGTACATTTGCACTTGCATTAAGAGGCAAATTCGTCATACTGCTGGGCTTCCCTAGATTTTGAAGAGTCGTACCATCGACTCATCGACAAACCGAAAAATTGAAGCAGCGGAACGCAGCAGTAATGATTGAAACGATTGAAGTGGCCAAGCGAGATGTACTCGGCTCAAGAGCCATGATTAAGATTCGCGAAAAAGGCCATATCCCAGCGATCCTTTACGGACACGGCGAGGCGAACGTATGCCTAACGGTTTCGCTGGATACGATCAATAGTCTGATCAAACACGGCACCAAGTTGGTTACACTGACTGGCGGCATCTCGGAAACGGCTTTGCTCCGTTCCGTTCAGTGGAGCAGCATGGGCGATAATATTATCCACGTCGATTTTGCTCGCGTTTCCCAGTCCGAAGAAGTGGAAGTGGTCCTTCCGATTCGACTGCACGGCGAAGTCAAGAGCGGCCAAGTTCGCTTTATGACTCACGAAATCCTTGTTCGTTGCTCTGCAATGAAGATTCCTGAATATTTGGTTTGCGAAATCGCCGCCCTGCGATTGGGCCAATCGCTTCACGTGAGCGAGCTATCGCTTCCAGAAGGAGCGACCGCCGTTACGCCAGGTTCGGTTGTGATTGTTCAGATCGCGGCGGCGGCCGGCGAAGCAGCAACAGATGCTGCCGAAGGCTCCGTTGAGCCAGAGCTGATTCGCAAGGAAAAAGCGGCTGACGCTGCCTCGTAATGAGCAGCTTTAGTCCCCTTGATCGCTCTGTCGCCCCTGCCGGGATGGCGATGGTGGTCGGACTTGGGAATCCAGGTGTAAAGTACGAAAAAACCCGGCACAACATTGGATTTGAGTGCCTCAATGGATTGCTTGCAAAGATGGGTTCGCCCAATCTGCAAGCGAAGTTCGAGGGGCAGTTTGCAAAGGGACGGTTTGAGCAACGGGATGTCTGCTTGGTCTGGCCTTTGACCTTTATGAATTGCAGCGGACGATGCGTTTCGCAGTTTGCTCGGTTCTACAAGATTGAAACACAGAATATTTTAGTGATTTGCGATGACTTGAGTTTGCCACTTGGTAAACTTAGAATCCGCAAATCGGGGTCGAGCGGTGGTCAAAAAGGCCTCAACGACATAATTCAATCCCTCGGAACACAGGACGTTCCTAGGTTGCGGATCGGAATCGATCCGACACCTGAGCATTGGGACACATCGGATTATGTGTTGGGTAAATTTACGAACTCCGAACGCGCGGTTGTCGATGACGGGATTTCAAGAGCCGTCCAGGCAATCGCGAGTTGGCTTCAAAATGGCATTGATGTGGCGATGAACGATTTCAATCGTGAGTCCGCCCCAAAGAACAAACAGTAACACCCAGCTTCATTCACCAGTATTTGGATCAGTTTTCAGGAGTTCATACGTTGGTTACCGGAATTTACGAGTGCTTGTTCCTTTTTGACAGCAATCACTACGCACGTGATGCAAGCGGTGTTGCAGCTTCGGTCGAGTCCATGATCGGCGATCTTGGCGGCGAGATTTTGGTCAGCCGTCTTTGGGCTGAACAGCGACTGGCTTACCCAATCAAAGGCCACCAAAAAGGGACCTACTGGCTTGCGTATTTCAAGTTGGATACACTAAAACTTAAGGAACTCAACCGTGCGTGCCAGCTGAAAGAGAGCTTGCTCCGATTCATGTTCACACGAATCGACCCACGTTTGATCGATGCTTTGGTCGCCCACGCTCAAGAAAAAGTAGTGGTGCCGATCGATGTCGTCTTGGAGAAACAAGCTGTAGGCGTTGGCGTGGGTGCTGACGATGACGAAGATCTTGAGGTCGATGACGAATAGGACATTCTCACGCTCAATCGCTTTAACAGTGGTCAAGAGGTGAAATCATGGCGAGCTACAACCGAGTTATTTTGCTTGGCAATTTGGTGCGAGATATTGAGCTGCGTTATACGACGAGTCGAATGGCGGTTTGCCAAAATGCAATCGCCGTCAACGATCGTCGCAAGAATGCCAGTGGTGAGTGGATTGACGAAACATCGTTTGTCGATGTGACGTTTTTCGGCAGGACAGCTGAGGTGGTCAGTGAGTACTTGAGCAAAGGCTCACCGATTTTTGTCGAAGGTCGACTCAAACAAGACACGTGGGAAAAAGACGGCCAAAAACGAAGTAAACTTTATGTGATCGTCGACCGAATGCAATTGCTCGGCGGACGTAGCGAAGGTAAAAACGGCGAAGGTCGACCACAAGCCAAAACGGCCAGTACAGGGAGTTCGCGGTTTGTGGACTCCGCACACGACGGACCTGGAGCCATGCACAGCGGAGGAAATTCCGAAATGCACGTTTCCGAGGTAGGGGATGATGTCTACGTCAGCGAAGACATGCCCTTTTAGTAACAAATTATCAACCATCTAACACGATGACTTTTTTCGGATCGAAGTTTTAAAATGGCAGTACCTACCAAAAAGAAGCGAGTCCCGCAGTTCCCTCGATTGCCAAAAGGACCTAATGGCGGCATCCAATTGATGCTAATCCAAAACGTTGAGCACCTAGGCAAATCGGGTCAAGTCGTGGAAGTGAAGCCTGGCTACGCAAACAATTTCTTGATCCCCGAGGGATTGGCTATTGTCGCGACCGATCACCACAAGCGAATGGTTGAAAAGCACCGCGCCAAGCTTCTCGATATCGAAAAGCAACGACTCGTTTCGCTTCGCACGCTTGCCGACCAGATCTCCAAGCAATCGATCAACGTCGAAGCGAACGCCAATGACGAAGGGCATTTGTACGGTAGCGTCGGGGCAACCGAAATCGTTGCCGCACTGAAGGCCAACGGCTACCAAATTTCGGCGGACCAAGTCAAGTTGGAAGGGGTACTGAAGGAATTGGGACTGTACACAGTCAAGATTCAGATGCACCAAGAAATTGCGACTGAACTCAAGGTTTGGGTCGTCCCAACTGCATCCCACTAAAGTATGCTGCCACGCGAAGAGTTTATCGAACAAGCTTATCTTTTTCGAGTTCTCGCGGAACGTTTAGGACAAGACATGACGCTCCAAGATCTCTTGGAGCAATGTCGTTTTGAGGTGCTCGCCACCACCAAACTGCCGATGGCAATCGGCTTTCTCTCTACCGAGCTCAAGCACTACGGTATCTTAGCCGAGGGAATGAAGAGGCTCAGTCACTACTTCACTCCCTTTCAAACCTTCGTTGTTGAGCAATCCGAATTGGATAGCGGACGATTCGATTTCCAGACGGCGCTCAACGTCCTTCGCTTTGAAGCCGAGTACCGAGCCAAGTCCGACAACCGCCAGGGTTTCTTTTTCTATCAGTTCGAAGTACTTTGCCGAAATCGACTGAACTACGATCAAGGGCTCAAGGCGATGAGCGATGATCCCTTGTATTCACCGGAATGGCGAGAGTGGATTTTGATCGTCCGGCAGCAGTTGGGTATCGTGGATATCGCGGACTTGATCTATGGTCGCAGCGAAGAGTTTGTTCATTATCGCAAACGGCATTTGGGCGAAGACGCGGAGGCCGAGTATCCGATTTTATTCGGTGAGCGCGAAGGAAAGATTGCCTTTGCCAATCGCCGCAAAGAACCGCTCTTTTTGTTCGCAGCCATGCATCGTCATCTAGGCTACCCGACGGTGCCCCGCCGTGTCATTCAAGACACGACGATTGAGATGATTCCACAAATGCACCGACGTATTGAACGATTGGAGCAAAGGCTCAAGTTCATGGAAGACGAGCAGCGCCAGGGCATCGACATCACGAAGTTCTATGGCGACAAGAACAAAAAGCCGCCGATCAATCTTGATGACTTAGACGAATTGCTTTAGCGACATAGCCGACAAAAGTAGCAGGCACGCTCCCTTGTGCCGTCCGCTGGAGTGAATGGACAATGATTCCTGGTAAACGGTAAACGGCAAACGTAAAGCGCCAACTATTGCAGCAACTTTTGAATGCGCAACTTTCTTTTCGTAGAGACCCGAGTGGCCTTGGGGGCCGTCTCGCTTTGTCCAGAAAATGTGTTTAGCCGTGTAACGCAACGCTGTTTCGCATTTTGTAGCGAAACTCGTCAAGAGTTTCGGTGGTTTATGCAATGCAGCCGAAAGTCTTGACGACGACATTCGCTACAGAAAAGCCCAATTTACATTGAGCAGGATGCGAAACAGCGTTGCGTGTAACGGCGACAGTTCGTAGCTGCGGGGCTCGCCCCGCAGACACTTTTAGCAATCGAATGCCAGAGCCGTTTCACGGCTCTGGCATTCTTCTTGACTCAAGTCCGTGGGGCGAGCCCCACGGCTACAAAGTGTCGCCGCTATCGCGGCTAAGAAACGAAACGCGCGTCGCCTTCCAGATTTTTAATAGCCTAGCGTTGGCTGCGGATCTCGACGAATGTCGAATACTCTAGAAAACCGGGGCTAACGCCCGACGGCCAATTAACTGTCAATACACATCGCGATGTGCTTAGAATTTCGCTTCTCGCTTTTCAGCAAATGCGGTGAGGCCTTCCTTGGCAGCATCCGTCGAACATGCAGTCGCCATCGTAGCGGCACCGCTGCTCAAGTTCGAGAAGAGCGACTCTCCAATCATCTCATTGAGCAAGCGTTTGCTGAGTTGAATCGACTCAGCCGCCCCGCCTGCAATTCTCGCTGTCATTTCGTTGGCTTTGGCCCAAACCAATTCAGACGATGCCAATTGATGAACAATGCCCACGCGATGCGCCTCCGCTGTGTTAAAGATCTCACCACCTAGCATCAGTCTGGCTGCGACTCCGGCGCCACAGCGAAACGCTAACAATGGTGCGACCAAACCAGATATGAGACCATATTTGGCAGACGGCAATTCAAACCGCGCAAGCGGGCTGGCAATCACCAAATCGCTGGCAAGTGTCAACGCCATACCCATGCCGTAAACCGGGCCATCAATGGCAGCGATAATCGGCTTGGGGAACCGCAACATGACTTCGACCAATTCTTGCAACTCCGTAGCGACCTCGTGCCATTGCTCAAAAGGCTCACTTTCTTTTGCGATCTCGCTCCATTGCTTCAGATCGATTCCGGAGCAAAAGACGGGACCCGAAGAAGCGAGAATCACAGCCCGGACCGACTTCTCACGATGGAAATCTGAGAGGGCCTGGATAAGCTCAACAACCATCTCACGAGACAGCGCATTGCTGCTCGCGGCATGGTCGAGAATGATGGTGCCACTCGGTGATTGCTTTAGTTGCCGAAGCATAAAGAACCTTTCTTTGACTCGTATCCTTGAAGCATTTTGTAGCAAAACTCGTCAAGAGTTTCGATCGTTTATGCGTTGTCGCCGAACGTCTTGACGACTGTCGCTACACAAAAACCTGCTTTTGACAGCGAAAAATGCTCACGGCGTTGCCTTTCACTTAAACGGATACTTCGGTTGGGATCTCGAACCCTGCTCGGTACTCGCGGGTAAGCATTGCATTGGCTGCAGCATTATCAGGGAATGTTTCCGAAATGGGATCCATGACCAATCTTGGTCCAACCTGCATTGAATAGGATTTCACGTCGTTGGTCGCCAAATGCTGGGCCGTTCGTTTCCAACAGTCCATCATATTGGCCGGCCCTTGAATATCCTTGAGTTTCCCAGGAATGTCTGCTGCGTCAACGCTTTTGCCCAATCGCAACGAGATGTTGGCTAAATGGCATAAAGCGCTTGAAAGATGCCCTTGTTCAACGTCCGCGTTGAGGACCTTGTGGTCACGCTTGCGAACCGCATCTTGGAAGTTCTTGTAGTGGTGATGATCTCCGCCACCGGAAAATTGTTTGATCGCCTTTCCTTCCAAGTCGAATACGGTCCCCGAATCGTACGAGGGCAGTACCAAGTATCCTTGGGTGCCTTCAACGATGATGCCAACCTTAGCACCCTTGTAGTCGTCCGTTGGTAGGCCGCGCACTTCGAACACAAGTTGCTTCGATGCGTATTCATGCAACACCAATTGTGTGTTGGCCGTTTCGCCTGCATCTTCATAACCCAATCTTGCGCCTAAAGAAAATGTTCGGTCGCAGAGTTTGTTTTCATTGAGTGCCCAACGGCAAAGGTCCATTTGGTGGATCCCTTGGTTACCTAAATCGCCGTTACCATAAGCCCACTGCCAGTGCCAATCGTAATGAAACCGTTTTCGTGTGACAGGCAGAATAGGAGCGGGACCGGACCAAAGATCATAATCGACATTGGCTGGTACCTCGTAGTTGCCCTTTGGTCCAATCGACTCGCGGCGTTTGTAGCATAGCCCCCTCGCAACCTTGACTTCGCCTATTCCACCGGAATGGATAAAGGCCATGGATTCGCGCATGCCTGGATTGGAACGGCTCTGAGTGCCTGTCTGCACAATGCGATTGTACTTGCGAGCAATTTGAACGAGACGTCGCCCTTCGTATACATTGTGTGAAACGGGCTTCTCAACATAAACATCTTTGCCCGCTTGCACGGCCCAGATTGCTCCCAACGAATGCCAGTGATTGGGTGTTGCGATACTAACCGCATCGATCGAGTTATCCTCAAGCAATTTGCGGACATCCTTGACCCAAATCGGTTTGCGACCGTTTTGTTTTTCGGCGGTTGCATCACATGAGTTTTGTCCAGCTCGCTCATCGCAATCGCAAATGTGTGTTACTTCGGTGCCCGGCTTACCTGCAAAGCCGCCCATGTGAGATTGTCCGCGACCGCCTGCGCCAACGACTGCAACACGGATCGTATCGTTTGGACCCACTCTCGGGGACTTGTCATCATCAGCCAAGCTTTCGGCCATGGACTGGCTGGCGAATCGAGATTGCAGCGCCATGGTCGCAGCCGTTGCAAGCATGCTTTGTTCAAGAAAATGACGACGCGATGTACGACTCATAAAAATGCCTCGATATTTGGAAAGGAGAGAAATCTTTAGCGTCAATTATAGCGACGGCAGAACGCAAGAGTGCACGCGGTGGCAAAGCTTTTTCAAGGATAGACGTTTAACGCTCAACGATAGCACGACGCGCAAGCTAGTGAATTTGAACTCAGCTACAGCACGACGCGCAAGCTAGTGAATTTACTATCCAATTCACTAGCTTGCGCGTCGTGCTAGGGTATATGGGAACCCGCCGCTCGCCTTAGTACCGACGTTCTCAGCCGCCGGCCAGAACATCAAGCGTTGCCTGCATATCCGCAGGTAGGGGAGCTTCGAAGCTCATTCGTTCGCCGGTCTTTGGGTGGTCGAATTCGAGTTTGGCTGCGTGCAAGGCCTGTCGCCGGAGAACAATCTCGGAATCGGTTTCTAAGGGTGGCAGCCCTCGCACTTGTCGGCGCTGTAGTTGACTGCGTGTCACGGTCGCGTGGCCTCCATACAATCGATCGCACAAAACTGGGCAGCCAATGTGGGCCATGTGCAATCGGATTTGGTGAGTGCGACCGGTTTTCGGTTCGACTCTCAAAAACGCATAGCCTGGATAGCGCTTCACGACTTCAAAGAAAGTCTCCGCGTCTCGGCTCGAGGGATGCCCCGCTCGGATCGCCATCTTGTCTCGTTGGTAAGGATGGTTGCCGATAGGTTGAATGATCCTGTCGCGATCTCGATCAAGCGACCCAGAAACGATGGCCATGTATGTTTTGCTCACTTCACGCGATTCGAATTGGGCGCACAACTTGAAATGCACCTCATTTGTCTTGGCAATGACAATCACGCCACTGGTGTCGCGATCGAGTCGATGCACGATTCCAGGTCGCGTCGGTCCGCCAGCGTCGCTCAAGTTCTGGAAGTGATACGCAAGTGCGGCTGTAAGAGTACCAGACCAATGCCCCTTGGCAGGGTGGACCACCATGCCGGGAAACTTGTTGATGATGACGAAGCAATCGTCCTCGAAAAGAATATCCAGAGGGATGTTTTCGGGGATTGGGCCATCTTTGGGGGGCGGCGGTAGTAGATTGACTTTGATCGTCTGACCCGTGAACACTTTAAAGGCAGGCTTGACCGGAGTGCCGTTCACGCAGACTTTGTTCTCCATCACGATACGGCGAAGGAAGACACGGCTGTAGTTGTCCAATAGCAAGGCGATGACCAAGTCCACGCGTTTGCCTGAGTACTCTTCGGTGACGACGAATTCAAAGTCGCGAAGCTCAGAGCCAGAATTGGACGGAACTATCTCAAGATCATCGGCTGGAATCGGTTCGGTTTCGTCCAGCGGAAGATCATCTATCGAATCTGCGTTTGCCATTGACCTATGTCATTTCTCGAATTGGTAACGCAGAGGAAATGAAGTTTACGATTGAGGCTTCTTTTCTGCGGGAGCATCGTCAGCCTTTGGCGCATCTGCTGCTGGGACTTCGGGAGTCGTCGCAGCTGGGACTACTGGTGTGGCCGCTTCGGTTGGTGTGGGAACTAACGCAGCAGCGGGTGCTGCTTCAGCCGGAGGCGTTGTCTTGGTTGGATCAGGCTCAGACGGGGCGGTCGGAGTCGTTGTTGTCGCTGTTCCTGGGGCTGCATCGGCTGGTTTTGTTGCAGACGCGTCACTTGGCTTTGGCGGGAAAGCAATGTCGGGATTGCTTGGCAACGGAGCATTGAGACCCGGGTTGGCGTTGAGAACCGGCGCCGATGCTCGATTGGCTTTGAACCAAGCGTAGAATTCACCACCCGCGTCGCTTTCTAAAAAGGCAACTCGTTTGGTTGCCTCTGCAATCAGCTCAGCTCCCATCCCTTTGTTGGCGATGACTTTTCGGTAGTAAGAGAGAGCTTTTTCCTGATCTGCCATTCCTTCGGACGCTTGAGCCAGGCCGTAATTGGCCCGTCCGACGAGAAAGGGATCGCTGCTCTTTTCCGCGACGGATTTGTAATCTGCAATCGCTTCTTTGTAGAATTCCTCTGCCAAATCTCGATCCAAGTAGACTTTTTCTAGGGCTCGTGACATATTCGCATCTGCCGCCGTTTGCTTGGCCCAGAGACCAGCCGTTGTGCCGCTGAAATCCGTTGAAATCGCGGTCAAATCCGAAGCATCTGTGTCAGCGAAGTAGAGTTTTGTCCAGCCTTTTGCGGACTCCGTTTCCTTGACCGAAGTGTAAAAACCATAGGCCAACAATCCTAAAAT
Organism: Planctomycetota bacterium; assembly: GCA_026692905.1. Classification (GTDB taxonomy): domain Bacteria; phylum Planctomycetota; class Planctomycetia; order Pirellulales; family Pirellulaceae; genus JBKCUI01. The sequence goes on from JAPLNL010000015.1 coordinate 12,417, forward strand.
CACGACCGCCGTTACAGCCAACATTGCAGGCATTGCGGTTTTTAGTTTTATGGCCATCTGCTCGATTTTGTCGGCTAGCAGATTGGATTCTTGGATCTGTTTACGTTCGCTTTTCATAGCTTCGTGTGGGAAAAGACTAGCGATCAGGAGGAAGGTAGTAAGCGGCCAAGTATAGACCTGTCCCCTCGTTTCCTCAATAGTGTTATTGCCACGTTAATTCGATAACCGAGGATGACAAAACGCCTTTAGCCTGCCATGATTTGCGGTTCGAAATAGAAAACAATCCATTTCACCAACCTAATTGAGGCAAACCATGACCCCTCCCGTCATGAACACTCAGGGGGCTAACTCGTTTCTGAGTCGACTATCGATTCATTTTGGGGTGGTTCTCAAAACAGGATTTCACGGCCACTTGCTCGTTTTCATGGCTTTCAGTCTGCTGGCAGGTCTCGTTAGTATTGGAAATGGTTCACAATCAAACAGGTCCGAACCTGAGGCGACAGCCCACGACGAAGTGCCTGTACCTGGGAATGCTCCAGCTAACAACCTGCTGCCTGAGTATTTCGTTGCCAAAATCGCATCGGACTCCAAGGCAGCGGCCATTGCTGGCAACAATGCTTGGCTCATGACCTGTTCGGCACTCGTGCTTTTCATGATTGCGCCTGGTCTCGCCCTGTTTTATGCGGGTTTGGTGCGCAAGAAGAATGTTCTGAGCATCTTCATCCAAGGTCTCTTTCTCACGTCGGTGATGTCGGTCGTTTGGGCCTTGTATGGCTATTCGCTGGCCTTTTCCAATGGAGGCTCCCTCAATCTCTGGATCGGTGGCTCCGAATATTTGTGTCTCAACGGCGTTTCAAGGACATGGGACAACTTGAAACATACTCCTGTAACTCCGATGTGGTTTTCGGGCGCAACCGAGACTTCGGTGACACGGTTCTCACACATGATCTTTCAGGGCATGTTCTTTTCGATATCACCTGTGATCATGTGCGGAGCGTTGGCCGAGCGGGTCAAGTTTCATGGGATGGTTGCCTTTAGCGTTTTGTGGGGGACTTTTGTTTACTGCCCGATCGCGCATGCGATTTGGGGCGGCGGTATCTTGAGCTACCCAAATGGTCTCTTAGGAGGCAGTATCGATTTCGCGGGTGGCTCCGTGGTTCATATCAGTGCAGGTGTCTCCGCGTTGGTTGCCGCTCTGATCCTTGGGTCGCGATTGGGCTTTGGAAAGGATCCGATGCCACCTCACAATCTGACCTACACGGCGATCGGAGCGGCGATGTTGTGGTTCGGTTGGTTCGGATTCAACGCAGGTAGCGCGATGGCGGCTGATGAAATTGCGACCAGCGCCTTTGCAACAACACACTTAGCCGCTGCCGCAGGCGCGATTGGCTGGTGGTTGCTTGAGTGGCGATCGCGGGGCAAACCGACCGTTCTCGGAGTGAGTTCGGGACTGGTGGCTGGTTTGGTCTGCATCACACCGGCCGCTGGGTACGTTCAACCGATGCCTGCCTTGCTCTTCGGCTTCGCAGCCGGCATTGGATGTTACTATGCTTGCAGTTTGTGCAAACATTTGGCTGGCTATGACGACTCCCTAGATGCGTTTGGTATCCATGGTGTAGCAGGAATACTCGGTGCGATTCTCACGGGACTCTTCGCCACACGCGCATGCAACAACATCGGCCACGGCAAGACGCTCGGATGGCTCGAGGGCGGAACGCTTCTACCAGGCCAATTGGCATCCATCGCCGTCGTCGTAGTGTACTCAGCACTGACAAGTCTTGTGTTACTCAAAGTCGTCGACTGGACGATCGGCCTAAGAGTTTCCGCATCCGACGAACGCCAAGGGCTCGACGTGCAACAACATGGCGAAGAGGGGTATATTTTCTTGTAGGGCCACTATCGTTGGTAACCCGACGCGTAAGCGAGAAATTATCTGCAATAAAGGTTCCTCATTCACTCGTCATCGAAAGGAACCAACGCTTGTTATTCACCGTACTGCCTCGCTTCGATTGAAATGGGGCAAGGAGATCAATATACGTCGCCTGCGACTCAGGCCTTTACCGCTGGCTGCTGTTGGGTTGCGCAGTGGAACGCCCCGAGCCCCCAGATGAAATCGGAGGCATCAATACAAATCACGCGACGTTCCGGCATCAAATCCTGCAGTATGCCAGCCGCCAAATCGTCTGTCTCCCGAAACCCAAACGTCGGCATGATCACGATCTCATTCGCAATATAGAAATTGCAGTAACTCTCCGGCACCCGTTTGCCTTGAATCAATCTCGGTGGTGGCGTTGTTAAGGGCACAATATCCAGGGGGCGTCCTGCCGCATCCGTCATCTCAATCAGATGCTGCCGTTGCAAGCTGAGTTTATCCGCGTTGCTGTCATTGCTCGAATACGAAACCGCAGCCACCACGAGCCCGGGTCGAATGAACCTGGCTAGTTGATCGATGTGGCTATCGGTGTCATCCCCTGCCAAAGCGCCTCCATCGACCCACAGGACTTTGCGAACCCCTAACATTCGCATCAACTCAGCTTCAATCAATTCCCGCGTCCAATGGAAATTGCGAGTCGAAGCCAATAAGCAACTGCTGGTCGACATCAATGTCCCCTGACCATCGGTCTCCAAGCCGCCACCCTCGGCGACCAAACTGGAGGCAAAGGAGTCCATTGCGGACTCGCCATCCGAGAGCAATTTGCCTTGCGAGTTGAGAACGTTGCATATTTTTGCCGACGCCGCCGCGTCTCGTTCGTGCGGATACTTGCCGCCCCAAGCATTAAAGCGCCAGCGTGTCGCGCCGAGCTTCTTGCCGTCGTTGCTCAACAAGAACGTAGGCCCAAAGTCCCGAATCCAAACATCGTTCGTTTCGATGTCGTGAATCGTGATATTCTTGGCTCCGCTCAAAAACGCTTTCGCTTGTGCAGTAGCCTCAGGCGTCCCGCCGAGCACGTGGACATGCTCAACCTCGGCCAAGGTTCGAACCATTTGTTCCGAGATATGGGGGATGTTTGTGAATTTCCCCGGCCACGTGTTGGCATTGTGTGGCCATGAGATCCAGGTGGCTTCGTGGCGTTCCCATTCTGCAACCCAACGGTATCCGGCATCCACGGCGGATCCAGTCGTCGCTCCATCTTTTTCTGGCATAAGTCCAAAGTTCGTTTCTTAAGAGTTTTGATTGTGCGTCAGGTCATACTCGGGAGGGCGAGGCCACCGCTGTAAACATCTTTGCAAAGTCAATTCCGTTGAAAACCTTAGGGAGGGCGAGGCTCCTGCCGAGCCATTGCGTCCCCAGCTCGGCAGGAGCCTCGCTCTCCCTTTTTTTCGCAATTGATTTTCCGCAATTGCAATGATGCGCTACGATAATCGTTGGTTCAAGTAAAGCTCATCCATCGCTTGGGTCGTGTCGGCCTCATTGGCCGTTTTGTCGGCACGAATCATAGCGATTTTCGGATCACGAAGGCTTAGTTTTCCTGTGACATTTTCGCGAATGATGCCTTCGAATTTGACGGTGACTACGATCTGCGGCGAAAACTCCCAACCCGGACGCGTTCCGCTGGCGCTCTGGCGTTCGAATTTGCGACCGGTCAGCAACCCTCGCTGCATGACATCGTTTTGAATCTGCCGATCTCGCACCACATCCAAACCTGCGACGTCACCGACAATCTCAAACGGCGCTCCGCCAGGAGTCACGCTCCTAGCAGCGATGACATACGAGCCGAACATGCCTGCCGATTCTTTGGTTGTAACAGCCATCGTACCGCCGGTGATCACGAGGTCCAACGTGATTTCCGGCTTGCGTTTGATCCAGCTCGGATCTCGGGTCGCAACGTGATACGTTCCCAACAAATCTTTGGCGATGATTCCCTCATAACCTTGAGCGCGGAAATGATGGAAGAATCGATTGACGTCTTCTTTGTTATTGGCCAATTGCCCTTCGGCAAACAAGATCGGCAACGGAGTTGGTTGTTGAAGCATCGGGCTGATGAGTGTGGAAAGAGCCGCGCGGCGCTGATGCAACGGCTGACTCGTCAAATCTACATTGTTCATGTAAAGCAGATCGAAAGCAGCGAACTTAAGCGTAACCGGTCTAACAGGTTCCCCTTGAAGCATCGCGAACACTTCGTAAACCGAGGCCGGCCTAGGCCCCTCCAAATCGAGAATCGTTCCAAACAACTCACCGTCGACGATGGCATTGGCTGCAGGCAACATCGCAATCGTGCGATCCAAACCAGGGATTAGCTCAAGCCAATCTTTGCGGTTGCGAGTGTACGCTCCACACAGGGTCGAGCCCGTTACGTCCGAAGCTTTATGCAGAAGCAATCGAATGCCGTCGTACTTTCGTTCGACCCAAACCGGGAACTTGGCGATCTGCTCGCCGCCCACCGAAGCCAACGCGGGCCGAACAGGTGAAAGGGGTTTGAGCTGGATCGCTCGCAAGCCTTGAGGGCCGTGCTCCGTCAGTACCTTGGCCACGTTGATCGGGTCGGTCAATGCGATGGCATGTTCCACGGACTCAGTCGACACATTAAATTGTTTGGCGATGGCGGTTGCCAACATCGGACCTTGATACTCGAATCCAAAGCCCGCCGCGCGGAGAACCAATTTCACTAAATAGTACGCCTCCATCCGGCCGCATCTCTCCAGCAAGGATCGCAGCAAATCAAACCGATTGGTAGCCGTCAGGTCTGGCATTGCATTTAATGCGGCGAGCACCTCCGCTGCGGTAAGTGGCTCCGTCTGCTTTATGACGTTTGCGTGTTTTGCAAAAACGATTGCAATGTCTCCCACGCGTGTTAGCTCATCGAGAACATCGCCGCGAGCTTGCAGCGAAACCGACTGCAGCAATCTCAGCAGCGAGTCGCGGCGAAACATACTCCGCCGGCCTTCAAACGGATCACCCAAAAGGCATGCAATTTTTTGGCAAAAGCTCAATCCAACATCGGTATCCAAAAACGTTTCAATGAGTTGAGTCGAAGCTTGCGTGGATGCTATGGATTTCGATTGACAAGCAAAGCCGAAAATCTCAGTGGCTCTTTGGTCGGCCAGCCCACTCAATGGCAGAAACAATCCCTTGCACAGTGAAAAAAACGAAATGGACGAGAAACGCTCAATGGGAATCGTTGCCGACGGATCTGCTTTCGCCAAACTGGAAATGGCCACCTGAAGATGGTAAGGCATCTCGGGCAATGACAGATCTCCGCTCTGCATCCCGATCGACTTTAGGCTCGATGCGAGATCATTGGCACCAGCGTACCAATCTTGAACTTCATATTGAGTGATGATTTTCATGGTTGAGTAAGTGTATCCGCACCAACAGTCCCGTGCCACTATTCATAGCAAGGCGGGCGTGCCCGGCACTATGCTATACTGGAGGTCCCAAGGCAACGCAGTGAAGCATTTTGTCCCGAAACTTGTGGTAGCGAAACTCGTCAAGAGTTTCGGTCGATTAGGCGACGCAGCCGAAAGTCTTGACGACTTTCGCTACACAAAAGCCAGTGTTTCGTACCTCAGATGCTTCACCGCGTTCCATTTTGTTAAATACCTTGCAAACGTTGAGTGGAGTAGTTCATGAAAGTCGGAATTCCAAAAGAGACGTTTCCTGGCGAAAAACGGGTCGCGATTTCGCCTGCCAGTCTGCCGTCCCTTATCAAATCCGGTATCGAAGTACTCGTCGAGTCGGGTGCGGGCAACTCTGCTGGCTACCCAGATTCAGCCTATGTCAGCAAGGGGGCAACCATTGTGTTGAGCCGACCTGCGGTCTTTGCTGCCGATGCAATCGTGCAAGTTCGCGCGGCAGGCGAGAATCTTGTGAATGGTGCAAATGATTTGCAATGGATGCGACCGGGACAATGGATCGTTGCCAGCTGCGACGCCCTAAGCAATCGCGACTCCGTCGAGGCTATTGCAAAAACCGGAGCTTCACTTTTTGCCCTTGAGCTGATCCCCAGAATAACGCGCGCTCAAAGCATGGATATTCTCTCCTCGCAAGCGACCATCGCTGGCTATCGAGCTGTGCTGACGGCCGCAATGGAACTTCACAAATTGTTCCCAATGATGATGACAGCGGCGGGCACCCTCTCTGCTGCTAAGATCTTCGTGCTCGGTGCCGGAGTCGCAGGACTTCAAGCCATCGCAACTTCGAAACGAATGGGTGGCATCGTGTTCGGCTACGATTTGCGAACGGCATGCCGCGAGCAGGTCGAAAGCTTGGGAGGGAAATTCGTAGAGCTACAGATTGCTAATTCGAATTCGGAAGACAAGGGCGGCTATGCCAAGGCCATGGACGAAGATTTCTACCGGCAGCAACGCGAGCAACTAGCGCAGACAGTTGCGCAATGCGATGTTGTCATCACGACGGCCGCTATCCCTGGACGCAAATCGCCATTGCTTGTAACCGCAGAAGCCGTGCGTTCGATGCAACCGGGTTCAGTCGTAATCGATTTGGCTGCACAGCGAGGAGGAAATTGCGAACTCACGCTAGCGGACCAACGCGTGATGGATTCCGGCGTCACGATTCTAGGGCCGACCAACATCGCTTCCGATGCGGCTTACCATGCTAGCCTGATGTTTGGAAATAACGTTACAAAATTCTTGCAAAACATGGTCAAGGCTGGCCAAGACATTATTAACATTGAGGACGAAATCATTCGCGAAACGCTGGTGACTCGGGATGGCCAAGTCGTTCATCCAAAATTGCAAAACGTCCATCAAGCTGCTTGATCCTCAACTCCTTTGAAAAACTGCCGATGAAATTCCAGATTCTTCCAATTGTGGCTCTTGGGTTCCTCACGAGCTTGCCTTCCGCTCACGCTCAAGAAAAGAAGCAGCCAGCGAGTGGCTCACGACCTAAGAGCACCCCACAAGAGGTCGCGCAGAAAACGGTGGATGCCGCTGCGACGGAGAGTAAACCCGTTGTCCTGGCGACTTCGTCCAACGATACCAACATCGCGCTCTTGATTGCTCAATACTCCGCAGACCAGAGAACACTCGGGGCGCGGTTTCGTATTCCGCTCGATCCTATTGGCGGTGAATTCCGGAGCAACATGCTCAAGAGCTGGAATGGTAAACTCGATGCGATCGAGTTCGCCAAATTAGATCGCGACAATCAAATCGACTGGCTGTTGCTAGACAGCAAGGTCCAGCACGACCAAGAAACGCTCGATCGCAGGGCCGAACGCAACGCAGCTGCCAGGGTACTGATTCCCTACTCGGACAAACTATTGCATTTTTGCGCGTCCAAAGAACACGGAACACCGTTGACCGCGGAGGAGGCTGCTGGTTTGCTGGATGCGGTCACGACCCAAGCCATCGAAGCAATGAAGTCACTTCAGAAGCCCGCCAAAGAGCCTGAGAAAAAGGACGCGACGCAAGCTCCGCAATCGACGGTAGCCCCTACGGTCGCACCCACGGTGGCTATCGACGCATCGACTTTGCTGGACCAGTTCTCTCGCCAACTGCAGGACACGCATCGTTACTACGAAGGCTACGACCCGAAGTACACATGGTGGGCAGCCAAACCCTTTGAGTCGGTTAAACAAGCCATCGCAAATCACCGTAAAGCGATCCGCGAGAAGCTTGCAGGCCTAGACGACTCCGACAACGACAAGATCGTCGGCGTTCCCATCGGTAGCGAGGCGTTGCTTAAAGAGTTGCGATACGCTTGGATCCCATATACACCGCAGGAGCTGATCACGATTGGTGAAAAAGAAATGCAATGGTGTGAAGACCGGTTCAAAGAAGCGGCCGATGAACTCAAATTGGACGGCGACTGGCGCAAAGCCCTCGAGCAGGTCAAAATGCTGCATGTGGAGCCGGGCGATCAACCGAAATTGATTCGCGAGCTCGCTTGGGAGGCCATTCGATTCCTCGAGGGAAACGATCTGATCACTGTCCCGGAAATGGCCAAGCAAGGTTGGCGAGTGGAGATGATGTCCCCAGAAGCTCAACGGGTGAATCCCTATTTCCTGGGTGGCGACAATATCTTGGTTTCTTTTCCAACCAACACCATGACACACAGTGAAAAGCTGATGAGTCTCAAGAGCAACAACATTCACTTCTGCCGAGCTACGGTACACCATGAGTTGATCCCGGGGCACCACATGCAATACTATTCGCTTGCTCGCTACCGACCGTATCGAGAACTTTTTACGTCCCCGTTTTGGATGGAGGGATGGGCGCTGTATTGGGAGATGGCACTTTGGGACATGGGTTTTGCGCAGTCGCCAGAAGATCGAGTGGGCATGCTGTTTTGGCGCAAGCATCGAGCGGCTCGCATTATCTTTTCGCTCAACTACCAATCGGGCAAATGGACAGCCGAAGAGTGCGTTAAGTATTTGATCGACAGAGTGGGGCACGAACCGAGTGCTGCCGCTGCGGAAGTACGTCGCTCGATCATGGGCGGCTACGGACCTCTCTATCAAGCTGGCTATATGCTCGGCGGTCTGCAGTTGAGGTCGCTGCAGCGTGAAGTCGTTCAATCGGGCAAGATGACCAATCGACAGTTTCACGACGCGGTGCTTCGGGAGAATTACATTCCCTTCGAGCTACTACGAGCCAAGATGTTGGATCAGCCATTGTCGGCGAAGCAGTTGTCAACGTGGCGTTTTTATGACAAGTAGTTGGAAGTGACGATCCCGCTTCGACACACCGGCGTGTCAAACGCGTGTCAAACCGGTGCGAGTTGCCGGTTGCGATTAAATCGCGAATGCGATGGCAGTTAATAGCCTGGGGTAAGTTCGCAACGCGAACGCAACCCCAGGTAAAATGCCCCTCCTGAGACAGAGCTCTGAAGGAGCGACATTGCCCGCAAAGTCCGCCATTCCATGTGACGTTGTTTAATGTGTTCCTTACGCACCGTCCGGGAATGCCGTCGCTACGCGACTCTCGCCAACTCAATGCTATATGTTCCACGGATTTCATCCGTGGCTATCAAATGTCACTGCTCCGCAGTTAAGGACAAGCTGCAGAATCAAATGACACAACCTCTTCCGGCTGTTCTGGTCCGCCAAGATTTGGCCACGTATCCCATCGCGCGCTCCAGTTACCCAAAAGTCACCCTTTCAGGATCGTTACTTCACCTTCACTGTCACTTTTTCGATACGGCCAGTGAACTTATTCTGTTCGCCTTCACCGTAGCTCTTGTCCACCGCGGTGCCAGTGTCCGTGCCGGTGTCGGCGGTATCGTCCAGGGAGAAGGTGTTGGCCTGAGTGTGCTTGATCGTCCCCGTGCCAGCGACGACGTCGTCAATGGAAAGAGTCACGGTTGCAGCCTTGCCTCGCTCTCCCGGCTTACCGTCGTACGCGAAGGACATTTTCACGGTGTGCTTCCCCGGAGTAAGGGACTTGGTACCCGTGGTGACGAAGCTTTGCAAACCTAGGAAATTGTAGGTGTACATTGGGGTGTTGTCTTTCATCCAGAAGCTCCAACCTCCAAACTGACCGCCCTGCGCCAATAGCACACCGCTGGTCTTGTCACCAACCTCAACCACCGCGGTGATGTCCACGGAAGTGTTTTTCACATTGATGAAGGCGTTCTCTGGGATGTAGACCATGCCAGGGAACACAGTGAGCGACTTGCGCCCGTCCATCAGGTCTGGCCGTCCGGCCACCTTGGCATCGAAGCGCTCGATGGTCCGGTCGTCGATCGGCAACACGTTGTTTGCGATCGCTTCCTTGGTGAAAAGGTTCTGCAGTTCTTTCAGCTTGGGCGCGTTCTTAGCGGCCAGGTCAGTGCTCATGCTGAAGTCCTCATCCACGTTGTAGAGCTCCCACACATCCTCGGTCAGGACATGGCGTGGCGTTCCTTCCCAAGGAGCTTTGTGCACAGTGCCCGCGAACCAGCCATCGTGATAGATCCCGCGGTTGCCGGCAATCTCGAAGTACTGAGTCTTGCGTTTGTCCGGTGCTTTGGCATCATCGAAGCTGTACGCCATGCTCACGCCTTCGATGGGGCGTTGCTCAACGCCGTTCACGACACGTGGAGCCGGCACCTTGGCCGCTTCGAAGACTGTAGGGGCGATGTCGATCACATGGTGAAATTGGTCGCGAACTTCACCTTTGGCCTTGATGCCATTGGGCCAGTGCATCACCAAGCCATTGCGCGTGCCACCAAAGTTGCTCGCCACCTGCTTGGTCCATGTGAAGGGTGTGTTACCCGCTACAGCCCAGCCCGCCGCGAAGTGGTTAAAGCATTCGGGACCACCCAAATCGTCATAGTGTGCCATCTGCATGTCGAGCGTTTCTTGCACGCCGTTGAAGTAGGTCATCTCGTTGTACATTCCGATCATGCCACCTTCGGCGCTGGAGCCGTTGTCGCCAACCTGGTAGATAATTAGGGTATTGTCCAGTTGGCCCATCGCCGTAAGGGCATCCACCAAACGCCCAACCTCGTGGTCGGTATGTGACGCGAAGCCAGCGAACACTTCCATCTGGCGGGCGAAGAGCTTCTGCTCAGCGGGTGTTAGCTTGTTCCAATCTTTGATGTCGGCAGGCTTGGGGGCGAGCTTGGTGCCTTTGGGAACTACGCCCAGTTCGATCTGCCGAGCAAGAGTCTGTTCACGCAACTGGTCCCAGCCTTTGTCGAACTTGCCCTTGTACTTGGCAATCCACTCTTTGGGCGCATGGTGCGGGGCATGAGTGGCACCGGTTGCAAAGTACATCATGAAGGGCTTGTCAGGAGTCAGGGACTGCTCTGCGCGCATCCATGCAATGGCATGGTCCGTCATGTCGGTGGTGAAGTGGTAGTTCGGATCTCCCGCGGGCTTTCGCATTGGGGTGGTACCGTGCGTGATCATGGGATCCCATTGGTTGGTCTCACCGCCGATGAAGCCGTAAAACTCGTCAAAGCCGCTGCGCGTGGGCCAGCGGTCGAAGGGTCCGCTCACACTTCCCTCCCATGGTGGCGTTTCGTGGTACTTGCCATAGGCCGCAGTCGCAAAGCCGTTCTGACGCAGCACCTCGGCCATGGGGGTGATGCTGTCGGGGCGGATACCGGTGTTGCCCGGAAAGGCTGTTGCCACTTCCATGATCGCGCCGGCATTGTTGCTGTGATGGTTGTAGCCGGTGAGAAGGGCAGTGCGGGTTGGGCTGCACAGAGCGGTGGTGTGCATGCGGTTGTATTTCAATCCATTGGCTGCAAGGCGGTCCAAGGTGGGCATAGAGCAAGGCCCGCCAAAGGCACTGCTATGACCGAAACCAATGTCATCGATCAGCACCACAATCACGTTGGGCGCACCCGCCGGTGCTTTCACCTCAAAGCGCTTCGGTGCCTTCGCATCGCGTGCATCGAGCGTGGTGATGGACGCCGACTTCGGCTGCGGAATAGGGAGAACGGTTCGGTCTATTTCTTGAGCTTCTGCAATTGCGGTTACGAGCAAGCAGAACAGGATGACCAGGAGTTTTATTTTCATGCTGAAGAACTTCATTCTGATAATGCGAAGACAACCCGCTTTTCAACGGGTTCCAATTTGATTTGACTTTCCACTATTGTAGTTGCAACGCCTTGTTTTCGTCCACATGCAACTCAGCCAAGTACCAAACTCGAAGTAATGATACAGCGTCTATAGCAATTCATCTCTAGCCATCCCCCCAACCGCCGCTTGGGCTTCTTGAATATTGGATTAATTTCTTGCGCACCTCTCAAGCATCGAAAAGAGTTGCGGTTACTTGATCAGCTCGATGTCTGGCAGGACCCAACTGCGGGTTGTCAGAACCACGAGAAGTGTCGCAATCATTGTATTTACCCAATTGCCGCGATGCAACAAGATCGCATAGGAGTACTGCTTAGCACCCATGATGACGATGCTTTGCCGGCCGGCTTGATCTCTAGCTCGAACGCGTCAACGCATATCGCCATTCGACAGATTAATTAGCCAGATCATCAAAAAATGGGCAATGTATCCGACGCGGCAATTGCTTGGCGTTAGGCTGTTCCGCATCATACATGGCGAGATGACTTAAACTGCAATGGCTCTACACGCAAGCATCGCGTCCCACAATCACCAAGCACATATCGTCTTCTTGTTCGCAGCCGACAATGTGCTTGGTAACTTGGTTGATGATTTCGGTTCCTGCTTTTTCAATGTTGCCGGCGCTGGCTGCTACTTGCTGTCGTACGCGGTCGATCGAAAACGGAGTCCCTTGGGCGTTGGGAGCTTCGAAGATTCCGTCGGTGTACATTGTCATCGATTCACCCGGCTTGATCTCTAGCTCGAACGCGTCGAACGGAATATCGGACATGATACCGAGCGGTGGTCCACCCACATCGGCACCGGGTTCCTCGATCGACTTGTTCGTCATGAGCATGATCGGTGGCATATGCCCTGCGATAACGATGGAGGCTTTGTGGGCTACGTAATCCAAGACGATCACGGCCATCGTGATAAATTTCTCGACGCCCAAGGCCGTTATGCGATCGTTGAGAGTTGCGAGGGCAAGTCGTGGGTCGTCGATGGTCGCGAACGCGAATCGCCATTCGGCCGATAGCTTGGCCATGAACATGGCGGCGGCAACGCCGTGCCCCACAACGTCTGCGATCACGATCGCAATGCGATTGTTTTCGAGTTCGATGTAATCGAAATAATCACCGCCAATTTGTTGGGCCGGATTGTAGTACTGAAAAAACGAATAGCCCGGAATTTTGGGGGCTTCCTTGGGGAGGAACGCCAACTGAACTTGACTGGCCAGTTCCAAGTCTTGTTGTACCAAGCGTTGCTGAACCATTTGCTCATGCAGCTGTGCATTTTCGATCGCGATCCCAGCTTGATTGGCGACCCCAGCCAAAATCTCGAGGTCCTTGCCTTCGAAACCTCCCTTTTGCTGGATGGTATCGATCTGGATAGCGCCGATCGGTTCTCCTTCGCTATTGAGCAGCGGTGCGACGATCATCGACCGAATGCGAAAATCTGCCACACTCTGACTGAGCTCAAAGCGGGCATCGCTACCGGCATCGAGAGAAATGATGGCCTCTCTGGTTTGCATGACTTCGCGGAGTACGGTTCGCGAAACCCGTACCATTTCTTCTTGATCAGGCCGCCGGGTTTTAACCCACTTGGGTTTGAGTTGCCCCTCGTCGTCGTTGAGGACAATGAAACCACGATCCGCTTGAATAAAGATCGTAAAAAGGGTATCGAGCACCTTCGGCAACACATCGTCGAGAGTGACGGCTCGGCCTAGGTTCTTCATGATTTCCAAAATCGCCGACAGCTTGGCTTCTGGCGAAGCACTTAGCTGCAGGCCGTACTGGCTACCGCGTACGTCCAGTTTGGCCGTAACAGATCGGGAGGCCGGTCCGTTATCACCGTCGTCGACGATCAGGATGCCCAGGGCCGAGTTTTCTGAGGATGGATTGGCTGTCAACGCAGACGATTCAACCTCTTCGTGATAATTCAGTTCGATATCACAGATCCGAATCGTGTCTCCCTCCAAGAGTTTGGTCGACTCATTGATCAGCCGGCCATTCACAAAAGTTCCGTTGCGACTCTTGAGATCTTCCAGGATGAAGCCCGCGCCGCTTTTAGAAATTTTTGCATGCTGGCGAGAAACCGACCCGCTCTCAAGAACGATGTCGCATTCAGGATGCCGACCCATAACGTACTGGCTGTTTTCTAGAGGGTAGCGACGACCCATGGCAGGGCCGGTAATTGCGTCCAGATATGGCATAGTTCAAATCGACAAGTTCTAAGAAGGTGTCATTCTGCCCCGCAAGTGTGCACTGCGGTTCGTTTCGCTTTTTCCAATATGATAGCCGCTCCAAGGATTCTTCGGTATTTGAGGCCGAGGAAATTGGTTGCACAATTTCGGGCTACGCGATTTTGGCGAGCGGCGGCCTGCGTTATCACAACCCGAAGGGTAAGCGCGGGGCAAGGAATCCCTCGTTCACGCTTCGGGTTAGGATTCAATCAACAAGCACTCCGTTTCGGTTTACGATTGGTAGATTTCACTCTGCCGCTCGCCTTGGCCCTGATTTTTGGCACAAAAAAACCGAGGAGAGGAATCGCTTTCGCAACACCTCTCCTCGGCAGCCTCTTCTCCCCTCAACCCCACACACACTACCAAAAAAGCCGAGGGGAGAATCTTCTTCCTATTTTGTCTACTAAGCTTTTCCGCGGACAGCAGTTCGCTTGATGCTGGACGTGTCAGAGTCATTTGCCTTCGCCGGCACTTCGTCCGGCTTCGCTTCTTCAGCCGCCGCTGGGGCAGGTTTTAGATCAGTTGAGATTGCCGTTTTTGCTTCTAGTTCGACGGATCGAATGAACTCAAGCGCATTGATGTACTGATCCGATGTCATGGTGCCGATGTTTTCTCGCAACAGGCCTGTCATGGCGGTACACAATTGCAAAACATCGCGGTGCGATTTGCTCCCATCCCCTGAATTGGACGAGTCGCGACCAAAAAAGACGAGATCGATCTGGTCTTTGACAGGAGCAAATTGTTCTTGTCTGAGAATGTGTGGCCAAGTCAGCTTTCCTTTTTCTAAGTCGAACTCCTGGGCTGACAGTCGCTTTGGCGCGTAGTACTCAATGAACTTCTTGCGTGCTTCTCCGACAAAAGCTTTGGGACCATACTTTTGGTTGTATTCTTCTCTGATTTCGCGTCGCTCGTAGTACGCTTTGGTCACTGCGACACTGTTCTCGATCGCTCGCTTGTACGCTTCTGCGTAATTGACAGCAGCCAAGCTATCTAAGTAAATCGTCTGTCCAACGGAGCTAATGACCGCGGATTGGCCTCGCAATGAGCCCTCGACAAGGGTGCTAGAATGATTGGTGTAAGACCAATTTGACATGGGTTGGGCGATTGCGGTTCCCTGAGCTCGAGCAGCTCCAGAAACCCCTGCCGTCATTAATGCGACCAAAGCGAGCCGTGTCAGGTTTTTGCGAATTCGTGTTTTCATCATTTTGCTCCCCTACTTAATTTGCCCAAACAGGCTGTTGAACCACCCCAAGTAGGAGCAACTACCGTGCCAAAAGATTTCAAATTCGTCCCTCAGAACGGCTCAATTCTGCGCTAGGCTGCGATTCTGTTGTTTAACTGGTTCATTTGACTCAAAACGAGCAAGTTAGATTCAAAGTTGTTGCTTATGGCGAGCGAGTTGCCTTGATAGAATTGAACGGGTTCTATCCACGCTGTCTCATTTTGCGATTGTTGTTCATGGATTCGCTACAAGTCGACGAAAAGCTGACTCTCTTGCCGGTCGTGCACGGGAATGCGTCCTATGCGGTCGCCGTCCGTCGTTTTCTGTTGGACCATTCCTTTGATTGCATTGCGATCCCACTGCCTCACTCGTTCCGATCAGCCGTGATTGCGGGCGTCGAGCAACTTCCGACACCGAACGCGGTGGTTCAAGTCGCTTCGTCGACCTCGAATGTTGACGCTGAGGATACGGACGATAAGGATACGGAAGACGAGGATACGGAAGACGAGGATGAGATTGCGGATTCCCTCGCACAATCTGCCACCTACGTTCCAATCGACCCTTGCCAAGCTGTGATTGCGGCCATCCGATTTGGTATCTCAGACCGAACGCCGCTGCATTTTATCGACCAAGAATGCGAGGACTTCGACCCTGACTCCTCCGTTTTTCCAGATGCGTTCGCGCTCAGAGAAACTTCCATTGAGCGATTCTGTGCCGCGACGCTACCTGCTATTCCTCTCCCTCAAAGTCCGCAGCGGATCGCCAGACTTGCATTCATGGCAAGCCGTGTCAAGGAACTGAAACGAAAATACTCGAACATGGTTTGCCTCTGCGACTTGCAAGACTGGCCGTGGCTGCGAGAGGCGATTCTAGAAACTGAGTCGCAGGAAGAAAACAATCGCCCGCCGCGATATTTGCCGGATGATGTGGCGCCAGCCGAGAACTATTCTGTCGATCCGAGAACACTCCTTTTCTTTTTGGGGGAAATTCCATTCATCACCGGCTTGTATGAAAACGCTCGCAAGTCGTTGGATGACGATGCATCGCTGGTCGTCGATGGCATTAAGGAAATGATGATCTCATCGCGTCAGAGTTATCTGGCCGACATGGGCAATCGAGCCCGCAAGATTCCACCATTGCTTTTGTCTCAATGCCTGAAATACATTCGCAATCAAACGTTGCTCGAACGTCGGTTTACTCCCAGCTTTTATACCATCGCGCGTTCCTCGCAACAGGTGATGGGAGACCAGTACACAATTCATCTGGTCGAGGCAGCAAAGAACTACCCCTTTGATGATCCTTTGCCATGGCCGATGCTGAGAATGGGAATTGGCAAAGCGACACTGCCAGGATTCGGACAAGTGTCCATGAACAGCCGATTGGCTGGAGCGCCCACCCAGTGGTATTCGCTCGAACTGAATCGACGAGCGCAAAGGATGGATCAAAAGAAGTGGGGGATGAAATGGAATCCCTACCATCAGTGTTCATGGCCCGAAGAAGACACCCGCATCGAAAGCTTTCGCAATCGAGTTCTCGAGCGAGCTCAAGGGATGATTGGAGCCGATCTCGCTCGAACCGAAAAGTTCACGACTAGCATGATGGATGGTATTGACCTCCGTGAAACGCTGCGTCATTGGTACGACGGTTCGCTTTTCGTCAAGGTCCAACCGCCGACCATTGGTCATCTCGATGCGACGGTGATGCTTTTCGATAATGAACCCGATCCGCGTGAATATGCTTGGAGAGCAACATGGTTTGCCGAGCACAAAGATGAGTCGACACTGGCGTTTTTTGCGACGCCATTCCAAAAGGAAATGCTGGGCCCGGGGGTTGCTGTTTCAACTTATGGAGGCGCCATGTTTCTGTATCCACCGAGGGAAATTGAAGACATCTGGGAAGAAGAGTTTTTGGACTTTGCTGATACCATTGAGCAGCGTTTGGTTGCGGCCGCCTGTCTTCATTCGCAATCCCGACATATCGCGTTGCTGAGTTGGTCGGCTCCTGGTATCGCGTTAAAGAAGATTGCAAAACGATTCAAAAAAGTACTGGTGCACGTCCCATTAAATCACTTCTCAGATTCCGTGGTACAGCAGCTTCGTACTTTCCATGTTTTGAACGGCAAGCATGTCCGAAGCTACGCAGCGCACTTTATACGCAAAGGCTGATGAGTGTCGAACAATTGTCGCAATTGTTTACCCGCAAAACGTCAAGACCAACTATCGAGCTCGTACTCAATGCAATGGTGCTGGTGCTCGATCGTCCTGCCCTTCGGGCGGAGGACGAGTATGAGTATGAGAAACCCCTTAGGAATTGGAATTTGACGTGCAAAGATATCGGGAATGACAAGCAGTTTTTTCTGCGGTTCTCGACGAATGTCGAGCATTAGGAAACCGGGGCTATCGCCCCTTGTCATTACCCACATCTCGATGCAATTTAGAATTCTAATTCCCTTGAAATCAAACGAAAACAATGCGATTTTCTCCCCCTCGCCCCGATTCGGGGAGAGGGGGTCGGGGGGTGAGG
>JAPLNL010000016.1 GCA_026692905.1 Planctomycetota bacterium
CTAGCACGACGCGCAAGCTAGTGAATTTTCTAGCACGACGCGCAAGCTAGTGAATTTTTGCCAAATCACTTGCTTGCGCGTCGTGCTAAGCCCTCGACTCCGTTTTACCCTAGTGATCTCCCTTGGTCGCACGTAATACCTCGTCCATACTGGTTGTCCCCTCGATCGCCTTACGAAAGGCGTCGTCTCGCAACGTCAGCATACCATTCTCTAACGCCGCCTTCTTGATCTCAAAGCTGCTCGCTCGATCGTGCGCTAGTTGTCGCACATCTTCTGTCGTCGCTAACAGTTCGTAGATACCAAACCGACCTGCATATCCTAGGTTTCGACAAGCTCGACACCCGGTTGGCCGAAACAACGGCTTGCCATCCAGTTTTTCCCAAGGAAAATCCCGAGGCACATCGTCCGGTGTCGGGTGATACTCTTGTTTGCATTCCACGCACAACCGGCGAACGAGACGCTGCGCCATGATCCCCTCAATCGTACTGGCCACTAAGAACGGTTCGATTCCCATATCGACGATACGGGTGAACGCACTCGCAGCATCGTTGGTGTGCAATGTACTAAAAACCGTGTGGCCCGTC
Organism: Planctomycetota bacterium; assembly: GCA_026692905.1. Classification (GTDB taxonomy): domain Bacteria; phylum Planctomycetota; class Planctomycetia; order Pirellulales; family Pirellulaceae; genus JBKCUI01. Next base: position 585 of record JAPLNL010000016.1, read on the forward strand.
AGCGACGCTTGAATTGCATTTTCCGCAGTCTCAGCATCGCGGATTTCACCGACGAGGACAATGTCGGGGTCATGTCGCAGAATACTTCGGAGCGAAACCGCAAACGTTAAACCGATCTTCGGGTGAACCTGGATTTGATTGATACCGTCGAGTTGGTATTCGACTGGGTCCTCGGTCGTAATAATCTTGTTTTCGGGCGACTTGATTTCGAGCAGCGAGCTGTAGAGCGTTGTCGTTTTACCAGAACCGGTCGGTCCCGTTACCAAGATGATACCGTGTGGCAGCCGAATCAACTCGCTAAAGAGTTTGTAGGTGGCATCACCCATTCCGAGATTGCGAAGATCGAACTTCATCGATCCTTTATCAAGGATACGCATGACCAAGCTTTCGCCGTGAATCATCGGAATCACCGAAAGTCGAATGTCGATTTCGCGACCATGCACGCGAAGCTTGATTCGACCGTCCTGCGGCAACCGCTTTTCGGCAATGTTTAAGTGCGCCATGATCTTGAGACGCGAGATAATGGCCGCTTGGAAGCGATTGATTTCCGGTGGAATTGCCTGCGTGTGCAAGATACCATCGATACGATAACGCACTACGATACCGGCCGATTGAGACTCGATATGAACGTCGCTAGCACGCGTGTCGATGGCTTCCACCAACAACTCGTTTACGAGCCGAACAACCGATGCCTCTTGGGCTTGTTCGCCCAGTTCGCTACCATCCGCTTCGATCTTTTCTAACAACTCGATCTCGGCGTCTTCGTCCGATTTCGAGGCCATAAGCCCCTCGACCGTTTCGCTGCCTACTCCAAGATGCTTCTTGACGAGCTTTGCAATTTCGTTTTTCTCAGCGACCAAGGGCACTACGGCCAGGCCGGTCGCCGCTGAGGCTTCGTCGAGCGCATACAAGTCCAACGGGTTGCTTGTCGCAACGAAGAGTTGACCTCCTTCTCGTTTGACGGGAAACAACGCGTGACGGTAGATGAGCTTGAGCGGAAACGATTGCAGCAGAGTCAGATCAACGTTGGCTTCTCGGAGATCAATGAAATCCAATCCAAACTCTTCGGCAACGACCTTGAGTGCGTCTTCTTCTTTTGCAAATCCCGCTTTGATAACACTTTCAAGAATACCGCCACCGTTGGCGGTTGCCCGCGATTGCTGCAGTTGTTCTCGGTTGATCAAACCGCGACGGAGTAGGATTTCGCCAGCTTCTGTAATCATAAGATCATTTGGACTTTATATGTTTGTACAAAAATGGGGCTAAGCCAGGAAGGCAAACTCTTCTACAGCAAAATGCGTTAAGGCGATCGGCAGACCTAAATCTACCGTAGGATGGGACAATCTACCGTAGGATGGGACCATTGTCCCGTCCGTTTATTCAATTCGTTCGGGACAATGTCCCAATCTACAAATGATATCTCTCAAAATGCCAATCGCCTAATTAGCGACCACCACGTCCCCCACGTTGACCTCCGCCACCTTGTCCTCCGCCACCTTGACCTCCTCCGAATCCACCCCGGCCTCCGCCAAACCCACCGGTTCCGCCTCCCATTCCTCCACCACCACCGAATCCACCGGGTGTGCCGCCACCAAATCCACCGAATCCACCAGGAGTACCGCCACCTCCCATTCCGCGGTTCCTAAACTGCTGGAAAAAATCCGCAGGGTTGGCGCCACCAGCTGGGGCCGTTGGATTCGCTGCCGTTGGAGAGGCTGCAGTTGTTTTCACATTGGCGCCAAATGCGGACTTCAAAGCGTTTTGCATCAAAGTCGTATTCACTTCGGCCGGCATCTGCATGACGACCACATCCGCAGCATCGTCTTCCGATGCCTGGTCCATTTGCGACACAAGACTCTCAACATCCGCGAAAAGAGTCGGAGTCGCTACAACAATCAAAGCGTTGTTCTTCTTGTCTGAACTTACAGTCATCGTTTGCTCTTTGAGCTCACTCTGCGCATTGCCGCCACCTCCGCCACCACGTCGTCCGCCACCACCACCGATCAGTGCCAGGAACTGCTCAGGAGAAGGTTGGCGCTGCGCTCCACCAGCACTCGCAGGCTGAGCGATCCGGTCAGCAAAAACCTCTTTCACAACTGCTTCCACTTCCGCTACGGAGATGTATCGGATAGGGATTGTTTGGGGAGTGCCCCGCGTCAAGTTCTGAACCCCCGAATCTGCAATGTCAATCAATTCAATGAGATCTTCGACCATTTGCATGTCGGTGCTGTTACCTTGAACCCAAAGCGCGTTCAATCGAGGATCAGGGGTGATTACTACTTCCCCCGTTGTGGATGCACCGGAAACAGTTGTGCTTGCGGAGGCGTTGCTTCCACCTCCACCACCAAATAGCCCTCCGAGAAGACCGCCACCTAGAACGCTCGAAGCAACATCGCCGATCAAGCCACCACCGCCACCGCCGCTAGCCTGCTCTCCGGCAATAATACTCCTGATCAAGTCGGCGGCAGCGAGAGCCTTAATATATTTGAGTACAAACACTGCAGGCTCCGCTGGCGTGTTTGCCATTTGCCCCTGAGCGATCTTGTACAACCGGTTGAACTCTTTAAGTGCCTCTGGATTGTCGCTGGTAACGATCAGACCATTTGGACCTCGTCGAATCACAATGTCATCACTCAGAACAGTGACTTGTGGATCTTGTGCTTTTACAACAGGCTTGGCTGACGAAGCATCCCCTTCGTCTTGATTCGCAACATACTTAGCAAACGAATTCTTGGCAGCCTTGCTCTTTGATGCGCTCTTGTCACTCTTTGAATTTTTGATCGCTCTCGCAGGCTCTTCGGCAGACTTGCCTTCTGCTTTTTTCGGTTCACCCGCTGGCAGAACCATTCGAAACTTGGTCTTGCTCTTCGTTGCTTGCATCAGCATTTCGATCTGGTCCAACATCCGATCAGCCGCCTTGCCTTTGAGCGGTACGAGAAGAATACCGTCCAGCGGGCTTTCAGCCTCTGGGCTGGACTCCTCGACAGTGGATAACATCGTCCTGATCTGTTCTGTTTCTTGCTTGGTCCCTTTCACCATGATTCTGCGGGCCGCAGCGTCACCGTAAAATATGGGGCCCTTGGCAGTCGTCGCATCTTTGCTCTGCTTCCCAAAGAATTTTTCCAAAGTCAAAATCGCAGCTTGTGTATCAAGTCGCGACAATTGAATGACTTCGAAATCGCTGCTCTGACCCGCGAGCTCGGCAATGATATCATCGATTCGCGTGTGGTCTTCTTCTGTCGCCAACGCAAGAATGTTACTTGTCTTTGGATCGAGCGAAAGCTTCATGTTGATCTGGCCTGCAAACGTGGACTGGAGTACATCCATCGTCGTGGTCGGATCGGAACCCAACAGCCGGTGGCTCTTGAACCTTGGTTGCTCAACCGATGCGGTTTTGACCGCTTCGCTCGTCGGCTTGATATCGATTTCAAGAGTAATATCTCTCAGCTTTTGAAGTTTATCCGCTGAACCGGTCGCAAAGATTGTGTTGCCAAATGTATCCGTGGACATGCTCAAGTCCTCTGAGGTATTGACGCCGTCCTTGAGACCCAAGAGAGGTCTGGCAATCGCGAGAACTTCATCCGCGCTAACATGCTTTAATGTCAGCTTCTCAATCTTCTTGGTTCGCGTTCCGCCCGCAATCAATTCGCGAATAATTCGGAGCTTGCCCGCAGTCTCACACACAACAATCTGCCCCGCGGTTGGCAAAGGCACAACGGAACCAGACGGACCGATGAGCAAGTTGACTTCACGCTCAATCTCTTCAACAGTCGATCGCTCGATCGAGAAGACACAGGACACTATCTCATAGTTTCCTCTCTTGTCTAAATCTTCAGGTAACACCAATTCGGATAGCTCTCGAACCAACAATTTTGTAACTGCGGCCGATTCACCACTACCCAAATCCACGCTGATGAGGATGCGATTCTTCTTGACCAAAGTGTAGCCTCTGCCAAGCAAGACGCCGTTCATCACATCCATTGCCTCAGCGACAGTGTAGCGACGAAACGGATCACGATAGGTAAACGTGCCAACAGGGTACGAATCGGCTTGCAGGCTCAGTTCTGCTTCTTTTGCAAGCCACTTCAAAACATCGCTCCAAGGCGTGGCATTAAAATTGATGACGAGACCATCCGCAGGCCCAGCCATTGGAGCTTGTGCTTGAACAGTCGTCCCCGGCACATCTTGTTTTCCGTCAGCAAAACTTTCGGCGCCGTCTTTATTCGGCTCACTCGCCGCTGGCTTGCCGACCAAAGTCTGCCATGCTGTTTTCTGGGCTTCGTCAAGAACCGCCATGATTCGATTGTTGATTTCAACAGCTGCTTTCGTCCTGCCCAGTTCTCGATCAAGAATCGATTTGCCCTCGAGCACATTGCGGATTTTGGCTATTTGTTCGTCGCTAACCCCCATCAAGCCGGCAATTTCGGGATCGATCAGGGCAACAGGACCAAGCTTTTGCAGCCGCCACATTTCGGCCTTAGATCGCTGAGCATCTGTCAAAAAAGCGAAACCTTGCCGTTCCACGAGTCGGATATTCTCAGCTTTTTTGGCTCGCTGTTCGGCCGATGGCAGTTGGCGAATCTGAGCAGAAAACGTTAATGCCTGGCTCTCATGCTGCTTAATGAGCGATTCCAGCCGATCCAATTGATCTTGGGTCAAGCCGAGTTCGGCGGCATTTCCAGGCTCGGTAATGGCGGCCAAAATCCCGACAAGGTCCGGGCTGCCGGACGCTTGCAAAGTCGCGGTACCCAAAGAAATCAATGCGAAAAAGGTCAGCAGAGTGTGTCGAAGTAGGGTTCTAGTTTGCATAGAAATGCTTGGGTTGGTTCGCGTTTCGCGAATAAAATGATCAAATCTCAATCGGTATTGACTTTAGTTAATGGACAACCAATGGCTAGATGCGAGCGAGCGGGTCGAAGCAATTAGTTCGGCTTCTCATCCAAAATATTGGGTTAAGGCGGATTGTACGGGCGTCAAACGCTAATCTAACCACTCTTCTAACCCAAACACGCAAGAAAGGTTCCGCTTACAACTACGTTGGTATCCTGGCTTTAGACGCAAGCTGGTGTCCAGGCTTCAGCCTGGCTCTGGTGTCCCGGCTTCAGCCGGCTTTAGCCACAATGAGTCGACAACCACCATTCGATCGCCATAAGGCTATACACCAACGATAAAACCAGTTGAAATCAAGGATGGCTAGCCAAAAACAATCGTGTTAACTTACAAGGAACGGTGGTGATCTACCAAGGAACCTTGAAAAAACCTCGCAAAACGTGGAAATGCCGTAAACGTCGATGACCGTTAAAAAAAAAACGCAGGCAAATGACTGCCCCGCGGCGGGCCAAATTGCGTTGCTTCTTGGTTTTTTTGTTCATTTCTCGGGTGTCCTTTCCGAGCCCTTTCGCTTTTTTTCCAGGAGCGAGGTGCGAACGGGACCAGAATTTGTCTGGCTTGCAGAAACCATGAAGCCGTACTCTCAATGGCTTTATATCAATCATGGCTATTTCTTTTTCGCCCCAAACCCTGGCCCAAGTCACTTGATTCAATGTGCTTTCTCGCCTCCAGACGACGTCGAGGCAGCCGAGAAATCAGGCCCTAAACGGATGGTGCCTGATCGCACCGAACATTGGCCCCGGCTGCTCTACCACCGCTATTTTATGCTGTCCGAATTCTACTCCAACCGCTTTGCGCCACAGCAAGTGACCGAAGAACTAAAAAAGGACACGGAGTTCATGCAAAGATGGTCCTTCGATCGAGAGCTCTACGTCCAAATTCAAACGTCCATGGTAGCCAGCCTTAAACGCTCGACAGGCAACGGGTCGGTCGAACTTCGACGCGTCGAGCGGTTGCTACCGGACTCCCAACAAGTGCTTCGAGAAGGTTGGACTTTAAATGATGCTCGACTCACGAACGTACTATCTGAAACCATGATCGAGGAAACTGTCGCTCCACCGATACTTGAACTTCCAAGCAAACCAAGCGAGCCAACCAAAAAATAATGGCTCCACTCAAAGCACAACCAGTGAAAAAGGGAGAGCGAGGCTCCTGCCGAGCTGGCGACACATTGGTTCGGCAGGAACCTCAACCCACCGCTCCCAACATCTTTGCGATGCCAAGTCCTTTGATATCATTCGGGAGAGCGAGGCTCCTGCCGAGCTTGCGACGCCGTGGTTCGGCAGGAGCCTCACCCTCCCGAGTAACGCATTGGTCGGTAAAGGCAGACTCGATAAAAACATTTTCAAAACGGCCACAACCTCTCCAGGCCGAGCCTCGACTTACTCGCAATGAGGTTGACCAACTGTGAGTATCCTCCCAAGTGAGAACCTAACCAACACAAAGGCTGAATTCGAACAGAAAACTTTTTTGGATAGCCTGAGAGAGTTCTTCTTCGCGCCAACTTCGGCGCATACATTGGCTGCCATCCGAATCGCAACTGGCTGCATGATCGCCTACATCCACCTTATCTGGATTCGAAACTTGGAATCGTTTATGGGGCCTTTCGCCCTGATCAACAACGAAACGTGGCAAGCGATCCACCAAGGCCAAATTCCCGATGCCAAATGGACCTACCTCGCCTATACCGAGTCGATGTCGCTGATTTGGTGCCATGAAATACTTGCTTGTTTGGCAGGCTTACTGCTCGCTGCTGGCGTACTGACCAGGACTTCTAGCCTCTTGGCGTGGTTCTTGACCTTGATGACAATTCATCGCATGACCGGGATGCTATTCGGCTTGGATCAGATAACAATCATGCTGGCGATGTACCTTTGTCTTGGCCGACCGGGAAACGTAGGGAGCGTTGACCGATGGCTACAACATCGATATTCGACTTTGTTCGAAAATCACCTTTGGCTTCGACGCATATCTGGAGTGCTCCACACCGAATACGGCAATGAATCGCCAGATTGCTGGTCGAACACATTTGCTACACGGATGATCCAGTTGCATCTGTGCGTGATCTATCTCTTCGGTGGACTTGGCAAACTGCGTGGCGAAATGTGGTGGGATGGAAGCGCCATGTGGTTTTCGGTTGCGTCCTATGAATATCAGTCGCTCGATATGACATGGATAGGCCACTTTCCTGTCTTTTGCTCTATGGCAACTCATATGACACTTTTCTGGGAAGTCAGCTATTGCGCGGTTGTTTGGCCCAGATGGACCCGACCATGGACATTGCTGGTCGCCTGTTTCGTGCACGGAGGGATCGCCTTGTTCCTCGGCATGGTCACCTTTGGATTCATGATGTTAGTTGCGAACTTCGCGTTTGTTTCGCCGTACTACCTGAAGCGTTGGATGGGTGTTAGTAAAAGTCTCAGTGAGTGATTGAACAGGGGACGAGACGTGTCAACGAATGATCCAAAACCAAAGCCCCTGAAACGTAAGACATGGCTTGGTTTTCTCTGGCGGTGGACCTTTCGGACCTGCCTCGTATTGATCTTGGCTGGGTTGTGTTTCGCCTCGACGGCATGGCTTTTGGGAAACACGCCTGTGAATCGCGACTTCCAACATGCTTCCATTGAAAATGGAATCGAAATCCTTGTGATCAATAATGGTGTGCACGCGGACCTCGTGCTGCCATTGAATGAACCCTCTTTTCCGTGGCATGATCGACTCAAGGAAACGGACTTTCCAAACTTTGACCCCGAAAATCGCTATGCCATTTTTGGATGGGGAAACCGACAGTTTTACATGGAGACGCGGACTTGGGATGATGTCAAAATTTCGAATGTACTCTATGCGTTCGCTGGTATGGGCGACACGGTCGTCCACGTCGAGCTTTGTCAGGATTTAGCTTGGGCAACGCAACGCTCACGAAGGATTCGCCTTTCGCCAGACCAATTCCAACTTTTGAGCGAACACCTGCTCTCAACTTTTCGCAAACAAGCCAACGGCGAGCTGTCGCCAATTCCAGACCGACACTACGGAAACGCGGATGCGTTTTATGAAGGGCTAGGTCACTACCATCTTTTTCGGACTTGCAATGTTTGGGCTGGATCGGGATTAGCGAAAGCGGGTGTCCGAGTCGGCTACTGGACTCTTACTCCAGGATTGCTTTTCGCGTGCTTGCCAGAATCTCCGGTGGATACGGCCTCGCCTCAGCCGTAGCCTTTCGTCAAAGCTCGATTCGGTTGCATTCTTTTCGGCATTACAAAGTCTCAATACGGTAAAGCGATCAAAAACCAAACCGTCACCATTGATGGTAAAACCGTAAGAGGCTCCTTTGATACGTCTATCAATCAAGCGCCTTTTCACAAGGTTACTGCATGGGCCTGTGGGCTTCGTCTTTGTATTGGGGCTAAGGCTGTAGATGGCAAGTCCAATGAGATCCCTGCTGTTCAAGCACTGATTGAACAATTGAATTCGCAAGGAGCCGTTGTTACCGCCGACGCGATGCTTTGTCAAAAAGAAACAGCCCAAGCGATCATCAACAAGGAAGCAGACTCTATTCTCCAAGTTAAAGGCAACCAACTAAGTCTCGAGAACGCATTGAACGAAGCGATTCTCGACGCATTGGAAAAGAACACGAAATCAAAACGAGTCCCCCGCAAGACTGAAGAGAACCATGGACGTGCCGAGTACCGCGAGACAGTCGTGATACCATACCCGGACCATCCGATTTTTCAGAAATGGCCAGAAGTCAAAACGATCGGAATGACGTACCTCACTCGTACGATCGACGGCAAGATCCAAGAAGCGTCGTCAACCTTTATCACTAGTGCCAAAAGCGGGAGATGACCTCTGATGGGACGTCGAGCCTTCAACGGGGTCAGCAATACGTCCTCGATGTAGTGTTTTCAGAGGACTCAAGTCGGATTCGCAAAGGAACTCCCGAAATCGCATCAGGATTCCGACGCTTGGCGCTAAACATTCTGCAAAAGGACACTGCCATCAAAGATGCAATTCGAGGTAAACGAAAACGCTGTGGCTGGGACAACTCTGCAATTGAGAAGCTACTCGCAGGTTATTCATGCTGCTAACAGGCGATTGCCCTGTTCCCACCCCCGCCTTGGAAATTGTGGACATACGTTAGTTGAAATGCAAGGCCTCGACTGGGGAATTCAATTGTTGTCAGCTGCTGCAAACGCTTTTGCTAAGATCACTTAGCACTGGGAATTTCCAACTGTCGTTGAGACCAAAAACTGGGGGGCTTTTACCTTTCGCTATACACCGCAGCACGGTAGATAGTCTTTTTGCAGTTTGGAAACTGCCAAATCGCCGTGCGCAATTGCCGCGCCGAAAGTGGGCTATCACTGTAGCCAACCTCGAGATTTCAAAAATAAGCACCAACTGGCCAGGCACCAGACCGAACACCAGGATTGCGAACCGGTAATGAGCGTTAGCACCACATTAATGGTGTTTTAAGGACATCTATTCAACGTTGAGGTTTTGCGGTATGATTCTCGTCAGCAGAAACCTGTAGTGGTTGATTTCAAGCAAAAACCTCTCTGATCGCCCGAGAGCCGAGGACTATGAAATGAAAGTAACCCAAAATCGCGACCAGATTTTTACATTTCAGCTGATAACCAGCGACAGCGAGCTGTACGTTGATTTATTTGAAATGATTTTGCGTTGGATCCCACGTAAGTTGGCTGTTAGCCTTCACAACAAAGTTGACCAGGAATCGCTTGCAAACGCAATTTTGATCGACGTTCTTTACGGCTCACCACTCTATCGATTGTTGAGAGGCATTTTATCTCCCTTTGCTATTTGAAAATGGAATTTCGTGTTCGCGACGAAGTTGATCGTTTGACCTGCCAAAAGCGTGGTGGAAAATCAGGAACTTTTTGTTTTGACGTTGGCCACGAAATCATAGATTCTAATTTGTTGAACAACCCACAGTACATTGTTCAGTTTCGAGATACTTGGGCCATGTTCAAAAGCAAGTTGAGTCCAATCCAACGGAAAATCGTCCATTTGCGTCTAAAAGGGGAAAGCAACAAGCGCATCGGGCAGGCACTAGGAATTCATCCGAGCCAAATAACCCGCAAGTTAAAAGACATTCAACTCCTTTTTGAGTGATCAAGAAAACGGTTAATCATGTTTTGGAAATTATTTTGTTTTTTTCGCAAGACCAGTAAGCCTTTCTCGCTTTCTAATTCCGGTGCATCAATGCTTAATAAATGGAATAAGAGTTTAACACAAAAGGTATCGAGGTGATGGCGATGATCGGTTCAATTAGGGTTATGATCGTTTTGAGTGCAGTTTGCTGCGCTATTTTTGCTCGTAAGGCTGACGCGCAACTGGAATTCACAGGAAGTGATGGAGTCGCATATACTGCAACAATAAAAACTCAGACAAGCAACACTAACACCGTCAATGGATCAACCATTATATGGATTGAGGATGGTTATGGGACGTATCCGTTTGAAGTCAAATACTCCTATACAGCAAATAGTGCTCCGTCCATTGTTTCCGTGGCCCCTGTTTTGGACTCCTGGTTTGGCGGGCTGGATTACATATACCTTGTGCTAGATTCAACTTCCATCGTAAATACCGGGACGTCACTAGATTTACAAGTAAGCCCAGATAGCAATCTCAACGCCGGACAAGAAGTTACCTTTAGTGAGTTCAAACGGTATTCCTTCAGGATCAAAATGCAGTACCATTATGTTTGCCCTATCGGACTGATGTCTTATTCGTTTGGAGCAACGACACTGAATACGGATTTGGAAGGTGGACTGCTTTCTCGGAGTGGCACCGCAACTGTCGATTGAGTTTGGATTTGAAACTATTTGGAGGCTTGAATATGTTTGTTTTGTTAGCAATGTTTGTGTTATTTGCGGGTATTTCAGTGGACGATTTGGTTAATGAAACAGAGGCAGATAAACTGCTGGCGGACGCAGAAAGGCGAAGTAGCAGTCTTGCTAAACTATTTAGGCCTAGTTTCGAAGTCGGAGACACATTAATTCGGGAACGAGTATCCGGGTTGCGTTTGAAATCAGAGGATCAGTCCAAGATTATTGATTTGGTTCGATCTCAGTTTGAGCTTTGGGAAAAGCAGGATGTCGAAATAGCTCGTTGCTTTATCGTCAACGGTGACAAACCGCTTCCCAAGCAGGAACTGAAGAAAATGATTGAAAAATTCCAGAAAGAGTCGGATGAGCGAGTAACTGCCCTCGAAAAAGCATTAGATGAAACAATCTCGTTTGAGGGTGAGGGTGTACTGCTGAAGTATGTCATGGAGGTCGGCAGCGTTGAGTACCTTACTTCGCCGGTTTTCAACGAAATTCTTGACTTGTCGGCTTATCAAAAGTCAAGAATCAAGGAGTTTGTCAATTTAGTCGAAAGTGATGTCGTCGCGCTAAAAAAGAGTACTGCCGCTGCGAAAGACGAGAAGAGCGTCAAAGCCGCACTTAATAACACCCGCCGATCGGCGGGTGCTCGGATGGTGTCAATCATGGGCACTCTTAATGAAGCGCAATTAACGCGATTGTTGAACTCAAAACCAAAGGCAACTACTATTGAAGATGAGTTAAGTAGGCTTCCCAAAGACCTACTAGAAGTTTTTGAGGACGAACAACGATTGCTCAATGAAAACATTCAAAAAGGGAAAAAGAAATAATTATGTTTGGCTTAGGATTATTCGAAATTGTACTTGCGGCAATAGTCGGTCTCGTGTCTTACGTATTACTGCTTTATGCATGCCGACGCCTTAACGTTCCGAAGACTATTGCGCTGATTGGTTTAATACCTGGATGGATTACAGTCGCAATTTGCGTTATCGTCGTTTACAAGATCATTGACGCGGCTTCCAAAAGCAGCCGTGACAGGTTACATGGATAACCTTAAAACCCGGAGAGACGGTCTTGATTTTGGTCAATAGCTGAATCGCAAAAATTGTAAATTTGCGATTTCCGTTTTGTCGATCTGTGCGATCAGTGCACATTGGGGCCAGCCCCAAACTCCGGGATTTTTCAGGCGTAGCTCGGAAAATCAATCTTCCTTGCATCCGATTTCTGCTCCAATGTTGGCGCAGGTTGGAGCGGAAAACGACTCTGTGGGGACAGTAGGAAGCCGGTTGGACTGAGTTATGAGAATCTTACTTGTCCTGAAACACGCTTTGGCTGAACCAGTACAAGCTGCTGCTCCAGTGAACGGGATCGTGGCCGTGACCATCGACATGCCACACATGTTCAATTCCATTCTTTTTTAAGTACTGATGCATGTTCTGGCTGATGCGGATGAGGCCATCCTTGTTGCCACACGATATCCAGAGCAGCTTTAATTTTGCCTTGGCATTTTCGACATTCGGAATCAACTCTTCGGCAGGCTTGGTGTTGGGAGCAGCAGAGAATGGACCGACCCAAGCGAACGTGTCAAGATTACCAAGCCCAAAGTTAAACGATTGGCCGCCTCCCATCGATAGGCCGGCGATTGCGCGCTTTTCGCGGCTCTTGTCGACCGAGTACTTTGCTTCGATGGCCGGAATCAAATCGTCGATGAGGTCCCTTTCGAACGTTGCGAACGCAGGTGCGCTGGCCATGACGTTTCCTTCGGCGCGGTCATTCTTCTGAGCGCGACCATTTGGCATAACAACGATCATTGGAACCGCTTTCCCATCTGCGATCAGATTGTCGAAAAGCGCGTTTGGACTCGCAAAGCGTACCCACTCATTTTCATCGCCACCGATGCCGTGCAACAAATAGAGAACAGGATACTTTTTGTCAGCGCTGTAACCCGGAGGCGTGTAGACGTTGGCTTTGCGAGTGGTGCCGACCGTCTTGGACTCATAATCGATCATCTCCATCTTGCCGTGCGGCACGTTTTCCCGAACGGACTTAAATCCTTCTGGCGGAGCATCGTAGAAGGCAACATCATCAGGACCAAGCTCAATGGGTCCGCCGAAACCACCCGGTCGACGTGGTCTTTCGGGATTGTCTTGAGCAACGCCCATCGGCGTCAGCACGCACAGCATCGCCAAGATGCCAAACACCGGTTTTGATAGACATTTCATTACGATTGACCTTTCGAATGTTGAGTAGGATGACTGGACTTTTGGTAAAGGCCAACGAGATACGTCACCCTCTCCTTGGGAGGGGCGGTTTAGTCACCCTCCCTCTGGGAGGGTCGAGCGTAGCGAGGGGAGGGTGAAGTGCCAGCGCGAACTGCACCGACACTTCACCCTCCCCGGGCCGAAGGCCCGACCCTCCCCGAGGGAGGGTGTCTGGATAAGTGGGAATGGAATCACGCAAATTCACTCCGTTTAAAGACGCGGCAATACGAGAAAGCACACTGACGAAAACGGCCGCGTCGTCGGGTTGTATGGAATCGAACATCTTGGTTCGAATGGACTCACCCGCGGTCCATAGTTGTCGAAACTTTCGTTTGCCCGCTGCCGTAAGCGCTACGTTACGAGCTCGTGAATCGCTTGCATTGTTGGAAAAGTCGGAGCAAGAGAATACTCCCTCGAAATGTTCGTCGCGGGACGATTTGGAACGGATTGTGGAAAACTTTTTCGAACACTGGACCCTAAGGCTACTGTAGGTTCGGCGCTGGCGCAAGAATCGGGACATTCGTTCCGGGACCAAATGCATTTGGAACTGTTGGTTGTGTGATAATCGGAGCCGGAGGTGTTCGAGTGGGAGGAGCTGAACTGGCGATTCCTTGAGTCGACTGCAAACGCATTTGCTCCCCCCCTTCGATCAGCGCTTCTGCAGATACAACGGGTGCCGGCGACAGCTGCACGTCGATAATCCGTTCGTCCCGTTGCTCGAATGGCCAAAGGGTTTCCGTGAAGAAATCAAGCGGAGGAATCGCGTACCACGGAGGACTGATTTTTCTCAGAAAGCGTTCGGGACGATACCCATCACGAACCAATTCAAAGTTCCTTGTGCCGTAGTAAGTGAAACTCGTTGAAACCGGTGTTAAACCGATCGGCTGCTTATCAATGTACGCCATGGCCCCGGGCGGATTCGAGCGGACGGTCATTCTTTTGCGAATGCACCCAGGCAGAACGGTACAGAAAAGGATCGTGATGATGGTGGAAACGAGACGCTTTGTCCTGTTGTTGCGAGGGAATTGAGGCATTGCGTGTAACGTTGGTCCGTCCCTAAAACCGCTATTTTTGGTAAAGTCCGCTGGGCGCTCGGATGGCTGGCGAACAGGAGTCTAGGACAACGGCCGCTGGGAAAGCAAGATAGAATAGGGAATGTCATGATTTCTTGGCTGAACCCTTGCATTTTTCTTTGATTCAGCAACGATTGAGCGTTCAGTCGTTTTGCGCACACACACATGAGCAATTTCCCTTGGCCGTCATTCCTTCACCACAAATTCAAACCAACCAATCGAGCGACGTTGTTTTTCCTGACCGCGACCACTTAACTCCACTGTGCAAAGCAACGGGGCATACGCTAGCGTTCTTGGCAAAGCTCGTTAGTGGATTCACGGTCCGTTGGCTTGGTTCCCAACCGGAAACCTGTCAGCGTGTTTACTTTGCTAACCACACAAGCCACCTGGACGCCGTTGTTTTATGGTCTTGTTTGCCAAAAGAACTTCGATTGCTGACACGTCCAGTTGCCGCACAAGACTATTGGGGTGGCTCACGGTTTCGACGTTTCCTAGCTAAGTCTTTCAACGCGATCCTCATCGATCGAAAACAGATCAAGGTGCATCAGAGCCCTGTCGAACTCATGTTGCGCGAAATTGCAGATGTCTATTCGTTGATCGTCTTCCCTGAAGGTAGTCGCGCAGCCGATGGCGAAATGGGCGAGTTCAAAAGTGGACTCTATTATCTGGCCAAGAAACGCCCCGATCTGGAACTCATCCCCGTCTACATGGACAATCTGAATCGCATCTTGCCACGCGGCGAGTTCATGCCGGTTCCACTACTCAGTTCGATCACTATCGGAAGCCCAATCTATCTGGAAACGGGTGAATCGAAAGTCGACTTCCTCAATCGAGCTAGCCGCTCGGTCAAAGTACTTAAAGAGCGATAGCATTCAAGTGCAATAAAATCGCGAATGCGATGGCAGTTTTTAGCCTCGGGTGAAGTTCGCATCGCGAACGAACCCCCAGGTCAGATGCCCCAATCGGTATAGAGCTCTGAAGGAACGCCATTGGCGGTATGTGTTTCACCCAGCCAATCATATGGTTGGCTATCATTTGCCTCGCGCCTTAGGCAGGTGTGCCGGCGCGTTGCGACTCCGGAAACATGTTGTATCGCTAACCACGGATTGCATCCTCATCTTTACCCAGCTTTCTGGACAGATTTCGTACTCGTACTCAATGAAATGGTACTCGTACTCGATTGTCCATCCGATCGAGTACGAGTACTGCCCTTCGGGCGGAGTACGAGCACGAAAAACCCAAGGTAATTGGAATGTGATGTTCAAGGATCTGGGTAAAGATGAGGATTGCATCCGTGGCTATCAAATGACACTGCTCCGCAGTTCAAGTCAATGCAGTTCCTTTCCGCTCTATCTCGACCTTGACTTAACCGCTGCCACTTTGATAGATACCGTTGTCTTTGAAGTTGGTTAATCAAAGTCCTTTGGGCACTAGCTGTCCATCCGAACTTATTGAGCGGGGTTTGAGATGTTTAATAGCAAGTATTGGGTCGTTGCCGTTTTTTTTTCATTCGTCATTCTAGGTTCGCTCGCAATCGCGCAATCCCCAACACCGGCCAAACGTCCTGGAGACAAACAGGTCCCGACGCCTGCCAAACGCCCTGAACCCAAACCAGCCCAACAAGAACCTGTCAAAGAGGAACAGACCGAGGAAGCGGATCAGATAGAAACGGCGGCGATCAAATCGGCTTCAGCAGATACCGTCTCCTCCGAAGATGAAACCAAAACCGCTACAGTCGGTTCCGCGGCAACACCCGTTTCAAAATCTGTAACTCCTCCTGCCAATTCCGCGTTAGTCGAGCCGCCAGCGTTACGCAAAGTGGAACGCAAAACCATGAACGAGACTCCGTCGACCTCTGGAGGAGAGGAATATCTATTACGATACAATCTGCAGCCAGGTATGGTTATTTCGAGCGAAGTCACCCACTTGGCCAAAACCGATACCAAGATCGACTCTACCGAACAGAACTCCCAGTCACGAACGGTCTCCCAGAAAATGTGGGAAGTTACCAAGGCTGTGAATGGTGAGATGACATTTGAGTACAAGATTTTGGAAATCGATATGTCCCAGCGTATCGGAAATGACAATGAGCTGCGATATAGCTCCAAGAGTGGCGAAGAACCCTTGCGACAATTCCAAGCTGCAGCAGCGTCAGTTGGCAAAGTCATCTCCACCGTTACGATCGATGAACAAGGAATGATTATTGCTCGCAGCGATCAAAGCAATCCTCCCAATTTGGGCATGGGTGACATCACATTGCCGGTCCCAAAGAAGCCAATCGCGATCGGCGCAACTTGGGAGGTGCCACGCGAAATGCGCATCATGCGAGAAGATAGTTCGGTGAAAACGGTCCGATTTCGTGAGCTGTTTCGGTTCGATAAAGTGAGTGCCGGAGTGGCCACGATCATCGTTCGAAGCGAAATGCTAACTCCGATTTCGGAGCCAAAGGAAGAGGCTCAAGTACTGCAACAACTCAGCAACGGAACCATCAAATTCGATATCGATGCGGGCCGAATGATTTCAAAGGAGCTCGGTTGGGACAAAGTGGTCGTCGGCTTCTCCGGCGCGGGAAGCGTCATGGACTACTCCGCCAGACTCGAAGAGCAAGTCCTGAAAACAGAACAAAAGTTCGGTGCCATCAAGTCCGCGAACAAGGCCAAGTCAGCGACAAGTAGGTAGTTTGAAGTTGTCAGTTTGAAGTTGTCAGTCTTCAGTTTATATCTCTAAAAAACTGACAACTGACATTTGACAACTGACAACTCACCCACGTGACCTCACGACCAGCGTATTACCTTGAACGCTGACGACTTCGACTTCGGTGTCCTCGCTGATCCAATCCCCCTGGCTCGCAACACTGAAAATTCGGTCCCCGATCGATGCCTTACCGGATGGATTGCAACGCGACAAGGTCGTACCATGCCAGCCGACAAACGTCCGAAGCTCATCTACGGCATGTTCCATTTCCGCCAAATCGCGATCGGTCTTGGGCGGTTGCAGTGCAAACCAGCGAACCATAGGTAGGTTTGCTAATTGTTTGCGAAAGAGAATCGCGGTGACAAACAAGCCTACGATAACCAAACCAAATTGGCCAACAGCTTGACTTGTCCGCTTCCACTGATATTCGTTCGTTGGTAGGACGAACGTTTGACCAGCAAGCAGCAAACCGACCGCAAGCATGATCAGTCCGGTAACGCCAAAGACTCCGAAGCCGGGCAAGATAAACATCTCAGCGGCCAAGCAAACCATCCCTCCCAAAATAAGCAGTATCTCCAACCACTCGACCGTTCCTTGGAAGAGATGGATCCAAAAGAATAGCAAAAAGCACACTGCGGAAAGGACACCAGCAACTCCGATACCTGGCGTACTCAACTCCGCGCTCAGTGAGATGATTCCAACCATAAAAAGCAACATGGATAACCAAGCCTGACCACCCAGCCATTCGACAAACCGTTCCGTCGCGTTGGTCCTAGATTCAGCTGGTAAGGTATCGATACCAAATTTAAGCCCAACCGCTTCGAGAGAAACCGGATTGTCGGATGCGAGCCCAACCTCATTTGCTTTCGCAAAGGTTAGGCCACCCGAAAAGTCGACTTTGACTCCTTTGTTCCACATGGGAGCAACTGGGTCGTCGACCAACCACTGCGGACTGTTTAACTGCTTTTGTCCGTCGATGGCGCTGTACTCGAAGATCTCTATCTCCGGACAAATGCAACCGAGCAATTCGCCTTCGGATCGATCCGATGCTTTAGCAAGGTCCTGCAGACCAAGTTGCTCTCCTCTGCAACTCGCTTCGGAAATGGTGGCCTCACCGGCACCACCGAGCTTGGCATCGGGATGCATCAGGATCACGTCGCTCGCCAACGGAATCAATGCTGCGTCACCTCGGGCAGCCCCGGCAACATAACTCACGACTTCCGCTTGATCGGCGGGAATGTCGGCAAGATACTTGGCCAATCGAATACTCGCTGCCAAATTTCCGCCGGGTGAATCGATCTCGACAAGAATCAGATTGGCATTGGACTTACTTCGCCCTTCTTCAATCGCTCGGATCGTTCGAGTCACCTGTCGGTCGGAAATGATTCCGCGAACATGAACTCGAGTCATGATTCGAGGGCCAGCAAACGTTGGTTTTTCAGTTAAAGGTTTGGTTAGTTTCAGTACCCTTGCAAGCTGTTCACGATCATTCGCGTTATGGGAAACCCATTTCCAAGTTCGCAGTTCCTGACCAACAAAAATGGCCATCTGGTTCGTGATGGTCTTTTGTTCCCAGCTCAATACCTTGCCCGTTTCAACGTCCTTTGCCAATTCTCCGGACTCGGTTCTCTTGGCAAGCTCAGAAGCGTTCGTGTATGCGGTTTTCTTGTCCGCTAAAGTTAACTCGATCAGCGATTCCGATGGGTCGAGCAACGACAAGACTCCAGCAGCCGGAAACGTTCGGCGTGTCGAAACATCCAGGTAGGACTGACGAACGGTTGCATCAAGATTCGGCTCATCGATTCCCGCGCGACCGATCTCAGCCAACGGTGCGATCGCTATTTCCTCACAACTTAAGGCCACCAAAACAGCATGCCCACAGATTGAGTTGGGAAGGTAAGCGACGCTTCGAATGCGGCTCCCCTTCGGCCCACTCAACCAACGAGCCAAACTCAAGGCCCTCACGAAATCCGTTCCTCGGCCGATCGTCGCATCTTTGGCAGGGTTTGTCGTTTCTTGTTTCGAACCAAACTCCAACACGACAGTTGGACGCTCATTTCCTGTCGTTCGACTGCCAATACGGTCCAACGTTTGGATGAGACGATCTTCGCTGGCCGCGCTCAACGGGAATTCGAGCGGCACGAGAGTCGCGCCTGTGTTTTCAAAAGACTTTGCACCATCATTTGCCTGAAAACCCATCGCAACCGAGGCCACAATGCACCAAGCTAGCATCATTGGGATGATGGGAGTCTGAGTTCGCAAGGAAATACACATGGTTCTTCTTTTGGACGAAGTAAGCAGCAAAATCGGTATTGGACCATTGCCATTCGTAGCCTTTGGCCGAATCTTGATTTTAACATTATTACAGCAGGACCCGCAAACATTCCATTTAGGCGGGTATTGTTAGGGAAATTGCCGATATCCGAGCGATTCGGTTAGACAGCCTTATCTGTAGCGAAAGTCGTCAAGACTTTCGGCTGCATTGCGTAAACCACCGAAACTCTTGACGAGTTTCGCTACAAAATGCTTCACTGCGTTCCTTTCGGGTAAACACACTCGATTGGTCAATGGAAAATCGCTCAGCAAAGGAACCGATCAACCAAGAGCGACGAGAGCTTCTCCAATCACACCTCTTTTTTCGTCTTTTCTCGTTTCTTTCGGCAATCAAGATGGATCATCCGTGTTGCCGAAAAGAACAAAACAACCAAAAAAGAAGACGTCTTATGAGCTTAAATCATCTCGCTAGAAATCTCTTTGCATAAATGTGTCTCCGAACCCAATACAGGTTGCATCATCAATGAACTCGTTCACAGCATTTTTTACTCATCCCGTCGTTTTGATTGGAGCAGGAGGCGCCTTGGGCAGCAACTTGCGTTACGGCATTGGACATTTGCTCAGCGAGGTGGCAATTCCGATTCCGCTCCCAATAGCGACGACGATCATCAACATCTGCGGTTCCCTGATTTTGGGATGCGTCGCAGGTTCCGTCGCCGATCGAACGCAATCCACTTACCTTTTGCTAGGCGTAGGGCTTTGTGGCGGGTTCACTACCTTCTCCACTTTTTCACTTGAACTCGTAGAGCAACTGCAGAGCGGTAAGTTCGGATTGGCGTTCGTTGAGTGCGTACTGAACGTTGTGCTAGGAAGTGCTGCGCTTTACTTAGGGCTCATGCTATGCCAATGCAAATCGCAGTGAAAAATCGCAGTGAAAAACCGCAGTGAAAAACCGCAGTGAAAAACCGCAGTGAAAAACCGCAGTGAAAAATCGCAGTCTACTAGTCTATTTCCCCTGCATCGCGGGGAACATCTCTCTCACCATCTGAATGGCTGCTGGACCGACGAGAACGACAAAAACGCCCGGGAAAATAAATAGCACCAACGGAAATATCAACTTCACGGCGGTCTTTGCGGCTTTTTCTTCCGCGATCTGTTGCCGCTTGATTCGCATCGATTCGCTCTGCACTCGCAACGCTTGTGCCACCCCCGATCCAAACTTGTCCGCTTGAATCAAAAGCGAAGCCAGCGTCCGGAGATCCTCAACGCCGGTTCGATAACCAAGATCCTGCAAGACACTAGCGCGAGCCCGGCCCATTTGAAGATGCAAGGTACTCAATTGCAATTCATCCGAAAGCACGCGATACGACGATTGCATCTCGTCCGAAACTTTCTTGATCCCTTGGTCCAAGCCCAAGCCAGCTTCAACACTAACGACCAGCAAGTCCAAGGCATCAGGCAAACCAAGCGTTATCTGCTTCTTTCGACGTGAACGCATGAAGTCCAACGCCATCTCGGGAAGGAAAAAGGCAATACCGCCACCAAGCACTGCCCTTAACATTACGGCCGATCCCAAACCCATTGTGAGCGCTGTTGTTCCACCTGCCAGAAATAGCCCCCCAATCGCGACCATCACTTTTACCGTCAAAAAAATACCGCTTGCTCCTTCGGTACGAAATCCCGCTTCCGCAAGTCTCGATTTTAACTTGCTCACTTCCGCTTCGTTTTTCGGCTGTAAGTGCTTCGCAACAGCCGGTGACGCTTGTTCCAAAACCCTCGAGAACATCTCCTTCCTTGATTCCTTGGCATCAGCTACCTTTCGCATCGAGGAGTTCATCATGTCGAGGCGACTTTCGGCGACCCCTTGCTCATCCCGATTAAAGAAATCGATAGCAAACCAGGCAAACGAAACCACTGCCAAGAATACAGTCACAGAAACAACCAGTCGAAGATCGATAGCAGCCAGGATCAACACAGTTTCGTTCCTACGTGAATAATAAGGAGTAAGTGGTAAGTTATAAGGGGCATTAAAGTTGCTATCGCAACAATTAGCCGAAGGGCGCTAGCCCCGGTTTTAGGATATGCAACCGCCGCTAAATCGCTGCGGTTTATTTGATCGACAGGCCCCATAAGCGAGGGGCAAGGAATCCCTCGCTCTATACTTTGATGTCGATGATTTTTCGAATGACTAGCGCGCCCAAGAACTGCATGACAATCGCACCTCCTAAGAGCCATTGCCCCATTGGATCCGTGAACAGTTTCATGATATATTCTCGGTTCAAAAACATCATGGCGGTAAACAGACCTGGTGGTAGTGCCAACAGCACAATACCGGACAATCTACCTTCACCAGTCAACGCTTGGATCTGTCCTGCAAGCCGGTAACGCGCGCGAACAAGATTGCCGATCTTGTCCAAGATTTCTGCCAAGTCACCACCGGTTTGACGCTGCAGAATCACCGCCGTCGCAAAAAATCGCAAGTCCAAGTTGGGAATCCGCTGCGTCATCGATTCGAGGGACTGTTCCAATGAAACACCAAAGTTTTGCTCTTCGAAACATCGTCCGAATTCACGTGCCAATGGATCCGGCATCTCCTCCGCAATCAACCCAAATCCAGCGCCGAGAGAGTGCCCTGCACGCAGAGATCGACTCAGCATCTCAAGAGCTTCAGGTAACTGCTGATTAAACTTGCTGATCCTTCTCTTCTTCAAAATGCTGACCCAGAAGAAAGGCAAAAAGAACAAAATGATCCCAGCTACCGGGGCAATAAACCAAGGAATCGGTGCGAACAAACATCCAATCGCTCCAACTCCGGACATCCCCAAGCACATCAAAGAGAACTTGCTCAGGGGCATTTTGATGCCCGCCTGCTCCAACATGACCTTCATGTTGAATTGACGAGTCATCCACTGCTCAAGCACATTAGTGGTGCCCTCTAACGGATTTCGAAATGTTAAAGCATCGGGATCGACACCATCAATGTCTTTTCGGCTTTTGGCTGTCAACGTCGACAATCGGTCTTCAGCAACCGACGCTTCATCACCGCGAACCATGACCGCAACGGCGCCGATGATCGCAGCCACACAGATGCCGACCGACCCTGCAATTATCAATACCATCATCGCGCTAAGCCCTCATCATAATCCGTTGGCGAAATGCACTTGCTGGCAATCGAATACCAGCGGATTCCAAGCGGGGCATGAATGATGGACGAACGCCCGTCGCCTCAAAATAACCATGAGCCTTGCCGCTTTCATCGACCCCTTCTTGCACGAATCGGTAGATGTCTTGCAACACAACGGTGTCTTGCTCCATTCCTTGTACTTCGGTGATATTCATCACACGTCGCGGACCGCCTTGAAGTCGGTTGGCTTGAATGATCACGTCGACAGCCCCAGCAACTTGCTGCCGAATCGCCTTGATCGGTAAATCGTATCCGGCCATCATGACCAGCGTTTCAAGACGAGCAATCGCGTCTCGCGGCGAATTGGAGTGCACCGTCGTCATCGAGCCGTCGTGACCCGTGTTCATCGCTTGCAACATATCCAGCGTCTCACCTCCACGGCATTCACCAATGATGATGCGCTCGGGCCGCATTCTTAATGCATTCCGAACGAGATCGGTCGCCGTAATCGCGCCGGTCCCTTCGATGTTGGACGGCCGTGTTTCCAGCCGCACTACGTGCTCTTGTTGAAGCTGCAACTCCGCCGCATCCTCGATCGTAACCACGCGCTGGTCGTTCTGAATAAAACTGCTCAATGTGTTCAGCAGTGTCGTCTTTCCAGAGCCCGTACCACCACTGATGATGATGTTCAAACGGGCTTTGATGCATCCCTCGAGCAACATCACCATCTCGGGTGTAAACGCCTTGAAATTGAGCAGACCCTCGAGCTTAACCGGATTCGAACCAAAGCGTCGAATCGATACGCAGGCCCCATCCAAAGCCAACGGTGGGATAATCGCGTTGACTCGCGAACCATCCTCCAGTCGAGCATCCACCATCGGACAAGTTTCATCCACACGGCGTCCAACCTTGGAAACGATTCGGTCAATGATCTGCATCAAGTGGGCGTTGTCTCGGAACTCCACTTCGGTCTTGACCAGCTGACCGCGACGCTCAACGAAGATGTTCTTGGGGCCGTTGATTAGAATGTCGCTGATCGATGGGTCTTTGAGAAGAAATTCGAGCGGTCCAAGACCTAACGTTTCATCGAGCACTTCGTCGACAAGTTTGTCTCGCTCTGAGCGATTCAGAAAAGTGTTTTCGCTGTCGCATAAGTGCTCGACAACTAATCGAATCTCCCTGCGAAAAGATTCCCCTTTGAGGTCACCAACCCGAGACAAGTCGATCTTGTCGACTAGCCGTTGGTGCATCCGACGCTTGATGATCTCAAACTCTTCTTGTTTGGATTGGTCTGAGGTTCGTGGGCTGGTACTGACTGGTTTCATGGCTTCCTGCACATTCGGACACGGTCCATCACGAGAACGAAAAATCAAGTTTTCCGTCCAGAGCCGAGCAAGTAGTCTGTCAATTGACCGACATCGCTACAGATCTGCATTGCACCTGCGGCAAGCAGCTCACTCTCGGGACGAAACCCCCATGTGACTCCAATCGCATGCAAACCGCTTCCAAGTGCAGTTTTCATGTCCGTGTTCGTATCACCGACGTAAGCGATACGATCGATATCTACCCCCAATTGCGATACCAACCACTTCGCGCTGGCTGGATCAGGTTTGCGGGGGAACCTATCGGTTTGCCCCAAAACGTAAGCAAAGGGGATGTTTTCGAAGAAGTGCTGCACGCATCGCTTGGTAAAATCCTCCGCTTTATTCGATAGAACCGATAAACTCACCGATCGGCGATTCAGATTTTTCAAAAGATCGGTGATCCCTTCGTAGGGTTTAGACTGATTATTCCAGCATTCAGCATACGCGCGCTCAAAGCGCCGCATGCAGTCCGCTCTCAATTCGGGCTTCACTTCGCATTCTGGAAGCGCGCGCTGAAACAACATCGCCAAACCATCACCAACCAATTGCTTGTAATCCGAAACCGGATACGTCGGTTTCCCCAACTCCCCGAGCACGCGATTGGCCGCTGCGGCAATGTCCTCCAACGAATCGAGCAAAGTGCCATCTAGATCGAATACGACTGCGTCAAAAATCATTGTCTGCTTTCCATCGTTCGTTCGTGTTGCTGATTAAACATGGGGCTGTCACCTCGCTCCTAGGCTCTGACTTAGAACGCACTGATTCCGAGGCTCCGCATCGAGCACGCCTGGATGTACTATCTAACCCACTGCATTCTGTTGTTTTGCGATAATATCGTAGAGATCCAGGTCCTGCCTGCCGGCTAACATGGCAAAAAGCTCACGAATATTCCGAAATGCCGCCGACAATCCCACCCCAGCCCCATCTTCAATACTGCCACCTCGCAAAACATAGAGGCCAGGTTCTTTCGTCATGAACGACCTTTCGCTCAAAGCAATGGCTGGCTTGCCCTCAATCAACTCCGAGGAAAGTTCCACACTTCGGCCTGAAGTGAGCGAAACAACCGCATCACAAACCATTTCGACCGTCGAATCATCGTCGCGAAGAAACCGCAATTGATAATTCCCAGCTTCACTGCGTTGAATCTGCTCAACTCCCAAACATTCTACGATCACGATATTGCAATTAGCGGCCTCGCGGATTGTCGACAAGGCACGCCCAATCCAGGGGCCATCATGTCGACGGTCCGAACGCACAACCCAGGTCAATCGACTGCCGGTAGCTGCTCCAAACTGCTTGAAGTATTCGGTCGCAAATTGAGCCGCTCGTACCGATTGCCCTACCAAACAAACATGCTTTCCCGCAACCGACTTCGTCTCAAATTTGCGATCGAGTGGTGTATGCAACAAAAAGGTATCTCGCAGTGCAACCTCTCCGATTGCCAACCCGCCGCCTGGCCCCATGCCAGATTGCTTTTGCACACTGCCTCGACAGTCGATCACGATATCTGCGCGTGAGACCCATGGGCCACGATGCCGACCTTCGACGAGAATCCGGAACTCGTCATTGCATCGCTCCTGTCGCTCAATCTCATCGGTCACAAACGTCCGGCAACGAGACACGTCGACGACTGGACTCAGAAAGTGAATGTCATCAAAGAGCAAGTCCGTTTTCGCTAACGGCAAAAGATATTCCTCTGCAAAGCTCCTGCCCGTATACACATCGCCTGCGAACCGCCTGACATATTCAGGATTTTGCGATGCGATCGCAGCATGCCCCATCGAGGTCGTGCATTCGCCAACCGTCACGGCTAATGGCCGATCGTGCCAATCCAACAATCGATGCGCAACGCGGCGCTGCTCAAAGATCGACACAAAGTAGCCCAAGAATCGACCATAAATCGCCGCCTCAAGCCCAACCGGCCCCCCGCCGATGACTGCGATTGTAGCGGGTGTTTCAACCTCAGGGTCCCATTCAAGTTCAATCACGGTAGCGGCACATCTTCCAATACGAATTCAACGGTTTGATCGACCACGTTGCCCGGCGCTCGGTACATGAATTTGCAACCCTCGAGCCCCTTCTCAACATCAAACAAATACGATAAGCCGACCTCCTTGCCAGTCATTCGAGTCGTTGACCAGCCCACGTGCTCTAATCGTTTCTTGTCTTGGTTGATTAAGAACGCTTCGTGCGTGTTCGTCCAACCGCGGAAAGAAGAGGTGCCGTCCCCCCCATCACTCAGTGATATCCCTACCAACACCTCATAGATGTCCCGGTTCTTTCGAGCTTTCTCTAGTACCACTTTGAGATTTCCAAGGGTGGCCGTCTTCTTTCCATCTTTCGTCAATTCATCGAACTCTAGCGTCGCTGGCTTCCCAGGTATTGAGACAAAAACTTTTCCATGCCAACGTGTTACTTTTTTTGCCGTTCGCTCAGGCAAAATAAAGTTCAATCCGACTTGGAGCTGCGCCCCACCGGTGGGAACAAACTCGGTTTCCTCCGCGGTCATCTTTGGTTGCAACACTTGGCCGTCATTGCAAACGAGCTCAATCGCATCCATGGGAAACTTGACAAAGACAGGATCAAGCCTCGGCTCCCACGAAAGCAATACCTGAATCTGTAGATTGTTTTGGGCGGGATCCTGAAGCTGCTGTGTCTTTTGCACGATCAATGGTTCAAGCCGAAAGACTCCTGAGTAACCTGCCGCCGCGATTCGTAGCGGTGCATTTGGCGCCCGGGGCATGAGTTGCATCACCTCTCCATCACCGCCTGCAACGGTCAGTTCCAACTGATCAAGCACTTCATCAAAGGCTTCCCAAAAAGGAGTTGCCTCGAATTCGGTAACAACTTCCCGATCCAAACTTGGCAACTCTCCGAGAGTAATCCTGTTACCTGTCTCTTCCGCAATTTTGATCAACGCTTCACGACCCGTCATGCTGCCGCTCAACGTAACCGTCGTCGGCAGCGTAAACGCCTGCATCTCCTGCTTCTCTAGTGAATCTCGGATCCGTTCAAGTCGCATTTTCCACTCGGCAGACGAGTCGGTACCGATGGCCGGAAGAAACTCAATAATCGCTGGACCCAATGCCTTAAGCTCAGCTTCAGCGGCGTCTCGAATCGCCTTCTTTGCAGAATCCAGATCGCCAGAAAGCTCCGTTACTTTCTTTTCCAAAACATCCCGCTCGTCCTTCGGCTTCAGGGGTCGCTTGGGGCCTATTGTGCGAGGTTGCGATTTCTCTTGACCATGTGCCAATGGCGTAACGGAACTGCAAACAAAAAGGATAATGAGTAGCAACCTCAACGAATCGTTGGGAAATCTCTGGAACTTCATGATTCGACTCTTTAGGCTTGGCTTTAAGAAGGAACTCCAACCGATCCGCGGTTGCACAGGCAGAACTTCCAATTAGTTTAGCGGTTAAATCCGATGAACCTTGCACGACTCGCAAGCTTGTAAATGGACATTAGAATCACTAGCTTGCGCGTCGTGCTAGGGTCGTTTTCTGCTTGCCGCTAGACTTGAGCGCTTATTGTACTACAAGCGGATGAAGATTGACGACGCGTTGATCGATCAAGTTGATGAATTATGAGGCCAGCCACATTCGCATTTCTCTTAAAATTGATAAGATAGTACGTTTTGAATTCAACTCGATTTTGTGAGACTAGCTAATGAACGCAATTGATGTCCTTGGGAGCTTGCTTGGTAGTGGCAAAAGTGGAGGAGTCGGGGCTGACATCCTCTCTGAAATACTTGGTGGCAGTCGCGCACCAACTCCACAGTCAAACACAGGCGGGTCGCGAGCAAATGCCCCAATGAGCCCTGAACAATTGGAGGAAATGCTCGGAGTTGGACGAGGTTCCGGGAATACAACTCAATCGCAGTCCCGACCACAACCAACTCAGCAACAACCAAGAAGTGCCCCTCAGCAACAGAGCCCCCAACTACCCACTGATATTTTCGGACAACGCCAAGGACAGGCTCCAAAAATCAATCTTAGCGTCCCGAAACCAACACCCCTCTCGGATAACGACCTAGCCATCCTGTTCATTCGCGCCATGATCAATTCTGCCAAAGTGGATGGCGAAATCTCCGAAGACGAACAAAATAAAATCCTCGGACAAGTTGGCGGCACGACCCCAGAAATAGTTCAGTTTCTCAGAACGGAATTTGCAAGACCGCTCAACGTCAACGAATACGCCCAGTCTTTGCCAATCGGAATGGAAGAAAAAGCCTACGGCATTTCCCTCATGGCAATCAAATTGGATACCAAAGAAGAAGCAGACTATCTGCGACAATTGGCCAAGACGCTGCGAATTACTCCAGAAACTTGCAATAAGCTTCACCAGCAGCAGAACGCACCGCTGTTGTTCGCATAGCGCAGAACGGTTGTCCCAAACCTTCTTTTTTCGTAACAGGCACATTCCATTCGCCGTCCGCCCAAAAAACCCATCGGTTTTTGCGACTTCGGCACACGGATTGTGCCTCAACCTTTTGCGGCTTCAATTCTCAAGCCGAACCCGATCGATTTTGCATTGGTCTCTTGACCTTCGTGCGCCCAATTCGCACGTCCTTTCGAAGCTTTCGCCTGTCTGGTAACATTTCTGCTTGCCCTCCACGCATCAACTGCACTGCAATTTCAGTCGCACATCCGATTCCCTACACCCAATCTTATGTCACTTCAAATTTACGTAGCCGGCCAGTATTACGACAAAGAAAACGCCAAGATCAGCGTTTACGACCACGGACTCCTTTACGGCGATGGAGTGTTCGAGGGAATGCGCAGCTACTCGGGCAAAGTCTTTCGGATGAAAGAACACCTGGACCGACTTTATGAGTCGGCACTCGCGATCTGCTTGACCATCCCAATCAGCAAAGAACAGATGGAAGCAGACGTCAATAAAACCCTCCAAATCAATGCACTGAAAGACGCTTACATCCGACTCGTCGTCACTCGAGGCTCAGGTTCCCTTGGGCTAGACCCAAACCGAACCAGCAATCCACAAGTGATCATCATTGCGGACTCTATCTCGATGTACCCCGAAGAGTACTATCAAAAAGGGCTGAAAATTGTCACGGCAGCCACTATTCGAAACCACCCTGCTGCATTGAGCTCACGTGTTAAGTCGCTGAACTACCTCAACAATATTATGGCCAAAATCGAAGGGCTCCAGGCTGGTTGCATCGAAGCCCTCATGCTCAACATCAAAGGTGAAGTTGCCGAATGCACAGGCGATAATATTTTCATCGTCAAAAATGGTGCGATACGTACTCCATCCAAAGACGCAGGTATCCTCGAGGGAATTACGCGAAACGCAATTTTGGATCTAGCAAAGAGTTTGGGAATTCCTGCAGAAGAAGTCACACTGACAAGACATGATCTCTTCGTCTCCGATGAATGCTTCCTCACAGGAAGTGCAGCAGAGGTTATTCCAGTCGTGTCAATCGACGGCCGAACCATTGCGTCTGGAAACGTCGGCCCCATCACCACTAAGCTAATAGCCGAATTCAAAAAACTTGTCCACAGCTGAGCCGTGGGTCACACGTGCCGGCTGTGACCTTTGTGCAAATGCATTTCGTTTAACAGTCAGCCGTAGGAGGAGTACTGCCAAAAAATCCTTAGGTGTACTCACAAAAGAACTGAGCATACCCTGCGGCGGTTCTGCAACTTACCCCCATAACAACTAGAAGCAGCAACCGAGTAACTTTCTTTCCTCACTGACTAGCTCTTCGCAACCGATCCATCAAAGCCACACCAATCCCAACTTCAGCAACCGCCTCACAGTAAACCCATTTCGCACCAGCGGTATCCGCTTTGCGAAAAGTATCAAATAGCTTCGTGGCGTACTCATCCACATCGCAACACGCCATTACCGAGCCAAATCTCAATGGATTCGCTGGCAAGTTCACTCCAATGTAGTGAACCTGATTTAGGCGATCAAAAGCCCTTTGCAATTCAGACTCCAATGAGCCCGCAGCAAAAACAACCACTTTAGCCCGCGGTTGATAATGTTTGTACTTGAGCCCTGGTGAGTTAACTCCCTCGGTGTGCTGATCAAAAAGTCCACTCGAAAAAGGTTGGATTGCATCGCAAACTTCTTTCAGTTCTTCGAAGGTCACGCCGCCCGGCCTCAATACTCTAGGCGGGTCGCATGTTGCATCCACAACGGTACTCTCAAGACCAAATGAAGTGGGCTCCCCCTTGATGATTCCTGCGATGCGACCATCGAGGTCATCTGCGACGGCCTGCCAAGTAGTAGCACTAGGACTCCCTGATCGATTCGCACTGGGAGCGGCTAAAGGAGTCCCCGCAAGGCGAATCAACTCAATCGCGATCGGATGACTCGGAAAACGAACAGCAACGGTGTCCAGCCCCGCAGTCACAAAAGAAGACACTTCTTGCCTCTTAGGCAGCACCACGGTGAGAGGCCCTGGCCAAAAGCGTGCCATCAACTTTTCGGCAATGACAGGAATACTACGAGCTACCAAAGCAAGTTGGGAAACATCCGCAACGTGCACAATCAACGGATTATCGGCCGGCCTCCCTTTGGCTTCGAAAATCTTTTGGACAGCAATCGCATTCAAAGCATCCGCACCAAGCCCATAGACTGTCTCAGTCGGAAACGCCGCGAGTTCGCCGTGCTTGATTAGCTCAGCCGCCGCTACAAGCTCGAGGGCCGAAAAGTAAGTCGTCTTCATTTCGTGCGAACCGAATGCATTTCGTTTAACAGTCAGCCGTAGGCGTACTGCCAAAGAAGTCAACTAAACCTTCTGCGAGCATTCAATGGCTTACCGTAGGCGTTCCGGCAGTAAAGTCTGCTTGCTGATCCGATGTTTTACTTGGAAATCGGTTAGCAAAGAAAAGTCTCTCCCAAAGATTCGCTTTGCGAAGTCGAGAATCATCAATGGGCAAAGAGTGTTGCTTGCCGCGTCGCGTTTCGAGTACTAGTTGGCCGTCTTTCACTTGGCGGACGACCCAGTATTTGTCGACTTCGTAGGAATACATTTCGCCGTGAGGAGAGGGGGAAATGTTTTTCGCTCTAGGCCCAGGCGAGAGGCTGTGTTTTTCACGGGTGTAAACGACCCAGTCGTTTGGACTAAAGGACCCTATCATGGGGGAGCTCCTCGCTCAAATTTCAGAATCCCAAGTGACGAAAATTGTAAGCCCCAAACAAAACGGCGCGGTGCAAATGAACTATTGACCTGGAGTAACAGCCCACACTAACTATTCTTCACCGTAAATCGTCTTGAATCCAGGTCAGCTTTGAGTCTGACTGGAGAATTCAAGAGAATAGTAACGATTTTTTGGAATTTTCCACTTTCCCCAACCGTTTGGAGTGTTTTCCGCTGGGCCTCCGAAAAATCGTTGCCGTTCTTGGCTCCCCTAGAACGAGGCGGTCAATCGTCAGCGATAGCCAATTCAACGTCGAATTTTTCGAACTTGGTGACAGAATAAATGCGATCTAAAGCTCATTTGGCGGGCCAACCTGCGCCGTATCGAATCATGTTTGTATGTTTAGGAAATATCTGCCGGTCGCCAGCCGCCGAGGGGATTCTAAAAGCCATGATTCAGCAGCGGGGCTTGGAGGGAAAGCTTGCCGTGGATTCGGCTGGAACGGCCAGCTATCACATTGGTAAGTTGCCCGACTCCAGGATGATCGAAGCCGCCGCGAGGCGAGGCTATTTGCTGGCTACCAAGGCCAAAGCATTCACAAAAGCGATGATTTCAGAACGCGACATCGTTATTGCAATGGACCGGGAAAACTACTCGGAAATCCTACTTATCGCGGGTGGCCAACAAGGAAACGTGAAGTTGCTCAGTGATTTTTTGGACGCAAGTTGGCCGCGCGACGTGCCCGATCCCTATCATGGCGGAGAAGCCGGCTTTGAATACGTGCTAGACATGCTGGAAGCGGCAGGGCCCAAGCTCCTAGGAGAGCCAAAAATACTGGGAGAGTAGATCAATTGCCCTCAATTGCTCATCAGGCGCGTAAGGTCGATTTGGAAGAAACAGCCTAGATCTGAATTTCGGGCTCGGCTAGCTTTGATTTTCGGCCGGGAACACGAGCGATGAACGTCGTGATGGACGAAAATGCGATAAGCGGGCCCCCCCACCGACCTTTTCCGCCATCGGATTGTTGCGAACAGAGGGAAGATAGCGATCGTCCGAGGCATTTCGAAGGAAACAAAGTCAGTGGGAAATAAACCAGCCTTGCAAGGCCTTAGTTTTGCAGGTAAATTCCGTTATCGCTGGTAACTCAGGCAAAGTCTGAGGGTAAAAGCAAAATCCCAAGCGAACCTTTTCCTATCTGACCGAATCAGAGTCAAGTAGGAAATGGAATTTCGCGAAGATCGAAAACAATACTCCCTTGTAGCTCAGTCGGCAGAGCAACGGACTGTTAATCCGTGTGTCGGTGGTTCGAGCCCACCCGGGGGAGCCTTTCAAATCCTCGGAATTTCCGAGGGTACGATTTAACAGAGAAGCCGAGGGATAAACCCCTCGGCTTTTTTCGTTGTTTGCCAAGGGTTTTGGAGTTTCTTAGCTCGCCCTGAACCGAACAGAGAGCGCTCTCACTTCGCCCCAAAATCGCATTTCCGCGACCGGACCGCACAAATTCGTCTGCAACTCTCAGATTCTCTGTTTGACAGAGAAGTCTTATTTAACAGCCACGATCGATTGCGAAGTGGCACTTGAGTAGGCGTCAGAGGTCGCAAAATCTGTTGTGACCAAACGTGTCACTGTGTGTTGGTAGCGTCAGCTATTCTCCGTTCATTGCTATCACACGCTTGTAGAGTTTGCTAAACTTTGGGCCATTCATTTCGGGGGTACCATCAAGGCTCAAGAGTATGAAAACCAAACTAAGCGAGTACGTGAAAGTGGCTGAGGCAGCGGAGATCCTTGGAGTATCCCAAGGAACACTCCGAAACTGGGCCGAGGCTGGAAAAATGCCAATGCACAAGAACCCGGCTAACGGTTACCGACTCTTCAAGAGAGCGGATTTGGAGCACTTCCTCAGCGAGATATCCAAGCCCGTAATGCCAACACGACCTAAGTAGTAATCTGGGGCGACAATGCCGCGTGTATTCGACAATATTGACCAAACACTTCTACCAGCGCTGAAGCAGACGCTTGCCATATCTGAACGCGCTGATTTCTGTGTTGGTTACTTCAATCTGCGTGGTTGGAAGTCACTTGACTCATTGGTTGATCAATGGAGTGGCAACGACGGCGAATGTTGCCGACTGTTAGTTGGCATGCAGGCATTGCCCCAAAAGGAACTCGAAGAGGCATTCAATGTCGGCCACAGTGAAGACGGAATCGACAACCAAACTGCGATTCAAAAGAAGCGTGAATTGGCAAAGGAGTTTCGAGACCAATTGATGCTTGGCGCTCCGACGAATGAAGACGAAGCGGGTCTTCGACGCCTAAGCAGTCAGCTTCGAACTGGAAAACTTCGAGTAAAACTGTTCCTTCGCCACCGGCTCCACGCAAAGCTCTATCTGGCATTTCGGCAGGATCCAAACAACCCAATCATTGGATTCCTTGGAAGCAGCAATCTGACATTCTCAGGATTACAAAGTCAGGGAGAATTGAACATTGATGTGTTGGATCATGACGCCTGCGAAAAACTGCGGAAATGGTTCGAAGATCGCTGGACCGATCGTTGGTGCATAGATATCTCTAAAGAACTCGCGGACATCATTGATGAGAGTTGGGCTAGTCCTGCGGACCGACTTCC
>JAPLNL010000017.1 GCA_026692905.1 Planctomycetota bacterium
GTTGCCTCTTGGGTGAGAGTTGCCTCTTGGGTGACAATGGCGGCAGCATGTTGTGTGACGTCAACGGGCAATCGCTTCGGCTTTGATTTTTTGGGCAAGGCTGCTTTCGGCACTTCGCTGCTTACCTGATCTGAGTCTGGAGTAACCACTTCCAGCAGACTCGCCGCGTGCTTGCGATCATCGGAGTCGTGGATTTGTAGCGAGTCGATCAGCGAGGCTGCTTCCGCAAGATCAGCTTGGTGGATTTGGTTTTTGGGCGCAGAAATAGCGATCGTGGGCTCTTTTGAGCTCATGTGTTCCTCAATCAAGATACAAAGGGTCGAATACCTAAAATTCCATGGCCTGCACTGTGCTCGGACTGTGCAGAAACTCGGGAAAGTGTGGCTCGATTCAACCTTTGTCGTCGGACCCCCGTTTGGGTATCCCTGATAGCATTGAGAGTAAGAACCGTGCTTTCCCAGCTCTTCTATCCCAAGATACTAACAAAAGCCCTGGATTTCAGAAGGGGCAAAATGGAAAGAATGACTTTTGGCCGAGAGCCACGGTTTGCAAAAAGGACTAAAGTTAGGCCTGAAAAACACTTGATTTGCCACCCATAGGTTGAGCATAATTTAGAAAGTCAATCTAGCTCAGTTGGCTCAAAGGGCTTTTGTTGGCCTTAGCGGAACGGCAAGGTTGCTTCCAGTCCAATAGCGAAGTGCGGAAAATGCAAAACCACGAAGTGGATGATTCGTTCAAGGCCTTCTCCAGTGATCTCGTTGAAATTGGTTGCGTCTCCCCCAAAAATTTGAGATACGATGATGGGAAAAAAAGACTTCCATCGGTTGATCCAGCAGAAGGCACGGTGATTTGGATTGCGAAAGATAGCGAGTCGAAGCCGGAACAGTATCTGGAAGAATGCAATACGCATCAAAACGGAGAATGACCGCCCAATCCTTTCTCGATTGATGGGACTTGAAACTGAGTACGCGATCCGATGCCGACAGAACGCGACCATTTCGGGAGCAGTTCTCGATTTCGATCGGCTTGCTACCAGCCTCGGATACAAGACTCCGATCGCACCTAGTTTTCGAAACCCTTACAGACTCTTCATTGCGAACGGCGGCTGCATATCGCTTGAAACGGGTGCGTCTCCAAGCTTGAAGAATGCGATGCTGGAGTCGGCGACACCGGAGTGCAACAGCCCTCGCGAGTTGCTGTGTTATCAGATGGCCATGGAAAAGCTCTTGTCCGAAGTGGTCAGCAGCACCTTTGTCGAACAAGATGCGCATCTTCTGAAGGGAAGCGCCGACGCACATGGACACACTTACGGCCAACATGAGTCGTATGAAATGAGCATCGCCAAAGGACCACATTTGATTGGCTGGCGGCTTGGATTGTTGTTGATGTTACCTGCCGTCATGTCTTACCGCGTCCTAGCGGCAATCTGGTTTCTTGTTATTTGGTTTCTAAGCCAAGCGTTTGCCTTGCTATTCAAATCCGCTCGCTTCTTTCACAAACGCGTTCCCGAACTAGACAACGCAGCGAGCTCATCCTTCAAACCGAAGAGTAGCCGACTGAGTCTGATGCACCCTGGCTGGGTTCGGCTATGTGCATACGGATTACGGGTCTTGCATTTGCCGATCGCGCTGCTTTTGTGGTGCAATATCGTGTGCTTTGCCCTGAGATCACAGCGCAAGCATCTTTCCGCATTCTTCGCTTCGCGGTGCATCATCGATGGCGCTGGTTATTTGGATAAAGAGAATCGATTTTGGGTCAGCGCTCGGGCGTCGACCATCAACTGTGGCGTCGGCTTCGGTAGCTACGGTCGTTCCAGTCCATTGTTTCGATGCGATTCCTGGCTTCGAGGTTTGTGCGTTGGACCTTTTTGGACATTAGGAAACTACTTCAGTCTCTTTTCGGATCGGCAACGCGTTGAATTGGCTATCGGCGACTCGGGAATGTGCGAACAGTCACAGTACGTACGTATCGGGTCGACAGCCCTAGTTTTGGACTTGGTAGAGAAGATGACGCCGAAGGTGCCGCAACTAAAAAAACCAATCGATGCAATCGGACGTTTTGCACGCGACTGGATGTTGCTGGCCAGCGCCGCGGATCGATCTGGACGCCAGTGGACTTCGATGGATATCCAACATGCCTATGCGGCCGCGGTACGTCAAATGTTGCAAACCAAGTCAAACGTGCCTATCGAAGCATGGAAGATTCTCGATCAATGGCAATCGACCCTAAACCAACTGCAACCAACCGACGACGAAGCCAACTTACCTCGGACAATGCTCGGGCGCATCGATTGGTTAAGCAAACTCTGGTTGTTACATCAAACCAACGCCGGTGCAACGTGGCAAGCCCGAAAAAAGATCGATCTACGATACCATGAGTTGTCCGGAAGCGGTTACCATCGCCGCCTGAATGAAACCCTCGAGCTGGCACCCATTCTAGAGCCGTTCGACGTATCGCGAGCCAAGCGAACGCCACCCGTGGGATCACCAGCTACCCAACGTAGCTATTTGATTCGAGAATTTTCTGAGCCGGAATGCAATCTTCACGTAGACTGGACTCACGCGGAGTTTATCTTCGAGGGCAAAAAACGCAGAATCCTATTTTGAAGTTTGGCTGCATAGAGGAAGTTTGCCCAACGAATTCGTTACTAGGGAGGGTGAGGCCACCGCTGTAAACATCTTTGCAAAGTCAATTTGATTGAAAACCTTAGGGAGGGCGAGGCTCCTGCCGAGCCAACGGTCCAAAGGTTCGGCAGGAGCCTCACCCTCCCGAGCAATGAATTTGGCGGCGCGATCGCGATGAGGATACTTCTTGGAGTTCGCCAATTATCATTGATTATGAAGGTCAACAACAAGTCATTGTGTGCGGTACCAATCGTGTTCGTGGGTACGCTTTGACAATTGGCGAAGTCCAATGGGAATGCGGTGGCCTCTCGTCCAATATTGTCGCGACCCCAGTATTTGCCGACGATATCTTGTACGTCGGCAGCAGCTATGAAAAGAAGATGTTGATGGCGATTGATTTGAGAGGAGCGAAAGGAGACTTGACTGGGTCGGAGCGAGTCCTTTGGTCAAGAACACGCGGGACACCTTATGTCCCCTCACTGCTTCTCTACGACGACTCCCTCTATTTTCTGACCCATTATCAAAATGTACTCACGCGCGTGCATGGTCCGACGGGCAAGGATTCGCCGGGCGCAGTTCGGTTGGGTTCCTTGGGGAATATTTATGCTTCGCCCGTCGGCGCTAACGGTTTTGTCTATGTGACGGACTTGGCGGGAACCACCGAGGTCATAACGCACGCAGACATTCCTCGAACCGTTGCCGTCAACCGCCTCAACGAACCGGTCAACGCCTCGCTGGCGATCGTCGGGGGTGAACTCTTCATTCGAGGCGAAAAGAATCTCTATTGCGTTTCGCACGACAGGAAGTGAATGGACTCTGCGACGAACGGTCGAAGTGTGTTAAACTGTTCGATTATGCAAGACCCAATTTCGATTCCAACAAGAATCAAAAAACTGTACCTAGGCACAAACAATCGCAAGAAGATTGTCGAACTCGTAAATTTACTCGAGCCACGCGGATTTGAAATCAAAGTACCGGCTGACTTTCCTGATATGTTTGATGTCGACGAAACCGGCAAGACGTTTCTTGAAAACGCAAGACTCAAAGCCATCTCTCAAGCTTGTCATCGAGGCTTGTGGGCGATCGGTGAGGATAGCGGCCTCTGCGTACCGGCCCTAGGCGGTCGGCCTGGAATTTATTCAGCAAGATTCTCGGGACCAGCAGCCAATGACCAATCGAACAACGACTTACTCTTAAAAGAAATGGCATCGCTACCGTTTGACAAACGACAAGCATACTACGTGTCCACGATCGTTTTGGCTGATCCGGAAGGCAAAATTCATATCGAAACACAAGGGGAATGCTGGGGCCGAATTCTGTTAGAACAACGAGGTATCGGCGGCTTCGGATACGATCCATTGTTTGAGATCGCGGAATATCATCAAACGTTTGCCGAGATGGGGCTTGCCGTCAAACGTGCCATCAGCCATCGCGCCCGGGCATTGCGAGCCTTTCTCCATCGTCTCGACGAAATGAACGTTTGAGCATGGCGCCAAACAGCTACTTCGATTGGCTCCTATTGGCCATCGCAGCGTTCGGCATCGGGATCACCAAGAGTGGCTTTTCGGGCGTCAGTATGGTACATGTCTATCTCTTCGCAACGGTCTTCGGAGCAAAGAACTCGACCGGCATTGTCTTGCCAATGCTGATCGCAGGCGATGTTTTTGCGATGTTCGTCTATGGCAAACGTGCCAACTGGGGTTATGTGCGACGCATGATGCCGCCGACGTTGGTCGGAGTCGTCATGGGATGGCTCTTGATGTTCTGGCTCCCCGAGCAACACTACCGTCCATTGATCGGCACGATCATTCTCGGACTGACGCTGCTGCAGATCGTTCGTTTGTGGAAGGAGGATTGGCTGGCAGATGTTCCACACGCCGCTTGGTTTGCGTGGAGCATGGGGATTTTAGTCGGACTCACAACAATGCTGGCCAACGCAGCAGGACCTATTTTTGGCTTGTACTTGCTAGCCATAGGGTTGCCCAAGCTAGAGTTTGTTGGGACGGCAGCTTGGTTTTTTCTGATGCTCAATGTGATCAAGATCCCCTTCAGCTGGAGCTTGGGTTTGATACGGCTGGACACTCTAACGCTGAACGCAATGCTCATTCCGTTGATTGCGTTGGGGCTCTGGATCGGAACCCTGGTGGTGCGACGAATCCCGCAGCGGCTCTTTGACAGTATTATCTTAATCCTGACCGGCTTGGCTTCGATCCGCATGCTGTTTTGGTGAGGAGCAACATTAAGCCCGCAATCGCATTCTAATCATCTGCGATAGAATCGCGAATGCGATGGGATTTTTTAGCCTGATCTCGCGCCTTAGCGCTATTTCCGCGAGAAACGGACTGCGTTTGTTCAGTCCCGTCCGCGTATCCGTCTCGTCCACTTACTCGTTCGGGACAATGGTCCCAAACTACGACCTTATCGCGAAAGAACGAGTTGCAGCACGCCGACCAAACCGAACAGCGAAAAACCAGCGAAGGCGATTGCTAGCCAAGACAGGAATCTTCCTGGGTATTGAATTCCAGAGTTGTCCGCCAATTGAAGGACAATTTCTTCGGCTTGTGGCAACGAGAGTCCCAGCTCATCCCGGTATAAGCATACCGCCTCAGACCAATGGCCCTGCTGGATCAGATGTGTTGCAAGTGAATCGATGTTGGACATGATTGAAATTGGATTCATCGCCACAGCAGTCTGGGAGGATTAGGAGTTTTGGCGATGCTGGGAGTTGTGCGGAAGAGAATTTGAAAATTTTTCCTGGTCTCACTCATTCGGCAGATCGGATTTGCAGACTTTAGCCAAACCTTCGTCTTGAGGTAAATTTTTTTGATTCCTATACTCCGGCCGGAGCCTTAGGCACCCAAAAGAGGGTTTTCGAAGATGACTGCCCGAAAAGAACCACCTATTTAACCCACGGAGAGCGATTCGGTAGTGGAACGGAGTCCCCCGACCGATTCAAACCAAAAGGTTCAAGATCTGCCGCCGTGGCAGCCTTTGAGCCGAATGGCCGTTCGAAAGTTTGCTCACGCAATCGTGAGCATGTGGGGTGCCGCGCTTTTACTTGTCATACCGCATCTCATTGCTCTCGCCCCCTCGAATGTTCATGGGAATTTTGATACTGAGATTGGGGTCCCTCTTTCCGACCCGAAATTTGCGATCGACATTTTTTCCCACCAAGCGACGAAGCAGCAGCAGGGCGTGTACGACATCTACACTTTCACTGGCGGCTGCCGAGTCTACCAAGGGTCGTTTTCTGCAACTTGCGACAAGGCTCACATTTGGGTGGATCGAACGCAAACGGAATCTTCGACGGAACAGCAGCCCAAGAAAGTCATCCTTCAAACGATTGGCAATTGTGTTGTGCGCTGGTCCGAGGAACAACGCATCGAAGACCAAGAGTGGATGGGACGATTATTTAGCAACCTTGATCTTGGATTCCACGTCGACGTTTGGGAACAAACCAATGGGCAGGTACCTGACTTGAATTGGTCCAGTGGCGGCTCGGTTCGAAATGCGGTCGCTTGGTCCAACAATGATTCAACGCGTACGCAACTTGCAAACCAGAATGAGATACTACCTCGTCCAGGCGTTCAATCGACTCCACGTGGCGGAGTGGAGGTACCCAACGGTGCGATGGCGCCAAGTATGCAAATAGGCAATACACAGCTCGGCGGCACCGTGATCGACGCGGGTGCGCCTAAGCTGTTCGAATCCATTCAGCCTGCGCCGGCCAAGATGGAAGAAGTGCAATCCTTTCAACTACCAGGCCAAGTGGATTTTGGGCCAGCACCTGTGGCCGGCCCGGTCGCATTTGCGGACCCTACCGCAGTTCGAAGCTCGCCGCGAATTGGCGCTCGAACGTTTGATTTTGGAGGTCGAGGTGGCACGAATCCCGAGTTGACCACCATGAATCGCCCAGACCGAGGAGATTCAGTGATCACGCTCCGAGGTGGCATAAGGCTCATGTTTGGTGGCGCAGCAGTCCAGACCGGTTCGGGCCCGATGGATCAGGGAACCGTACTTATCGAAGCTGACAACGCTGTCATCTGGACCGCCGACGCAACCCGCTTAAACTCGAAAAAGATCGATGATTTGCCGGTCGAGATCTACATCGAAGGAAACGTCGTCTTCCAACAGGGGCAACGCAAAATCTATGCTGAACGCATGTACTACAACGTGCAAGCGGAGTACGGCATGATCCTCGGCGCTGAGGTCCTGACACCTGCTCCGCAATACGAAGGGATCGTTCGACTCAAGGCGGATGTGATTCAACAGCGTTCTCGCGAGAATTTTATGGCCTACTCTGCCGCCCTGACGAGCAGCAGACTCGGAGTTCCTCGCTATTGGTTGCAATCCGATCGAATCG
The DNA here is from genome assembly GCA_026692905.1 of Planctomycetota bacterium. Classification (GTDB taxonomy): domain Bacteria; phylum Planctomycetota; class Planctomycetia; order Pirellulales; family Pirellulaceae; genus JBKCUI01. The sequence continues at coordinate 6,988 of JAPLNL010000017.1, forward strand.
AACTGAGCGATCGAAGCAACGAGCCCAAGCAAAACCTGTTCGGCTTGCCATTTGTCGGACGGACCCCAGATCAAACCGGTATGCAGGCCAAAGCAAGAAACAACTTTGTCTACATTGAGGGTTTTCCTGTCCTGTATTGGCCTTTCATGAACTCCAACGTCGACACCTCGAACTTCTATGTGAGTGGGCTGAAGTACAAAAATGATCGGATCTTTGGCAATCAGGTCATGGTGGATTTCGACTTATATCAGCTACTTGGACTGCAAGGCATCGACGGTACGCGATGGACGGCATCCACCGACTATTTGAGCGAACGCGGTTTCGCATTGGGAACCAACTTTAACTACAACGTTCCCAACCTGCTGCTTGGTCCCGCAAATGGCTATCTCGATGCTTGGGGGCTCAAGGACACAGGCCTCGACTTCATCGGTGCAGACCGCTCGGGCCTCAAACCAGAAAAAGATACCCGTGGTCGACTTCTTCTCAAGCACAAACAGCGTCTGTCCACCGATACGGAATTGTGGGCGGAAGTTGGATTGATCAGCGACCGCAATTTCATGGAGCAATACTTTGAGCAGGAGTGGGACACCCAAAAAGACAACTCCACAGCGCTTCGTTTCCGACAATACTACGACCAACAGATGATTGATATCTGGGGACAAGCCAGAGTCAATAACTTCTACACAGAGACCCAATGGCTGCCTAGACTTGACCACTATTGGTTGGGTCAATCCATCGGCGACATGTTTACCTACTACACGCATTCGGACATCGGATACGCGAAACAGCAAGTGGCCTCCACACCGACAACAGCACAGGAAGCGGCCAAGTTTCAGCTTCAGCCCTGGGAAGTCAACGCATCAGGCCTGCATGCGGTGACACGCCACGAGCTTAATTTTCCGATCGACACCGGGTACTATAAATTTGTCCCCTTTCTCTCTGGCGAAGCGGGCCAGTGGGGGCAGGACGTTACTGGAAACGACATCACGCGATTGACCGGACAAGCTGGCTTGAAATCGTCGCTACCGATGTGGCGAACGTTTCCCGAGGTTCAAAGCAGCGTTCTCAATCTCAACGGTATGGCGCACAAAATTTCCTTCGAAAGCGAATTTTTGTATGCGGATACCACACGCGACCTCAATCAGTTTCCTCTTTACAACCCAATCGATGACAACTCGCAGGAGCACTTTCGACGACGACTTGTCTTCAATACCTTTGGCGGCGTTTTACCGGACCAGTTCGATGCAACGAAATTAGCGGCCCGCCAAGCCATGCAACGGTACGTTTCGGCTGCCAGCTCCGAAGTCGTTACCAACCAAATGCAATCGCGATTCGGAGTTCACCAAAGATTGCAAACGAAGCGTGGGGTTGCGGGAAGAGAACGCATTGCGGATGTGATCGAGTTTGATGTCGATGCGATCTACTTTGGAAACCCAGATCGCGACAACTTCGGCCAAAGCTTGGGTGGAATCAACTACGACTTCCGCTATCACATTGGAGACCGAGTTACCTTGATCAGCGATGGATACTACGATCTCTTCCAGTCTGGACTGAAAGCAACCACCATCGGTTCTGTTTTGTCCCGACCGGGCCGCGGTGACGTTTATTTTGGACTTACAAGTCTTAAAGGTCCCATCGACTCTTTGCTCCTTACGACGTCCTTCAACTATCGTTTGAACGAAAAGTGGGCAGCGGTCGGAGGGACATCCGTGGATCTTGGGAAGACAGGAAACATCGGCCAATCTCTGGGCGTAACGCGGATCGGCGAGTCGTTCCTCATTCGCGTGGGTTCAACCGTGGACAGCGGTCGAAACAATGTCGCGTTCAACTTCAGCATCGAACCGCGATTCTTCCCAAAGCAAGGACTCGGCGTAGTCGGCGGCCAATCGATTCCACCAGCCGGACTCTACGGGTTAGAGTAAAACGAATGAGTGTCGAACGATTGTCTCAGCCGAGTGTCGAACGATTGTCTCAATCGTTTCTAATGGGTTGGCCGAAGTCGATCTCTCAAGGAAAACGGTGCTTGCGTCCAACACGTGACTTGCTCTACTTCCCGTACTTCCAATGTCGGTCAGCGAAATTCATGAACTGCTGCCAGTCGAAGGATAAAATGTCGTGCGCTCCGGTTCGATTGTGATAGCCAATGCGGTCACCAACGCTGATGTCGGCTGCCGGCGGCGTTTCAGACGGTAAGCCTGCATATCCCAGCAATTTGTAGACGGTTGACGCGTACCAACCGCCCAAAAACTCTCCTTTCGGATCCGCCCACAAATCCTTGGTCGCACTCGCGATATACACCGGGCGAGGTGCGATACAAGCGACAATCGTATGTTGGTCAAATGGCATCGCCACTTCATTCTGATTGTAGTCTTTGAACTTGGGACAAAACCAATGCGGAAAAGAGGTGTTGATTCGAGCAACCGTTTCACCAAAATTGCGACGTTCCAAGGCTGCACCGCCGCACCCTGAATTGTTTACGAATACAAGGGAGAAACGAGGGTCGGTGGCCCCTGCCCAAAGCGATGTTTTGCCTAAGCGGGAATGGCCAATGACCGCCACGCGGTCGGCATCGACGCTAGGTTGTTGGATCAACACATCCATCAGTCGGGACAATCCCCAAGCCCAACCGGCAATGCTGCCCCAGCGATCGCGATGTTCGGCAGATGCGACATGATTTGGGAACAACGAGTGGACACCATTCTTAAAGCCGTCATCGAAATCAGGATCCAAGTCTCCATAGTAAGCGGTCGCAACTGCAAAACCGCGTTCGGTAATCTCCGCGATCGGCCATCTTCGGTCTTGCGATCCACGGCCCATTTCGCTGGCCCGATTCTCGGTCACGCCTATTTTGGCGTCATTGCCGACCCAGCCTTTAGGGATTCGCAACTCGGGTGCCGAATCAACGGTATGGTTTCCTTGGAAGTTCAACCCAAGGAAAGTTCCTTTCGGCTTGCCCGATCTGTTTGGCGTAAAGAAAGCCAAGTCGACATCGATCGAAGCCGCTTGGGTCTTGATGTGGACAACAAACTGCTGACGTTTGGTCTTGTTCTCATTCATGAGACCTTCTTCGACGAGCTCCCATTGAACATCCGCTTTTTCGGAAGGAGCGAATCCATATTCGTGCTCCGCGATCAATTTCATCCAACGAGTCCGCTGCTCAGGCCAATCCTTTGCGTCGGTGATGAGGCTGCCGTCGGCTCGCGCGAGCGGGTCGGGGAGCGGGCTCATAACCACAAGCGATTCGTCTTCGTTCGCCTTAGGTACTTGGCTCATCGCGATACCCTGGATACTGGAGAGGATGGACAATGAACAAACAACGATAGCGATTTTTTTGAATTTAAGGAATGGCATGGAAGTATCATGTCGAGAGGTAGGAAAAGTCTCTAGTCGATCAAGGCTGGTGTACCGGCTTCAGCCGGCAAATTGCCAAAGTATCGGCTTCAGCCGATACCGTCTGTTAAGAGTATAAGCTTTCCCCAGCAACTCTCTCAACATATCTCGTAGAATCCATTCGCCGCGATCTTTGACAAGTTCCACGCAATGAGAAAACCTGGGCTAGGGGGCACTCACTGGAATGATCGCCGTTATCTGCCTCGAAGTGATTCCCGTTGGAGGCAGCCGCAGGTGAATCGAGTGAGCCTTTTGCGATTCAATCGCGAATGCGAAGGGGTTTTTTAGCCTGGGGTAAAGTTCGCAACGCGAACGAAACCCCAGGTAGTACGCCCTGATTGATTGAGAGCTCTGAAGGAGCGCCATTGGCTTTGAATCATTCCTCGTTCAATTGCAATGTTGATCATCAGGCCTAGTAGCTTTGGCGGCAATGCCATCGCGCTGCGACTCCCAGAGAATTTGTTCGATGCCGACCACGGATTTCATCCGTGGCTGTAAAATGACACTGCTCCGCACTTAAGGCTGCTGCAATAGCTTTGCCTCGTGGGTTACTAAGACTCTTGCGTAGGTGGCTTCTCGCTCACGCGTTCGATCATGAAAGCAAAAGGATAAATGGTGTCGCCAGGTTTATTGAAAATACTTCGAGATGTGTTTGCTCCCCTAGCCTCTAGTAGGACCTTGCTGCAAGTTTCCAGTATCGCGTTGTCGGCAGGCCTCTATAGCTTCCTGCCTGTCTGGAAGGAGAATTCATCCCTGCGCGATTTTGGAGACATCCCATCCCAGATTCACGCGGCCATGTCGCTGACGCTTGGGTGGCTTCTCGTTTTTCGGACCAACTCGGCTTATGCGCGATGGTGGGAGGCTCGAACACTGTGGGGGAGTCTGGTCAATGCCTCTCGCAATCTTGCGGTCAAGCTCACGTGTCTCGTCAAGCTGACAGATCAGGACGCTGAGTTCTTGCAATCGAGGATCGGGGAGTTTCCGAAGGCCTTGATGAGCCACTTGCGATGCGCTCCGACCCAGCAACTGGATCCTCGCGCGGATGGCGGTTCTGCCAACGATGACCACCGGCCAGCTCTAATCGTTCAGCAGCTCTACGGTTGGGTGGGCTGTCAAAAAGTCGATGGTCGACTCGACGGGGATGTGATGCGAGTGATCGATGTGGAGCTAGCGAAATTGCTTGAGGTGTGCGGCGCTTGTGAGCGTATTGCAAGAACACCGATTGTTCGGTCCTACCGGTTTTTTGCTCGCCAATGTATTTTGCTTTTTTTGCTGACGTTGCCTTGGGGGATTGTGTCTGACTTTGGTTGGTGGACGATTCCCTTGACGACGATCACTGCCTATTTCATGATTGGTATGGAGATTGTGGCAGAGCATGTCGAAGAGCCTTTCGGCCATGATGAAGATGATCTGGATCTCGAAGGACTATGCAAAACGATCGAAATGTCGATTGGCGAAATTTTTGCTCGAGACAAGCTGTCGCTGCCTGCAAGTAGAAAGTAAGCAACTCTAGATAAGTCTTTGGTGAAAATGAACCAATTAGCCGAGCGGCGTTTGCCTTGTCATTACCCACATCTTTTCTATTTTGCTCCCCTCGCGCCTTTTAGGCCTTTTAGCGCTATCCACGGTTTTTAGCGCATCGCCTATTTCAACGGATCACTTATTTCGAATGCAATACAAACGCTGGTCTGCGCGAATCAAAAGTCGGTCGCCGGCGATGGATGGCGTCGACATGCACAGCTCCCCGTCCGCAAGCGTATTGGTATGCAAAATCTCCAACGCTTCGCTGTTGCGAATGACAGAGCAGACTCCATCCTCATTCAAACAGAAAATCTTTCCGTCGTAGGACCAAGGCGACGCCGTAAAGGCGGTTCCCCGTTTCAGCTTTTGGCGTTCAAAATTAGGCACGCCCGTCAAAGCATTGAAACTGCTAACAACACCTAAATCGTATAAGACAAACAATCGACCATCGCTAACTAGGGTGCTTGGGTTGTAAGGAGCGATCTTCTTATTCGACCAAACAATGGAGTCGTTGCTGCTTTGCTCCTCTGCCAGACTGATGTCTCCTCTGGCCCCAGGCTTGATCGCGTACAAGGCTTTGGTTGGATCCATGACGTAACCAGAGCTTACGTACAGCAATCCATTGGCAACATAAGGTGTTGCGATGGTGATGCTCGACATACCCTTGAGGGACCACAAAAGTTCACCCTCGATATCGTAACTACGAATGGCTCGCGTACCTGCGGTTACCATTTCGGTACCCTTCTCGTGCGACCAGACAAACGGAGAAGACCAATTGCTTTTCTCATCTCGCTCTATCGTCCAAAGCGTTTCGCCTGTTTTCTTGTCGATCGCAACCAGAGTGGACTTCTCATCGTTATCGTTTTGATAAAAGAGCCTATCCTTGTAAAGCACCGGAGAAGAGGCGGTACCCCAGCCGTTTCGAGTGGGATGAGTTGGCAACTCATGACTCCAAATCAAATTGCCACTCAAATCAAGGCAATAGATCCCAACGTTGCCAAACGTCACGTAGACATGCTCTCCGTCCGTTACCGGCGTCTCGGACGCATAACTATTTTTTAGGTGAATCGGTGACGTTGGTGTTCCTGTTCGCAGTGTCTTCTCCCATCGCTGCGATCCGCTGTTCAAGTCCAAGCAGATCACCTTCCACTCGTGACTGGTCTTGGGGATATCGAGTCGATCGCCGCCAAAATAAAGGCCTTTTTTCAATGGCTCAGTCGTTCCCGAGTTGACCACTGTAGATAGAAAAATACGATCACCCCAAACGACAGGTGATCCCCAGCCTCGTCCGGGCAAGTCCTTTTTCCATTCGACGTTTTCTGTCTCCGACCAACGATCAGGCAAGCCTTTGTTCTGCGATACGCCTGTCGAGTCAGCTCCTCGGAATTGTGGCCAGTTCTTCTCGTTTGGCTGATCCGCGCGAGAAGGTGAAGACAACGAGCTCAGAACGAAAAGGACGAACCCTCCAATTCGAGCCTTGAATACTATATTGAACATCGGATACCTTGATCGGGCCTTAGATTACATCTGTCGACTTGCCCCCACCATCCGCAGCTTTGGCGTACTAGTGGTGCGATTCTAAGTTAACGTGGGATAGGCTTCCAGCCTGTCGATACTGCGGTTGACAGGCTGGAAGCCGATCCCACATCCTCAGACTTAAGTCAATGGGAACAAAAGTTGCGAAGCCTGCGGATTTAATGCATCTAGACTTTATTCCCGAAACCTATGCAAACAACTCGGTCACCGCTTGAGCTTTGACGAGCTCTCTCGGTTGATTGAGGTGATTGTAGACGATCGTCTCAGGATCGATTCCGAACGAATGATAGATCGAGGCCAAAAGTTGGGCCGGATGCAACGGCGAGTCGACTGGAGCACTTGCGGTTTTGTCGCTCTTTCCGTGGACATAGCCACGCTTTGTTCCAGCGCCTGCTACTACCGCAGTGTAACAATAAGGCCAGTGATCGCGGCCGTCGTCGGTGTTTCCGTTGCCGCTGGTGCTGACGCCGCGTTCTGGTGAACGGCCGAATTCGCCGACCGCTACCACCAACGTGTCTTCAAGCATCCCACGCTGATCCAAGTCCTCGATAAGCGTACTCAAACCGGCGTCCAACATCGGTGCAGACTGATTCTTCATACGCTTGGACAAGTCAACGTGATGATCCCACGAGTGATTGTCGCTATTGGCAACCTTGGGCCAAATCACTTCGACGACCCGTGTTCCGGCTTCGACAAGTCTTCGAGCCAACAAGCAACTCTGGCCGAATGCATTGCGACCGTAGGCGTCGCGAAGCACTTCAGCCTCTTGACTCAAGTCGAACGCTTCACGCGCCTTTCCTGAAACAACCAACGATAAGGCCTGCGAGAAATACTCGTCAAGCTGCTGATTCTCAACAGCCGCGTTGATCACTGGCATCTGAGCATTGATCAGGTCTCTTAAGGCCGCTCTCCGTTGTAAACGAACTGCAAACACCTCAGGTCTCAACTGCAGGTCGCTGACGTTGATGCGATCCATTTTGTTCATGTCCAAATCGTCACCGTCAGGAAACAGCGTATACGGATCGTAGGCTTTGCCCAAGAATCCAGCGTAGCCACCTTTGCCCACCACATTCGACTCTTGAAGCGGTCTCGGCAATGTCACAAACGGCAGCATCGGCTCGTCTGCTGGCCGAAGCCGAACGATGTTGGAGCCAAAATTCGGGAAGTCCTTTGGTGTCGGTGGTTCCAGCTGGCCCGATGGACTTACCTTGTCCGTCGTGTATCCGGTCATCATTTGGTAGATGGCAGCAGTGTGGTTGAACAAGCCGTTGGGAGTGTAGCTCATCGAACGAATCATGGTGAATCGATCGTTGATGGTGCTCAATCTTGGCAAGTTCTCAGTAAACTGAATCCCAGGAATTTTGGTGGAGATATTGCTGAAAACGCTTTTGACTTTGTCAGGCACATTTTCCTTTGGATCCCAAAGATCCAAATGGCTAGGTCCGCCTTGCAGGTAGACCATAATCATCCGTTTGGCTTTGTTCCAACCAGAAGCCTTGCCACCTTCGCTGGCCTGGACCGACTGCAGTTTGAGAAGATTCGCCAAACTTAAGCCGAGCATGCCGGACGCTCCGACTCGCAACACATCGCGCCGTGAGACGTTGAGATGCTGATCACAAAGGTCTTTGCCTGCACTGCCGATCAATCGAAACATGCTAGTCGTTCCTTTTCGTTAATAGTTGGCGATCGATCCGCGACCGAATCGAAGGTATTAGTTAGTGTAGTATTGTTACTCGGGAGGGTGAGGCTCCTGCCGAACCTCTACGTCACAAGCTCGGCAGGAGCCTCGCTCTCCCGAAGATTTTTGAGAGCTAGCATTGCAGAGATGTTGAATGCAGTAGGCTGGAAGCCAATCCCACTTAGTGGTTGAACAAAAACGCTGGGCTGTTGATCAATGCCCAAGCGATATCTTCGGCGGCTGTCAGACGTGCTTGTTGCCGCTGAGTTTCACTTTCCTTAACATCGTTTCTTAATCGTACCAGACGGTTATCGTCCACGAGTGGTACGGACAATCGTTCAATCCGTTTCTTTAATGTAACAACTTGTTCGTCTTCAGGCAGCGGCTTGTTTTCTTTGTTCAAAACCTCTCTGAGCTTTTTGAGCTCCGCCGAGGAAACCTTGAAGTAGTTTAACGCATCCTTGGTCACAAGTTCTGTCCAAGCTGCCTTTGGAACCTGGGATACCACATGGAGCGATTCGGTCAAACCGAGGGTCAGTTCTCCTTCGCGGTTTCCAACGCTTAATCGGAATCGACCAAGGCGATGGTCAGCCGCGTCATGAAACTGATGAATTCGCCACTGAATGATTTCGCCTGGCTGCAGTTTAACCGGCGCCTCAGTCGCAAAGACAGCCCAGTGCTCAGTTCCCTCGGCTCCGTTGATGGCCCAGCCACCTTGATCGTTAGGCTTGTTATCGATGACGGCGGCAGCCGAGAAACCGGGTTGGTCAAAGTCGGTTAGCCCCTTTACAAGCTTGATTTTTCGCATCTCCTTGGGCTTGTCCGCCAGCCCAACAAAGACCTCCAATTCCGTAATGACGAAGTTGCCGTTACCAGAAAGCCCAGGTCCGGGAGTCTTAAACTCCGTACCTGTTAACGCTTCAAGACGAACGGTATTGAATTCCGACGCATCGGCTGGGGTATCAATGGTGTACTGCGACTTATCGGCTGAACCGCGAGCGATGATGGAGCGATCGCTCTGAGGAACCAATGCCGCCTTGTTGGACGAGTCCGTCTTGTTGGGCATGAGTGTTTGCCAAACGGTTGCATTCTTTCCCTTGTTCAAGAACTCTTCTAGTTTGTCTGGAAGAACCGCTTCAAAGCCATCGATGGCAGCTTTGGCCGCGACCGTTCGTTCGACTCGGCTCTTTTCGGCCGCATCCCGTTCCGGTTGAATTGCTTCGATGCGAGCGGTTAGTTTCGCCTGTGTCTCTGCGCGCTCAGCATCCTGTTGCATCTGTCGCTTGGGCTTCTCCTCCAACCACCATGTCTCGCGATCAGCAAGTGTCTTGGCGAGCTTTTCATGGTCGCTTGCGATCAAGCTGGTCACTGTCGTTGCAGCGGCAATTTCACCTGGCGCAGCAGGTCGGCTCAACACTCGCAAAAACAGCTCGTTGATCAACTCCGGATCGTTCGGAAACTGCTTCACCAATTGTCCAATCGAATTGGCGGTATCGGAAATGGCAGAGCCTAGTGTCGGACCACTTACCAACGCCATAACCGAGCCAAGCCGCAATTCGCTAGAACGCTCGCACTCGCAAGCGCTTTCGCGAGGAGGTCTACCGAGATTCGTCAAGAACCCGTCGGGCAGCCCTGATTCCGCGTCGGACAGCGAAGCCGCCCTCGCGCCAGGAGTCATCCCCGGAAGCTTGGACATCGAACCTGTCACTTGGTGAATGGCATCGTACAAAACTTCAGCAGGCAATCTGCGAGGCATCGCATGGGAGTAATTCCGATCATCATCGGTATTCCACTTATTCGAATCCATCGAGAGCTGATAGATTCGTGAGCGGCAAATGGTTCGGACCAAATGCCTAACATCAAAATTATGACTAACAAAGTCTTTTTCCAAGAACTCGACAAGCTCAGGAATGCTAGCAGGGTTACCCGCACGGATATCGTCGATCGGCTCGATCAGCCCCTTTCCAAGCAGGTATCCCCACATGCGATTGACATAGCTGCGAGCGAAGTAAGGATTGGTCGGGCTGGTCAACCATGCGCCAAATTGCTTTCTTCGCGAAGCGTTCTCCTCGACGGTGAAGTCGGCTTTGAAGGGGAACTTCGGCGCAACGACTTGTTGTGTTTTCTGATGCTTCATTTCGCCGGCTCCGCTATCCGAAACCTCTTCGAACAGAGGCTTGGCTCCGTCGACTGCGGTACCGCCAATGGTCTTGTCTCCGGACTCTTTGTCCTTCTTCAACGCAACCTGTGAAAAGTATGCTGCTGTCTCATAATACTGGTCTTGAGTCCAGCGTTCGAACGGATGGTCATGGCACTTATTACAATTGAATCGCACGCCCAAGAACAAATGCGTCGTGTTCTCGAGAGTGTCCTCCGGGGTGCGAAGTATCTTGTAATAGGATGCAGCAGGGTTTTCCCGGTTCGATCCCGAAGCGGTAACGATTTCATGGACGAATTTGTCATATGGCTTGTTGGTGGCAACGCTTTCACGGATCCATTCGCGGAACTTCGTAGCGCCCTCTTTGCCCAAGAACTTGGAGTTCACCTGCAACAAGTCAGACCACTTGCTCGTCCAGTGATCCACGAACGCATCGCTGGCAATCAATTGTTCGATCAGTTTTTCTCGTTTTTCTTGAGTTGGCGTTGTGTCTGCAAGAAACGCACGAACTTGTTCTGTCGTTGGTGGAAGCCCCGAGAGATCCAACGTTACTCTTCTCAAAAAGTCCGCGTCATTGCAGAGTTCCGACGGCTTGATTTTCATGCGATCCCATTTGGCGGCCACAAACGAATCGATTGGATTCTCCGAAGCGGATGGCTTCCAATCAAAACCTGCGCGATCTCCCATAACCGTCAACGTGGTGGCCGAGTATGCACCTTCGTAGCGAGCCAAAATCGGTGCTTCCCCGCGGCGAATCGCCTGGATGCGGCCCCCTTCGATCACACTTGCCACTTCGCCATTGCCGGTTTCGATGTGCGCTTCGCGTGTCACATCCCGAGTACGGCCATCTGGATACGTTGCCACGACTCGCAACTGCTGAACAGCCCCCGGCATAGGAGCGATCGGATTCAACGGCGAGAGTTCGATGCGAGCAACTTTGGTGCTCGCGATATCAACTTTTGCTCCCTCGGCAATCCATTGACGAATGACGAGCGCTTGACTGTCACCGGCTTCAAATAGTTTCCCCCCAACGTGTGCCACTAGTCCCAGTGGCTTTGCCATCATAAGACTATCGGTTGGGGACGACGGATTGATGCGTCGACCGGCAAGATCATCAGCCAAGGCACGTACGTCGTATATTGGGTCATATCCGCGTAGCGACAATTTGAAGCCCCCTTTGCCGGCTTGGGCGCCGTGACATGTTCCTGAATTGCAGCCTACCCTGGAAAGAACAGGATTCACATCCCGAATGAAATCCATCGGCTTCTTTGGATCCATGGCGACTGTAACGGGGAGCGACTTCTTGTGTGCTCCGAGCTGGATTTCGATCGTTGTATTTCCATTTCCTAGAGGCTGCACCCAGCCACGCTTCGAGAGCCAAACATTCGCTGAGGATGATGTAAGCGAAGCGATTCGGGTGGCATCGCGCACTTCACCGTTATCGAGAGTTGCCGACACCGTGATTTGAGCCGAAGCGTTCCACGAATCGAAATCGAGTGTGGCGGGTTGAACGTCGATTGCTGTCACTCGCGAAACGAGAAAACCATCGACTTCTTTGAGGAATTCGCTCGAGGTAAGTTCGTTGGTATGAGCGGTCGCGATTTCAGCAAGTCGATTGGCTCGAAGCGTGGCCAGCAAACTTGGATCGGCAGGGACCGTTGTCGAGCTCGGTGTTGCGTCCACCTCGAAAACGGGCTGGCTCGTCAAACAGTTCCAAAGTCGCAAGCGACCGTCCGATCCACCAGCAACAAGTCTCGCATTTGAGTCCAATGCGATCGAATAAATCGCGCCGGTAGGTATCTCCCAAGTTGCGACGACCTTCGGTTGAGCAGTCACGTAGTCCGCTAGTTTCTTCTTTTCGTCAGGCTTGAGCGAGGCAACACGTTTCGCCTGAATGGCTTTGATTTCGGCAGGGAGCTCGGCGTCGACGTCGTACGACCAGACTTTGATTGAGCTCTTGTTGTCCAGTGTTGAAGCCGCAGCCAAATAACGACCATCGGGGCTGATGGCGACACCAAAAATCCGCCCAGGCAAAGTTTCGAGCTGACGAATCAAATTGGCATCGTCGCCAATCACTCGAGCCGTTTGACGAAACACACGATAGATCTTGGGAACGCCATCCGAACCACCCACTAAGATTTCGTTGCGAGTGGGATGCTTGGCTAACGCTTGAACGCCACCACGCAATGCCCCAGGCGTAATCGAGGTGATGTTGTCGATAAAGCGTTCGGCTTCTAAATCGATGAGCTTCACAGTCATATCGCGACTCGCGGAAATCAAGTGCTTGCCATCCGGCGTGAACACCGTTGCGCGCGGCCAGTCCTCGTGTGATCGCTGGTAGAGCTTTTGCTCCCCTTCGAGATTGACAACTCTTACCGTATTGTCAGCCATCCCAAACGAGATAAGCGAAGAATCAGGGGACCAATTCACTCCAAAGAGCGTATCGCTTCCGAATGGGTAGCTGCGTTCTAAGCTATTGGTTTCGGTGTTCCATATTTGCAATTCACCGCCAACGGCCTGTTCACCGGAAGCAACAGCCAGCCATTTGCCATCCGGTGAGTACGCGACCGATTCCACACGGGGGCTCATTCCGACAAGTCGTTTTTGCAGTTGCCCGTTGTCCGAACTGAAAAGAAGCGTTTCATGAAAGCCAGAAACCGCGATTTGTTTCCCATCCGGTGAAAAGTCCAAGCTGCTTATGGTTGGCGCTCTTGCATAGACAGGTGGCTGAGTCACGGAATACCTTGGGCCGATGGCTTTCGAATCGTTGATTGCACCCGCATCCACCCATCGCCGAATGATGTCGATTTCGACATCGCTCAGCGGCTTTCCCTTTTTCGGCATAGACGCTTTGCCGTCCACTGGGACGATCTCTTGGATCAAATGACTCTCGCCAGATTTACCAGCAACAATCGCTTTCGATCCCGACTCGCCAGCGCTCATCATGCTTTCGAAATCAGTCATCATGTAATTGCCAAGCTTTTTGGCGTCTTGATGGCAACCGAAACAATTAGCCCGAAGAATGGGTTGCACATCTCGAGCGAAGCTGGGTACGTTAGGCTTCGCTGCCTCCTGCGCAAAAGCCACGACCGCGGTTTGTACCGTTGTTGAGGCGAGCAGTAGCAATGGTAATAAGGAGAGACGCAAGCCGAGCGGCATAGTTTCCAGGTCCTTAGATTCGGGAGTCACTGGCGTCAGGTCACGGTTCGGAGAACCGCTTTTACCCTGAAACCAAATCGGTGACGGCAATATGCAAGACGTACCACTGAGCCGCACTAAGGATCAAGATACGTTGTCGTTGATGGTGGGGACGAGCCCAGCTGCTGCCAAACTCGCTCATTAAGAATAGCTGGTTCAACCTCCTGCGTCAATAAAGGCGGAAAACCTAGCCGTAATAAAACGAGTGGCAGCATGGAAACTACCCTGGCACGACGTGAAAGCTAGTTATTTGGATAGTGGATTCACTAGCTTGCGCGTCGTGCTAGGTGTGTGGATTCACTAGCTTGCGCGTCGTGCTAGGTGTGTGGATTCACTAGCTTGCGCTTCGTGCTAGGTGTGTGGATTCACTAGCTTGCGCGTCGTGCTAGGTGGCGAGTGGCAGGAAAAAACATACCGCGAACCGTATCTGGATTCGTGAGAATTCTGCTGGTTCTGATTTCTTACGAATTCAGCTACGGTAGTTTCAACGATTGCGTAGTGAATTTGGTGTGATTCTGAACCAACAGCCCAATTTGGACTCTGAAATCCAGGTGTTCGGGCTATTCTATGGTTCTGATTCGAACCGGTGCCAATTCGTCCTCTAAATCCGCTCAATACTGTCCATGCCGCAACCTTGGTCGCCAACCTCTTGGAAGTCCTTTCCCGTTTCTCAGCAACCGGTCTACCCAGATTCGAAAGCTCTTTCTCATGTGCTGAATCAGATCAGTATCATGCCACCCTTGGTAACCAGCTGGGAAGTCGATCACTTGCACGAAGGGATTGCTGCTGCACAGCGCGGTGAAGCTTGGTTGTTGCAAGGTGGTGATTGCGCCGAGACCTTTGACCAATGCCAAACGGAACCGATCGCGAGCAAACTGAAGCTGCTACTGCAAATGAGCTTGGCCATCGTGTTCGGCTCGCGCAAGCGGATCCTGCGTGTCGGTCGAATGGCAGGACAATATGCTAAACCGCGTTCGAGCGACAACGAAACGCAAAACGGAGTCACGCTACCATGCTATCGAGGTGATTTGGTCAATCAGTTTGAATTCACCGAGCAGGCAAGGCGGGCAAACCCAGAGTTGCTGTTGCGAGGTTACGAACGATCGGCACTAACCCTCAACTTCGTGCGAGCGCTCAGCGAAGGTGGATTCGCTGATCTGCACCACCCAGAAAATTGGAATTTGTTATTTGTCGATGAAGCGAAAGGTGAAGTCGCACTTCGGTATCGCGAGTTGGTCAAATCGCTCGGCAACGCAATTCGTTTTGTGGAAACGATCCTGCCCGATCGGCAGTCCGATCTGAAACGAGTGGACTTCTTCACGTCCCACGAGGCGCTGCATCTCGATTACGAAACTGCGTTGACCCGACAAAGTGTACGAGGAATCGGCTACTACAACCTTGGCACGCATTTGCCCTGGATAGGCGAACGAACGCGGGCGATTCAAGGTGCTCACGTGGAATACTTCCGCGGCATTCGAAATCCAGTTGCAGTCAAAGTCGGACCATCGATGCAAACCGATGAGTTGATCGAATTGACCAAACGGTTGAATCCCGACAACAAGCCAGGACGCTTGACTTTGATCCACCGCATGGGCCGAAGCAAAGTTGAGTCTGCTTTGCCACCGATGATCGAAGCGATTCGAAAAGCCGATCGCACCGTATTGTGGGTGTGCGATCCGATGCATGGAAATACCGTGTCGACAGCGCATGGACGCAAAACCCGACGCTTCGACGACATCGTCGATGAGCTTCGATTGTCCTTTGCGATCCACCGAGCTTGCGGCTCGATGTTGGGTGGCGCTCATTTGGAACTCACGGGCGAAAATGTGACCGAGTGCGTCGGAGGCTCACGTGGCCTGACCGAATCCGATTTGGAGTCCGCCTACCAAACACAGCTTGATCCAAGACTGAACTACGAACAAGCGTTAGAGATAGCATTCGAAATTTCCAATCAATTGTCAGCCCAGCGAAGTTAGGTGATCTGCAGACTGCAATCTAAAGCGCTTCGGAGGGCGAGGCTGCTGCTGTAAATATCTTCGCAAAGTCAATTCCATTGAAAACCAATGGGAGGGCGAGGCTCCTGCCGAGCCAACGGTGCAAAGGTTCGGCAGGAGCCTCACCCTCCCGAGTAATGAATGACTTAGGTAAACTCGTTGGAAACATGTTTAGAGCGATGGGGCGAGGCTCCTGCCGAGCCAGCGACGACACGGTTCGGCAGGAGCCTCACCCTCCCGAGTAATCTTTTGCTTGTGTGAAGTCGAATCGGACAGGCTGGAAGCCTATGCCAATGGTACCGCTAATAAGTTCAAAACGCCCCTAAGCAAGGAAAAACGCCCACTTGCGACGACCCGACGTTCCATGGAAAATGCTGTCTGTCTCATTTTCAAAAACCTTGCGGCGAGAGGACTGCACATTTTATGGCCGCTCTTGGGCAAATTGATTTGCATGCCGCCTTGAATCGCTTTGGCCTTGAGGATTTTCGCAAAGGCCAAGAGGAAGTCATTAGCCACATTATCGCTGGCCATGATTGTTTGTGCGTTATGCCGACCGGCGGCGGCAAGAGCCTTTGCTACCAACTGCCTAGCTTGGTGCGGCCAGGGTTGACGATCGTGGTTTCGCCACTGATCGCTTTGATGAAAGACCAAGTCGACGCGCTTTCGAATCGCGGCATCTCCGCTACGTTGATCAATAGTACCTTGACAACCGCAGAACAAAATCAGCGGCTTGAGCATGTTGCTGGCGGACATTACTCGATGGTCTATGTTGCACCTGAACGATTGCGCAACTCTCGGTTCCTGGACGCAATTCGGACCACTCCCATTCAACTGCTGGCAGTGGACGAAGCGCATTGCATTAGCGAATGGGGACACGACTTTCGGCCTGACTACCAGCGCCTCGGCCGTTTTCGCGAGGCGTTAGGTGGCGTTCAGACCGTGGCACTGACAGCCACCGCGACGCCCAAAGTACGACAGGATATCGTCGACTCATTAAAGCTTCGCGTCGCCAAACATTTCATCACAGGCTTTGCGCGAGACAATCTCTATCTTGGTTCGATGCTCTGCATGGGCGATCGAGAAAAAGACAAGCAGTTGCTCGATTTCATCAAGGACCAAGTCGGCGCTGGAATCATTTACGCTGCGACACGCAAACGCTGCGAAGCACTCGTCGACCAGATCGGCAAGGAGTTAAAGATCAGCGTGGGCGCCTACCACGCTGGTCTTCTACCTGAGCAACGCAAACTCATCCAAGAGCAATTCATGGGTGGCCAGCTCAAGGTCATTATTGCCACCAATGCGTTTGGTATGGGGATCGACAAGTCCGATCTGCGATATGTGGTTCACTACAACACGCCGGGGACATTGGAGGCCTACTATCAAGAAGCAGGTCGAGCGGGCCGCGATAGCTTGCCCTCCCAGTGTGTCTTGCTTTATAGTCCCCAAGATCGCTACATCCAAGAGTTCTTTATTGAGAACGCGAACCCGCCTCGTGAGCTCCTGGAGTCGGTTTATGAATTGCTCGTCAAGCGTCCGGAAGACCCAATCGAGTTAACAGCCGAAGAGATTCGCGAGCTAACCAATGCTCCAGCGACCACGGAAGCGATCAACTCGTGCTTGCAGATTCTCGGCAGAACCAGCGTGATGGAACGGCTCGAAATGTCAGGTGGACTAGCCATGTTTCGAATCGATAGCAAGCTGCCGACGCTGCTCGATTTGCTTCCGAAAGCCGCCAACGTCCAACGCACTGTGTTGCGAGCGGTAGAAAAGGCCATTGGTGACCGGCGAGAAGAAGCGGTCTACATCCACCCTCGATGGCTGATGCAACAATTGCAGATGGATCGCGATGCACTCAATCGTACCCTTCGAGAGCTTTGCAAGCTGGATAGCTTTGAGTATGTGCCTCCGTTTCGGGGACGAGCCATTCATTTTCGTCGACGCGATGTGCCCTTTAGCGAGCTGAAGATCGATCATGAGACACTCGCGGCAAGAAAAAAATCCGACTACGAAAAACTAGACAGAATGGTCTCCTACGCGCAAAGTCGATCTTGTAGACAGAAGACCATTCTTGAGTATTTTGGTGACGCATCGGCTTCCAATTGTGGAATCTGCGATCGATGTCAGGGCAAGATAGGGTGGCCGAATATGCCCAAGGTCACGGGCTTGCCTGAACCCAGTGCAAAAGAAAAGAAGTCGAAAGCAAAATCGCCAAGAGCTTTGCCAACAGAAAGTATGCCCGTAGTAAACGGAGCTGTCGGCGCAGTTGCTTTAGAAAACTCTGCGGCCCAGACAAAAGCCAATCCCAGCGTTGAGCCTTCTGCTACCAAATTGCCGCCGTCAGTTCTTCCTGCATCGACTTTGGTGGCATCGACTTCAGCTTCATCGAAGGAAAGCAAGCCTGCGGTCAAAAAAAGAAACGATTCCGAAGAGGACGAACTCCCTACATCGCTGTTACCGAGCGAGACCAAACCGGCCTACGATTTGATTGTCACCATTCTCAAAGCGGTTGAGCGAACGCATGGTTACTTGAGTAAGACGCTTCTGTCGCAGCACCTGTCTGGTGTGGAGAGCAAAGCGGTACAAGGTTTGCGTTTGCAAAGACTGCCTGAGTTTGGAATCCTCAAGTCGTGGAAGAAGTCGCATGCTTCTGGTTTTTTGGATCAGATGCTGGATGTTGAATTGCTTTGCATTTCAGAGCTGCGCGTTGGTAAAGTAACCGTCAGTATTTCGGACCAGGGGCGGGCGCTTGTTGCCGGAACCGTTGAGATGCCGGCCAAGATCATGCTCTATGTGCATCAGTGCCTTTTGGCGGCTGAGAAATCGAATGGGATTGCTATAACAACTCCGTCTAAACCCCAAGACTGGAGCGACCCAATCGAGACGTCGGTTACCGTGAAGACTAGCCCCAAATTAGAGCGGCTGCAAACACAACCAATCTCCACTGCGGTACCAATCTCCTCTGTGGGAAAAGAGCAGCCTCTCACGACGAGCGACGAGCCTGTCCGACCTATAGCTCAATTGCCGCGTGCAACGGTCAGCGATGCAAGTGCTGGTCGGGACGTGACTGCGCCGATGATCGAGGATTGGCGGTGGACCGTTCGGCTCGTGGAGCATGGCTATCGGCTTGGCGAGTGCGCATTGATACGCAGCAAGACGCCGGACTCGATTCTCGAAGACTTGACCAAGGCCTTGCAAGATGGCAAGCGCTTTACGATCGAACAGTTGTTCGATCGCAGAACTCAAATCGCCGTGAAGGAGCTTCGCGAGCATGGTGATCCGCAGGCCACACCACCATCGATTTTTCAATCGTATCCGTCACTATGGCGCTTCATCCAGCGTTGGCTTGAACTTGGTTGAGTCTGGGGCCGCAAGGCCGAGAACCGGGTGGGCTACCAATCGGCTAAAACGTGAGAATCGGTGCCGTGCTCAATGTTACCGTCGGGTTGCAACCCAATCGCAAAACCGGCGTGACTTGAACCATCTTGTTATTCACTATCGTTTGTCTGAGTTCCGCTTGAGCTCTCGAAGTTCGGCTCTCAAACGCTCGTTCTCTTCTTTCAGTTTCGCGACAAGATCCGGTCGATCGGCTCTATGATGTTCCGAGTTTTCGTGCATCTCGGCTGCCAATCGCAGTTTGGCCGCATGCACGTCTCGCTCGATGTCTGCGGCCTTCTCCATTAGATTGTGAGCCATATCATGCTCCTCGGCCAATTTGAGATGTTCGGCGGCAACTCGTAGATGATGCAAACGTTGACCGACCCTTTCGAGCTTTTCTATTTGTGCTCGGAATTCAGGGCGATGTTCGCCTCTCTCAGCGTGTTGAGCCTGGATTTTATTGAGGGCTCGTTCGATCTCGGCGATTTCTTCGCGAACTTTCATTAACTCCGACTCAGGGGCGCGCTCGTCTCGCATAATTCGCGCTTTGTTTAGCAAATCCTGTTGGCGGTCCTTGAGAATCAATCTTTCTTTGTCGATGCCAAAACCAACTTGCTTTTCTGGCCTGCCTTTGGATTTCGCTTCGAGTCGCTCAGCCATTTCCAGCAGTTTTGTGGATTCTTTTTCGATCTCGTGGGCTTGATCCTTGTTTCCTTGCTCGGCCAAGTGCGCAGCTTTGGATCGCATCACTTTTGCCCGCTCTCGTAACTCGTCCACATCAGAAGCAAAGAGTGCTCCGCCGCTAACGCAAAGCACGAGTCCAAAAATCACTTTCGAATATGCTGTTACATTCATTTGATTGTCTCTCTGTTCGATTTCTAGGTGGGATGGAAGCAGCGAGCTGTTGGACTAAGTAGTCGATGCGCCCGCTGCATTACTTTTGGGGTTGCGCGCTCGACCTAAAGGACATTGTAACGTTTCAAACAACGCTTGTGAAAAAGTTTGGGTACGTCACCGCCATGGATGGGCGAGTTTGGACTTTGAGGCCAGTTCTCCCCGAGCGCAACCCACCTCGCACTGGGAAACATGCTGAAGCAGAATGTTGGCCTGCGGAGCAAAAATTACTTGTCTTCTTGCGCGAACTTCGAGTCATCGATTTTCGCTTCGTTGATGACAGGCTTGAAAGTAATAGTAGTGTAAGTAGTGAATACTGGCGTTTTGAGGATATTTTTGCTAACCGCATCCGATATTTTTGACGGATCGACAACTGTCTCAGTGTCGATTTTGCGAATTAGTCCTTCGCCATCGATCCAGAGCGAGATCTTTGTATCGCCGAACTTTGCCTTGCCTTTGATCTTCCAGCATTTTACTTTATCGACTTCTTCTTGCCCATCGACTTCTGGTTTGAGTAAGTCGGTGGTCATCATACCCCATGCTGATCCATCTTTATCGATCTGCAGTAGCGGAATTATGGCAGTTGCTGCTCCACCCGAGATACCGGTCGCGCTGGCCAAGGGTGTATCGAGCTTCTGACCTGTTTGTCTTTTACTATTGAGCGTCCAGAAGGAATCAAAGGACTTGCTATCCGATGACCAAATCGCGAACAGTTGATCTGGCTTGGCACCTGGAGTGGCGCTATGCCGAAACTGCCAACGAAATCGACCGCCCCGTTCGAACGCTGTTCTAAACGGCATCTCATTCTTGATCTGCCGACCTTGGATACTAAATTCTTGCGTCAACAATCCATTATCGCAGTACGTCCGTATGCTTTTGTAAAGGCTGGTGGACGCGGCCAAACGATCTTGGGCAGTGAGCTCCGTTCTGGCCGAAGTAGAATTAGCATTCGGCTTTTGCGCATTAGAGGTTGCGCCGAACGCACAGAACGTTATCCCCAAAAATATTCGTAATTTCGTAAACATCCCATACATCCTAAGCAAAAACTTGGTGAACCAACATCAAGACACCGCCAATATGATAGCGACTAACACTTGTGAACCAGTCGCAAAAGTGATGATGTATGGGGGCCGCGGCAAATTTTGTCGAGCCGCCAACCCGCACCGCTTTGACAGACCTTTGACAGACCGGTGCGTCAATGCTTATTCGGCTCCCCGCCCCACGGCGTTAGCCGCGGTTCTTGACGAGTGTCGAGCACTCTTGAAAACCGGGGTAGCGCCCACGGCTCAGGGACTTGGAAATCCTGCTGGGCACAGCGAAGTGGTTTGATTCTACGGGTTTTGAGTTACACTACTCATTCTTCATGGGCTCGCGGCACATCCGCGGACCGAATTTACCGTCATTCGCAAAAAATCTAACCTTTCATGTCAAAAATTCTGCAGTCGCTTCCTGTTGGGAAAAATGTAGGAATCGCTTTTTCGGGCGGGCTCGATACGAGTGCTGCAATCTATTGGATGCGTCAAAAGGGTGCCATTCCGTATTGCTACACCGCGAACCTCGGTCAACCCGACGAAGCCAACTACGACGACATCCCCAAACGTGCGATTGAATGCGGTGCCGAAAAAGCGAGATTGATCGATTGCCGTGAGCTTCTCGTCAAAGAGGGGATCGCGGCGCTCCAATGCGGTGCATTTCACATCACCACCGCTGGCGTTCCTTACTTCAATACAACTCCGATCGGGCGGGCTGTAACCGGAACCATGTTGGTCCAAGCCATGAAGCAAGATGGCGTCAATATTTGGGGGGACGGCAGCACTTACAAAGGAAACGATATCGAGCGTTTCTACCGTTACGGCTTGCTCGCAAACTCCGAACTGCAAATCTACAAGCCATGGTTGGACGAGCAGTTCAATCGTGAACTCGGTGGTCGCAAAGAGATGTCCGAGTTGCTCGAAAAGGCCGGACTCGCTTATCACATGACCAAAGAAAAAGCCTATTCGACCGACTCCAATATTTGGGGCGCGACACATGAAGCCAAAGATCTCGAGATGCTCGATCGCGGCATCAAGATCGTTTCGCCAATCATGGGTGTACCCTTCTGGAAATCAGATTGCGCCGTTCCTGCCGAGACCGTTTCGGTTACTTTCGAAGCCGGTGAGCCGATCATGATCAACGGCAAAACATTTGCCTCGCAAGTGGATATGGTCCTTGAGGCAAATGCGATTGGTGGTCGGCATGGTTTGGGGATGTCCGACCAAATCGAAAACCGAATCATCGAAGCCAAGAGTCGCGGCATCTACGAAGCTCCTGGAATGGCGTTGCTTTTCATCGCTTACGAACGCTTAATCACCGGCATTCACAACGAAGGGACGATGGAGCAGTATCGAGACATGGGCCGCCGCTTGGGTCGACTGCTTTATGAAGGCCGCTGGTTTGATTCGCAAGCCATCATGTTGCGAGAAACCTTGCAGCGTTGGGTCGCCAAAGCGATCACGGGTGAAGTTGTATTGGAGCTTCGACGAGGAAACGACTACTCCATCATGGACACCCGTAGCCCCAACCTTACTTACAAACCCGAGCGACTCACGATGGAAAGTGGCCAAGGCGAGTTTTCACCAACCGATCGCATCGGGCAACTGACCATGCGAAATCTTGATATCGCAGATTCACGCGACAAGATTAGCGTGTATCGAAGCGTTGGAATGCTTACTTCTGGCGGAAGCGATTCGATCAAGCTGTTAGAGTAGAACTCTCAACCCATTCATTCCTCGGGGAGGGTGAGGCCACCGCTGTAAACATGTTTCCAACAAGTTTACCTAAGCAATTCATTGCTCGGGAGGGTGAGGCTCCTGCCGAACCTTTGAACCTTTGGACCGTTGGCTCGGCAGGAGCCTCGCCCTCCCTAAGGTTTTCAATAGAATTGACTTTGCAAAGATGTTTACAGCGGTGGCCTCGCTCTCCCCGAGACAGTAGAAATTGCCTAACGCGGACCATGCGTATTTCCGGACTCCTCTTCATATACGGCTCCGGGATAATCGATCTACAAGCTATCGGATGCGCATTTGGAAGATACGCTAGCAAAGGGTCACAACGCAAAGTTGACGCAGATGGCAAGGTCAGGGACAGGCATAAGGGTCAGAGACGCAAAGGACCGAGTTTTTCGGTTTCTGTTCGCGTTTTGGCTTGTGTCGTGTTTCACCGCACCAAGGGTCGCGTTCGCTCAATCCTCCGAGTTGGCTAGCGAAACGCAATCTCAATCTCGGGGCATGTTCCTCGTCAGCTCTTCCCTACCTTATTCGATCCCAGCCCCGTTCGAGGCCGAAACGGCGTCGCTGTCTGCGAAGCAGATTGGTCAGATTGCGGCTGAACGATGCGGGCCAGCAAACTTGGTTACGGCGGATTCCAAATCGCGGTCGGCCCAGGCTCTCTTGCTTTGCAATGGGAGTGAGTCCACAGTTGAGGTAATGCGATTGTTTCAATCGGCGGTTGCCTATCGATTGAAGCAAACGGCATCCAGCAACGCGATGAAGTTGCACTACGGCATTGCAGCATGTTTGTCGGCGGAGTGGATGATGATCGAGACAATGGACTTGCTCGGGCAACAAGAAAAAGCGCAAGCGGCATTGGTCGAAAAGGGGATACCGATTCCTGACCCTTTGCTTGGTCATCGGCTCAAGATTCAACTGGATGACAAGCGACTTGAGAATCAATCCAAAATCGCTTTGCTTCGAACTCAGCTAGCAGCACTAGTCGGTACTGAAAACGCTTGTCGTCATGCTCCTATTGAGCCCAAAGAAATTGTCCCAAGTGATCAGGAAGTTTGTGAGCATATTCAACAAGCGTTGCGATGTCGCTGTGATATCCAAACGTTGCATCGACTAAGAAAACGGGTCAATGCGGAAACGCTCACCGTTTGGGATGGAATCGGGGCGATGCTGAGCGGAGTGCCAGCTTTGCCCCAGCCCAAGCCATTCTGGTCCAAATGGTTGCGGACCAAGCGTAGCCAAGCTGAGATTCAATGCGCGGTGGCTGCCCGATTGTCGTGGCTGGACGGTTTGATTGCCGAGCGGTCAAAGCAGGTTGCGATGGAGGTTGAAACTGCATTTGAGAAAAAGAAAACAGCGGCACTGCGTTGGGTAAAGTCGGGAGAGCAGATCGCAAACTGGGAAATGCGAATCGAGCAACTGGAGAAGCTGAGCGAAGTGCAAGGGAATCTAGCGAGCCAGTACGAAGCCAAATTAAACCGTCTGCAGGCCGAGGGGCAGAGAATCGAACTTTGGGCCGAATGGCACCTTGCAGATGAAGATTTGCAGTTGAGCATTGGCTGCGATTCGCAGTAATCGTGGTGATGTGCGGCGACGACTCGCAAAAATACCGCGTTTTCTTGGGTATGAGCGATGCCAGATTGCGAATATATTGTTCATTCGCCTATTTGAGCCTGCTGGAGTTTCGCAGGCTGTTCGGAACTGAATTTGAGAGTTTTTCGCTGAATGCCGCAGATCACGATCCAAGAATTGACCATCGGCTATCGAGGTCCTAGCTTACTTTCCGAAGTCTCATGTAGAATCGAACCAGGCGAAAAAATCGGGTTGCTCGGTCGTAACGGTTGTGGAAAAACCACGTTCATGCGATTGATTTCTGGCCAGGAGCGGGCTCAATCCGGGACCATTGAAATGAGCGAAGGGACTCGAGTCGCAGTTCTTCCTCAAGACGTGCCGCTCGATATTCTCGGTACGGTCGAAGAAGTCGTGGCCCGTGGTCTGCCCGACGAAATGAATGAAATCGAAAACCATTGGCAACGGGATACGTTCGTCGAACGCGTCTTGACGCAAATGGAACTCAACGGAAGCGTCGAGTTTCAAAGCCTGTCCACCGGTATGAAACGCCGTGTCTTGCTCGCGCAGGCCATCGTGAGCAAGCCTGAAGTTCTACTGCTCGACGAGCCCACGAATCACTTGGACATCGATGCAATTACATGGCTAGAGGGGTTTCTCAGCTCGCTACCAAGTACGCTGTTGTTCGTAACTCACGATCGCGCTTTTTTGACTCGACTCGCCAAACGCATCCTGGAAATCGATCGAGGGCAGCTTTTCGATTGGTCCTGTGACTACCCCACGTTCCTCAAACGCAAAGAACTGGCACTGCATGCGGAAGAAAAACAGCAAGCTCTTTTTGACAAGAAACTAGCCCAAGAAGAAGTGTGGATTCGAACAGGAGTCAAGGCGCGTCGAACTCGAAACGAAGGCCGCGTACGAGCTCTTGAAAAGATGCGATCCGAACGTGCTCAACGTCGTACGACCGAGGGCAATGTCAAGATGCAAATCGATGCTGGCGAACGAAGCGGTATGTTGGTTTGCAGCCTCACCGGCGCATCTTTTGGTTATGGCGATAAGGTCATCATTCCACCGCTCGACTTGACTATTATGCGAGGCGACAAAGTCGGTATCATCGGTCGTAACGGAGCTGGCAAGTCGACTCTGCTGAAAGGGCTGCTCGGAAAGTTGGCTCCGCTGCAGGGAACCGTGCGACAGGGGACAAAGCTGGAGGTAGCTTACTTCGATCAAACTCGCGAAGTGCTCGATCTCGACAAGACGGCCGAGGAAAATGTCGGCCAAGGCAAGAGCATGATCACCGTCAACGGAAAATCGAAACACATCATCGGTTACCTCCAAGACTTTCTGTTTACACCCGAACAAGCTCGATCTCAGATCCGGTTTTTCTCAGGCGGTCAACGAAACAGACTCCTCCTGGCGAAGTTGTTCGCGCGACCGGCGAACATGCTGGTAATGGACGAACCGACGAACGATTTGGACACCGAGTCGCTGGAGCTGTTGGAGGAGCGACTGGTCGATTACGAAGGAACCGTCTTGGTCGTATCTCACGATCGCTCGTTCTTGGATAACGTGGTGACCAGTACGATTGTCTTCGAAGAGGAGGGAGTCAAAGAATATGTCGGAGGTTATGACGATTGGCTTCGTCAGAGGCAGTCCGGCAAAAAGATAGCCGCCCAAGCAGACGCGAGCAAAAAGGCCAATACCTCGAACGCTTCTGCTAAATCCAATTCATCGCCATCCCAACTTCCTGCCGAAGTTGCTGCATCGGGCAAAAAGATGAGCTTCAAGGAGAAGCAGGAACGAGATAAACTCCCGATTCAAATCGAGCAGTACGAAGCAGAGCAGCGGTCGATTCATGCGAAGATGGCCGAACCTGAGTATTTCAAGAAGGCTCAGGCTCAAATTGTGAAAGACCAGCGTCGTTTGACGGAGTTGGATGACCTACTGGTCCAATCGTATGCAAGACTGGAAGAGTACTTGACTCGCGAAGCGTAGAGCGATTTTCGAAATTGCAACTGTGCCGAACTGTTTTCAACTCAGGTAACGCTTGCGCACTCCATTGACGCCATAGATCAGCAAGCCAACTGCAAAGGTTCCTGCACAGAGATAGAACGAATTGCGTTCGCGTTCCAAGGAACCAGCTACCAACAACAGCAGCACGGCAACTCCCACGTAGATGGCCGCTGCGAGATGCTCGTACCATTTGATCGGACTTTGCTCCGCCATGAATCGGCGAGCAATCCAAACGCTGGAAACAGCCAACGCCCCGCATGCAGTTAAAGTCAAACCTAGGTAAGTCACGATATCTTTGATTTGAGAAATCCAGACAACAATGATGCTCAAGACCGCTTGCACCATGATTGCCGTCCTTGGAACTTGATCGGACATGCGAAAGAACTTGGGCAGATTGCCATCTTCCGCCATCTGTGCATAAACCATGGGGCCAATCGCCATCATCGCCAGAATGCTTGTTGCGGCGGAGAGGACAATCGCAGTCCGAATCATAAAAGCCAGCCAGTCGCCACCGATGTTTTGGGCGACTGGTGCCACATAACTTTCGCCCGAGGCTGCGATTTGCTCTGCACTCATGCCATAGAGAAACACATAGTTCAGCAAGAGATAAATGATCACAACCAAGATGCTTGCAAGCAACATCGATCGGCTTACCAGTTTCCTCGTATTCCCTGTCGAAGTGCTTGGCCCTTCGATTTCGCCAGCTAGGTAGATACTCGCATTAAAGCCGGTGTAAGCGAGGGAGATGTAAAACAGGGACGCGACCATCTGGAGCAGCGTGGTTGGATCGAGCAATCGGGCCGCGAGAGTTGGCAATTCGTCAACAGGCACTGAGGCATCGACAAGCAATCCGGTGTAAGTCCCCCGCATGACAAAAGGGAGGCCAACTAACAGGAAGACCGCAAAGCAAATGAGCTTCACGGCGACCACCCCATTGTTGAACCAAGCACCTAGCCTAATATGACAGCCATGCAAAATGGCCGCAAAAGCTATGCTTGCCGTGGCGATGACCTTGACGGAATTCGTCGTCGCTTCCGTGCCGGTAAGAAACTTCCCAATCAATAGAGCCGGCACGGCAATTGGGGCCGTGAAGCCCGCGATGATCGAAATCCAACCTGCGACAAATCCGATGGCTGGGTGAACGCATCGCGTCAAGTAAGAATACTCACCGCCTGAAACCGGCAATCGATTTGCAATCGCACCATAAGCGATCGCACCACAAATCGCATGTAAGCCGCCGACCAGCCAAACGATCAGGACAAGACGAGCATCCTTGAGAGAAACGAGGGACCAATACCCTCCAACATACAACCCACCACCGATCATATTTCCCACGACCAAGCAGACGAGGGAGAAAAGACCAATCAACGGTGCTTTTGAAAGCCCTGGTTTCCCGGCTTCATGTGAGTTGGAAGTGATAGTGACTCTCCTGGTGAAAACATTGCGCAGCTTGGCCGGCAGTCTCGAATGCCGCTCGTCACATTCTAATCGCCGTTAGCGGTCTGGTGTTCTGTTGGCTTTTGGAAACCAAATGCTTGGCGTGCTACACGGCGGAGCGAGCGATGACCTTTTAGCACACCAAGCATGTTGCGAACATTGGGCTCAAGGCCCACGTTCGCTGCTGTGCGTGAGCCTGTATTACACTTTGCGCTTGGCTTCGTCGACCATGTACATTGTGTTGCAGCCTGGGCAGCTTAGATACCAGGCATAATAGTATGTCTGCCCTGGTTTATGCGCTTTGGGTTTCGTCGGCTTCTTGATGATCGGGGTTCCGCATTTACGACAAGGTTCCCCGGCCTCTTTGTGCGTTATATTGCTGGCAGCCGCCGCGCTGGCAGCGTCCTTATGCACGAGCGATGCTGCCATGGTGGGAATGGTCCCGCCGCTAGCTTGGACCTCTCGAATGTACCCTTCGTCGGGCTGCGTGTCATACGATTGCGCAGCAGCCACTGCGAGCACATCACAGCGCTCATTTTCTGGAACGCCAGCATGCCCCTTTACCCACTTGAACCGCACCTTATGTTTCGAATAGATCACAAGGAATCGTTCCCAGAGGTCTGCGTTCTTAGCCTTTTCGGACTTGGTCCGGTACCAATTGTTTTTGCTCCACTTCTGAACCGAACCCCGTTCCACCGATTCAACAACGTACTTCGAATCGCTATACAGTGTGACAAGACACGGTTTCGTTAACGCTTCTAAGCCAACGATGACCCCCATCAACTCCATGCGATTGTTGGTAGTGCGTCGAAAGCCACCCGACAGTTCCTTGCGGTGCTTGCCAGCCAATAATACGACGCCATATCCACCTGGCCCTGGGTTGGGTTCCGCAGCTCCATCGGTGTAGATGATGACATGGCTCATGGCCTGAGGGTCGGTGGTGGTTTTTTCTTCTGTCATAAGACTTAGAATTAGTACACTTTGTATCCAAGTGTAGCAACGGCAAATCGGTTACCGGTTGGCGAACAAACGAAAGCCAAATCACTTGGCCGTTTCCTCACTCGCCTTCGCTGGTTCCGTGGGCTTTGCTGGCTCCGTGGGCTTTTCCGTTTCGGGTTTGGGTTCGGGCAAATTCAGCCAGTTTCTCCATCGCCTTTCTTGAGCTTCCGATGGCTTGGCCACTCGCGCGATCTTCCAACTCGTTTCTGGCTCGGGAGCTAACTTCAGCGACAGTTCGACGATCTTTCCTCGTCGGGCGACCAAGCACTTGCAGACATCGTTGGGACGATACGAATTGAGCCGCTCGGTCCATGTTTCCGCGGCGATTCGGTAGCCGTCGAAGCTGATGAACTCGTCACCCGCATTGAAGCCTGCCAAGCTGGCTGGCGAGTCGCGAGTGACTTTGTCCACCATCGCTTTGCCCTGAACCGCCTGCAGATCCAACCCGACGAAAACATTGCCGAACACGGGCTTGTCCGCCGGTGCGTCTTTGTCTGGCTCACGCGTTTTCCATTCCAGTCCGTACCAATCTAGCATCCTGGAAAAATCCATCTCTTGGGTTGTCTCCAGGCTCTGCTTCAACCAAGCATCATAAGATTTACCCGTGATCTGCGTCACGATGTTGCTGAAGTCCTCGTTGGTGTAACCTGTATCGCGGTGGGATTGCCACAGCTGACGCATGACGTCGTCCAAGGACTTGGTTCCATCCGTCGCTGATCGTATTTCCACATCGAGCAGCGCACCTATCAAAGCTCCCTTAAGGTAGTAATTGATTCGGCTGTTGTTGGCGTTTTCGTCAGGACGATAAAATTTGATCCAGGCATCGAAGCTGCTGTCGGCTAAGCTTTGAGTTAAACGGCCTGGCGCGTTTTGGACCGCTGCAATGTTCTTTCCAAGTTTGTCCAAATACTCTTTGGGTTTGCAGAGGCCGCTTCTAGCGACAAACAACTCGTCGTAGTAACTCGTGATGCCTTCGGCGACCCAAAGCTCTCGGAAATACTGTTCGTTGTTGTAGTCATATTGCTTTAAGACTTTCGGGCGCAAGCGTCGCACGTTCCATGCATGAAAGAACTCATGCGATACCAAGCCAAGCCAGTCCGCATATTTAGTACGTTGACGTTGAGCCCATCGACCTGTCATGAGAACGCAACTGTTGTCGTGTTCAAGTCCGCCACCTGTTTCTGTGGCCAAGTTCAAGAACCAATATTCTTTGTAGGGCGTTTCTCTCCAAAACGCTTGCTCGACCTCAACGATTTTGGCAACATCTTTGGCTGCCGTCGCTGTGTCCCAAAAAGATTCGCCGCCGAGCGTGGCCAAATGGTGTTTGGCTCCGCCGACTTCAAAGGTTTGAATATCGATGGCTCCCATCAAAATCGGACTGTCTACCAACTCATCGTAGTTGGCGGCTCTTCGCGTCCACAAATCGCGAGCATCACTTACGGCAAGGCTCGTCGCAACCTTTGGCCAATTCGGCAAGGCATCGATGCGGACAACGTGGGGGTGATGGAGCATATCCGACCGAGTTAGAAACGTTGCCGCACCCGTTAAGAAAGCGAAGTCGCGTTCGACCCAGTTGGTGCGAACGCTCATCTCATGGCAGTACAACGTATAGCGCACGGAAACTTCGTCAGCCCCCGCCGTTTCGACCAGCCAATGGTTTTTGTCTTTCTTCTTCAAAACGAGCGCGGCGTTGGTCTTGCCGTTCACCGCCGCAACGTTTTCAACTTGGCGTGCGTATTCCCGAACGAGATAGCTACCCGGAGTCCAAACCGGCATCATGAATTCAATTTCTGCTTTGCCATCGGAGGGAACCGAGACTTCGATATCGACGCGATGCGTTTCGGCTTGTCGAAACGAGAGTCGGTATTGCACCGTCGAAAGTTCTTTTTCAGCCGCCACAGCTAACGCTCCACTGGAGAATTCCATTCCAACGATCCAAACCAAGACTCCAAGACCAATTGCAATTCGCGAAAGCATTGTACAGCGATCCAAATTCATTCAAGAGCGGGGGGGAAGTTGTGAGCGAGAGGACTTTACCACCCCATTCTAATTCGAGAAATAATTATCGCTACTTGCCAGTGGCTCTGCTGAGAACTTCATAGCGATCACTTGTTGCGCAACTCGGGCCCGAAAGCCAAAAAAACGCAAAAAAGGCCGGTTTTTCTCTTTCCTCTGACCAAGAGTCGAATGCAACACATCGGTTTCTTCATTCGCCTGTACCATGTCGTCACACCGAAACCGTACTGATCTTCTGCGATTGAATCGCGAATACGATGGGATTTTTCAGCCTGGGGTAAAGTTCGCAAAGCGAACGAAACCCCAGGTAGGATGCTCCGCAAACTGCGATTTCTTTTTTCGAATTCTTTCGTTCTTTTCGGCTCCCCCCAAACCATGTATTGACCGGGGGATTATTTTGCGTCTGCCCTTAGTTGAGCAAATCGTTCTCTCATTTGCTCAAGCACGTTTGCGTTCTTTGCGTCCGCCACAACGTCGTTCTCTTCCAGCGGATCTGCTTTCAGGTCGAATAGTTGCTCCTGGTTAAAATCGGGCCAGAACATGTATTTCCAGTCTTTCCGGACCAGCGCTTCCGATGCAGGAATGAAATCCGTGTTTCGAATTGTGGCGTGTTCGTAAAAGTACTCGCTGCGCCATTGGACAGGTTTATCGCTCGTGTACAGAGAGGCAATATCCCGGCCTTGCATTTTGGATGGAGCCGCGATTTTGGTCGCTGCTAGTATGGTCGGTGCGAGATCCGCATTTAGGGTAAACTCATCATTTGTTTCGCCTGCTCTGGCCTTGGGCATGCGTGGGTCGTGAACGATCAGCGGCACGCGGATGCTCTCCTGATGCGGATACCATTTGTCGGCAAGTCCATGCTCGGCATGGAAGTAACCGTTGTCTGTAGTAAAGATGACGAGGGTGCTCTCGTAGAGTCCTTGAGCCTTGAGTTCAGCGATGACTTTACCGCATGTTGCATCCACTTCGGACGCGAGTCGATAGTAGTTTTTCATGTATTCCTGATAACGTTCCGGGGTATCGAATCGCCAGTGCCATCGATTTCGTCCTTCATTTTTTTCGTTCGCAAGAAACGGCGGAAGTCGCTTGAAGTACTCGTCGGAGGCCGTCTTCGGGACCGGTACATGGACATCTTGGTAGAGCGACATGCTTTTCGGCTGTGGCAGATATTGCTTTGGGTTTCCGTCTTCGGCGTGCGTCGCAAAAAATGCCAACGTTAAGCAGAACGGTTTGTCCGTTGGCCTTGACCGAAGGAACTCCATCGCGTCCCTTTCGTTTTTCTCCGTGACATGAATCTCGGTTTCATCTTTTTGTTTGATCCAGTGCGTTCCGGAATACGATCTACCAAAATCGAAGTTCTCGTTGGGGAACTTTCCATTGTGCCACTTGCCAACATGTCCCACAAAATAGCCATTGGCCCGGAGTAGCCCTGGATAGGTCTCAGACCAAGGGGTTTTGAAGACATCAAACGCTTTGTTTCCGTGTCGCGACATCCACTGGCCGGTCAATAGCGTGGCCCGACTGACCCCGCATATCGATGTGGTAACGCAGTTGTGTGTAAAGCGAACCCCTTCCTTGGCCATTTGGTCAAGGTTTGGCGTTTTCACCACCGGGTTACCGGCACAACCAAGGGTATCGTGTCGCCAGTCATCCGCAAACAGAACCACGACGTTCATAGGTTTGGGTTCCGATCCCAACGCATCGCAAGCGAAAACGAAGAGGAATAAAAAAAGAAGTGCTTGAAGTTTCATACTGAGGTGCGTTTGCTGGATGCCTGAACGGAAGGACGGAACGCTTTCGTGAAATTGTACTTGATTGAAGACCTGAGTGCAGCGAACTTGGGCCTTGAGCCCAGCGTTCGCAACATGCTTGGTGCGCTAATACACGATCAATGCGCCAAGCCGATTAGAACGCCAAGCACTTGCGACGTCAGCGGGACAAGCCCGAATGGCGACCTTGATAGCTCGATCGGTCCTCGCGCTCATCGACGTTTGCGAGAGAACAAAAGTTACAAGGATTTGCTGCTGCTTTCGGAATGCAACCGAGGAGGCAGAGTACCCGGAGCGGTGACCACCGAGTTGGAGGAGGTGATCGACCACCTTCGTTCGTTGGGTGACGAAAGCTAGAGCCGAAACCTGTAAGCTCAGCTGCGTAGTGGGAGCATGTGCGAGAGACTCTGATCCCAACGCTGCAAGCATCTTTGCAAAGCCAAGACCAGTCAAGAGTTTCGGGAGGGCGAGGCTCCTGCCGAGCCAGCGGCGCAAAGGTTCGGCAGGAGCCTCACCCTCTCAAGAAGCAAATTGGTTGGGCATTTCGTTTAACAATCAGCCGTAGGCGTACTACCAATCGAACTGAGTACGCCTTCGGCTGACTGTTAAACGACGGTTTGGGAAAACGATAATAATTGCAACCTTCGTCCCGGCCCTTGTAGTTCCAAGTACAATTCAAACAACTTTTCACGTTTCATCCGTTGGAATCAAGTAATGAAGATTGTTCGAATATTCGCGCATCGTGTCGAGTTGCCTTTGCATGAGGGAACTTACAAGTGGTCGGGCGGCAAATCGGTCTCAGTTTTTGACAGTACGATTGTCGGAGTCGAGACGGATACCGGCCTCGTCGGATATGGCGAAGTCTGTCCGCTAGGACCGTTTTACTTGCCTGCCTACGCCGAAGGTGTTCGCGTTGGACTACGAGAGCTTGGCCCACATTTGATCGGTTTTGACCCGTGTGAGCTCGCGAAGCTGAACCATCGCATGGACGCAGCGTTAAAAGGCCACCCCTACGTGAAATCGGGAATCGATATCGCGTGTTGGGATATTCTCGGCCAAGTTTCAGGGCTGCCTGTTTGTGTTCTGATGGGTGGTCGATTTGGTGAAAGCGTCCGGCTATACCGAGCGATCTCGCAGGAGTCAGCGGAGACCATGGCGAGAAAAGTAGCTGGCTATCGTGCAGAGGGCTACACGAGGTTTCAATTGAAAGTAGGCGGCGATCCGGATACCGATATCGAACGAATCCATGCAGTGCGCGCCATGCTCTCTCCGAACGAGCGATTGGTTGCGGATGCGAACACGGGTTGGACACAGCACGAAGCCATGCGTGTCGTGCGGGCAGTGAAAAACGTCGACGTCTATATTGAGCAGCCTTGCCTTACCTACGAAGAATGTCTGGCTGTCCGTCGTCACACGGATCATCCGTTTGTTCTCGATGAGAACATCGATAGCTTGGAGATGCTGTTGCGCTGCAAAGCGGATTTAGCCATGGACGTCGTAAACTTAAAGATCAGTAAGCTAGGTGGTTTGACCAAGACCAAACAAGCCCGTGATCTTTGCGTTTCTATGGGAATTGCAATGACACTCGAAGACAGTTGGGGTGGCGATATCACCACCGCAGCCATCGCCCATTTGGCCCATAGCACTCCGGAAGAGTACCGCTTTACCAGTACGGACTTCAATAGTTACGTGACAGTTAGTACTGCGACAGGCGCTCCGCAACGCGACCACGGCTTCATGAGAGCAAGTGATTTGCCGGGACTTGGAATCACACCGCGATTCGAAGTACTAGGCCCTCGCGTCGTCGATGTTCACTAAGCATACTCGGGGGCTTGACTCGTGTCTTCTCGCGATAGGGGCGAATCATGGCTCTGATCGCCGTGCACTTTTGCGCAAGACTCTAATCTTGTGGGCTTCGCTGTCGCCGATGTAGACGGAATCGTCCGAATCTACAAAGATGCCATGAAGTCTCGCAAGATTGCATTGCAATGGGTCGCCGTCCGGGCCATCACCAGGTTTGCCCGTGCCTGCGATGAGTTCTAGGTTCCCGGTTTTGGCATTGATCCTGCGAACGCTATGGCTTTCCGTGTCAGCTAGCCAGACATTACCTTGACTATCGATCGCGATCCCCTTGGGCCCCTTTAGGGTTGCGTCCTTTGCGGGGCCACCATTGCCGTCGAATCCGCTTTTACCAGTTCCTGCCATGTGGAAAATGCGATTGGACTTTAAGTCCATTCGGAACACCTGATTCCCTTCGCGAGTTGCTAACCATAAACAGCCTGGGCTATCGAAATCGATGGATCGGGGGCCATTGAGCGGCGTTCCGAAAATAGCGGAGCCGTCTGGAGTCGCACCCGCTTTCCCCGTTCCCGCGAAGGTCGAAATGCGATGGGTAGTCCTGTCGACGGCTCGAATGACGTGGTTGCCGATATCGCACACGTAAAGCTGCCCATCGGGTCCGAATTGAATGCTGTGCGGTTTGTTCAATTGCGCTTTGTTCGCGGAATCGCCATCGCCGGAATATCCCATCGTGCCCGTCCCGACGAAGGTAGAGATGAGGTCCGTCTTTGTATCGACTTTACGAACGACATGGTTCATCATGTCGACAACGTAAAAGTTTCCTGTTTTATCGAAACGAATTTCGTGCGGCAAATTGAAAGTGGCATTTAACGCAGGTCCCCCGTCACCTGAGTAACCTTTGGTTCCGTTGCCAGCCATCGTCTCGATTTTGCCATCTTGCCGAATGCGCCGAATGCGTTGCCCAGAGTATTCACAAAACCAGATGCAGTCGTCAGGTCCACGAACGACTCCGAATGGATTGTCAAGCTGAGCCTCAAGCGCTGGGCCACCATCGCCGCTGAATCCTGCTGTGCCGGTTCCAGCGATCGTTTGGATCGTCCAGTCGTTGAGTTGGGCGTTCGCAAAGAGCGAAAGTCCGAACAGAAACGCGATGGAGGTCGTGAAGTTGAGTGGATGGATTGCGTATTGCATTTGGGGTTGTTGTTGGGTTTGGATTTGCCGAAAAGAACGAAAGAAGTCGAAAAAATGGTCTTGGTGTCGTCATGGGTCGGCATAGTGTATGTCATTTGTAAACACGGTGAAGCATTTCAGGACGGCTGGGGCTTGCCCCCACCGTCCGCAGCTTTGGAGTTCTAGATTCACGTCACCCGATCGCACAACTCCGGCTTCGTCGCACCGCCCTTGGCAGTGCGACGAAGCCAGAGTTGTCATTTCATCATGCGGCCCCCTTAGAGCACCAGAGCGGTGTCCGGACGGGACAAGCCCGAACCGGACAAAACGACCTATATCCAAAGTCCGTATCCGCAAAATTGACTTGCCACCGTTAGCGTACGGTCAATTGAGTACGCCTTCGGCTGACTGTTAAACGAATAAACAAACCGACTTTACGTTACGTTGTAGTCAAGACTCTTGAGTTTTTCTGCTAGGGCTGCTTTTGCGTTGGCTTCGCCGTGTACTAGCCTGATTTCTTTTGGCTTATTGGGGATCTCTTGTACAAAGCGGAGAAGATCGCTTTGGTCCGCGTGGGCGGAATAACCATGAAGCGTGTACGTCTTGGCTTTGACTTCGAATTCTTGATGGTCGATCCAAACTTTGCCTTTTCCCCCCTCGCATTTTTGGATCTCTCGACCGAGCGTACCGGTCCCCTGAAAACCGACGAAGACAACGTCGGTATTTTCGCGACCGAGGAAGGCTTTCAAATAGTCGACGACTCTACCTCCTGTGCACATGCCACTACCGGCAATCACAATGGCGGGCTTGCCGGACTTTAATAGATAGTTGATCGTTTGATGATGTTCAGCGCCGCGATCGATTTCGACTAAGTTCTTGAAGACGAGGGGTAATTTGTCGATCGTCAAAACCTCATGGGCTTCTTCGTCCCAAAACTCTCGCATCTGCTCGTAGATGTCGGTCAGTTTGAGTGCCAACGGCGAATCGATGATCACATCGATTTGCTTAAGCAAGGTACACTGAGTTTTGTGCCCGATCTCTTCCATGATCAAATTCATTTCGTATAGCAACTCCTGTGTACGGCCTAAGCTGAAGGCTGGAATGATCGTGACGCCTTTATTCTGCATCGTCTCACACAAAATGGATTCAAGCCGATGCAGACGCGTCTCGCGTCCCTCGTGAATGCGATCGCCGTAGGTACTTTCGAGCACGAGCACATCCGCACGTTCCGGGCTGATTGGGTCGTTCAAGATCGGAGTGCAACGCGATCCTAAGTCCCCGCTAAAAACATAGCGTTCATCGCCACATTGGGTCTCGACATACGAGGAGCCAAGAATGTGGCCAGCTTGTTGGAACCGGAACTCCAACTGCTTGCTACTTGCGTCAGGAGCTTCACCGTGCGATTTCCCAGTCTGCAAATTGGTCCACTTGCCATAGGGAATCGGCCTAATGAGTCGCTTCAATTCATCCATAAACTCCTTGATAACGCGTCGATTGCGGGTGATCCCAAGTCGCATCGCGTCCTCCATCATGATTGGCAGCAACTTAGCTGTCGGCTTGGTGCAATAAATGGGTTTGTTGAAGCCAGCGTCAAAGAGATAGGGTATGCGACCGATATGATCGATGTGGACGTGAGTCAAAATCAACGCTTGTACGTCGCTGATAGGGAAGTCGATTTCCATCCCGCTGCGACCGCGAGCATCTTGGCCTTGGAACATGCCGCAGTCAATCAAAACCGATCTCGAATCGGCGTAGTGCAACTCGTGGCAAGAGCCGGTGACACCAGTATGGCCGCCGTGGTGAGTTATTTTCATTCGATTGGAGTCCAGCGAAGGAGAGAGGAGTGCCCATGCAGCAGCGAACGCGTGCGATGGAAGATGGCAAAATCGGAGACTCTAGTTTACTCAACACCGTCGAAGTTGAGTGTTCAATTTGCTGAAACGTAAGACCTAGAGTTAGGCAGAAAAATCGAACGCAGAAAAGTTTCCTCGAAGGACGATTGAATAGACTCGGCTTTGGTGTCGAGTTCTGGCTCTGTGTTTCGGCAATCTATTTGGGTTCAAGGTTGATATCGAAGTGGTTCTTGCCTTCTGCGATCGTGTATTTCAAACCACTTGTGGTAGTCTCACGATAGCGAGCGGGAAAGAGTATCTTGGATTTCCCGGACGCTCTGCCTTGTTCGAAGCGATCTTCTGCAGACACGCTCGCTGTGTCCCCTTCACCTCCTGGCGGTGCAATCATTACGCTGTAACTGCCGACGGGCATTTTACCATCATTCCATGACTTCACTTCGAAGTTGCCTTCTGCATCAGTGATCCCGTAAGCCAGAAATCCAGCCTCCATTTGCATGAACGAGACCGCATAACCTGCAGGAAGTTGTTTGCCATCCAAAGTTAATTTCCCAGTAACTTTGCCCGTTGGGCCGTACGAATCGCCTCCACAACCGACGAACGCTGTAAAGAACATCAAGACTAGGAAGCTTTGAATAAA